>NC_015717.1:4108000-4424000 GCF_000253295.1 Hyphomicrobium sp. MC1 | reverse complement strand
AACACGTTCCGCAGCGGCGACGCGAGACGGTCGATCCGTTCCGTCAGCGGCAACGCCGCTGCCGCAGGAACGGCGATCGCGACCGCTTCGAACGGCCCAGCCGATGCTTCGTCTGCGAACCAGAGGTGCCAGCCTTTCTCACGCCGTTCGAGCGATTGCACCCGCCGACCGACCGAGACACGCACGCCATCGGCCATCGGACGCACGATCGACGACATACCGGGCGTCCCGACAATCCACGGCTCGCGGACGGTTTTGCCGGGCCCTGGTTTCCACTGTCGCGGCGTCCAGGTATCCGCGAACCCGAGACCCGCAATCTCCGAGAGATAACGCCCGAATTCATCCGTTTGCGCCAAGAGATATTGCGCACCCGGATCGAACCGGTCGCTGCCGAGACAGGTCGTTGCGAGACGGCCGCCGACGTTGCGGTCTTCTTCAAAAACCTCAACGGAAATGCCCGCGCTCCGCAACGTCTGCGCACATGAAAGCCCCGCCAGACCCGCACCGATGATTGCAACTTGATTGATCACCGCATCTCGCTTCGAATGTCCGGCCGGCTAATTGCGACGCATACATACGATCGAATCGCGGCCCTTTGGAGATTTACAATTTCAGGTCCGGCGTGCGCATCGGCAAAGCGGCATCACGTCGATTGATCAACGTGAATTTCGCGTCCCACTGAACGCTATTGCTGTTTGATCACACCGCAAGCGATCCGCTTTTCCCCGCTGCCATCCTGATCGGTCCGATAGTCATCGGCCTTGTCATAGATGACAAGCGATGATCCATCGGCATCGAAAAGCGTATCGTCGGCGCCGACGTTAAAGTGGAGATACGTTGTCATCATTTCGGCGCGCGCCGTGCCGTCGGGTCCGGCGACGATGTTGGGAAGATCGCCCGCCATCGGACCTTCATCGTTCATGAAGCCGTGCTGAGCGCCGAGTGGATTGTAGGTCGGCCCGGCGGACGAAAAATCGCCCTCGCATTTGCCGCCCTCATGCACGCCAAAAGCGTGAGCGCCCGGCGGCAAGCCTTTGAGATCGAATGCGAGAAGCACGCCGGAGGACACGTCGGTCAGCGTCACCGTTCCCGCACTCGATCCATTTGCGAGCTTGATCTCGGCAACGGCCTTTTCGCCTGCCGCATCTGCCGGTCCGGCCACGGCCAGAACGAGCACACCCAGCGCCACGCGACCGATTGTTCTGATGCTCGCCTTGAGGTTCGCACTGACGTCCGCTCTGAGGTTCATGCGACGTGTTCCCCCGCTTCCTGCCCCGAAGTCGCTAGCGCCAAGGCACAGGCGTCAGCCAGCCCCGCTGCCGCTGAATGCCCTTAGCGGGGAAGCACAAGCCACGTATCGAGATCGAGAACAACCCCTTCGGCGTACTCGCCCGTCGGAGTCTTGAGCGGCAGTGACGCGCAATCCTGGTTTTTGACGCCGACGAGACGAACCCGAAGCGCGCCGACGTCCTTCCGTTCGGGAATCTCGGCTTTCTCCAGAATTTCCGACCACGCGTAGATCGTATCGCCGGCGAACGTCGGCGCCACGTGCCGGCCGCCGTTGATGGCTGCCAGGTGGAAGGCATTGCCGAGCCCGTTGTAGGACAGCGCCCGCACCAGTGAAATGACAACGCCGCCATAGACGATCCGCTTGCCGAACCGGCCTTTGGATTCGGTGTGCTGATTGAAATGGACCTTCGCCGTATTCTGATAAAGCCGCGTCGCGATCTGATGCTCGGCTTCTTCCAATGTCATGCCGTCGACATGATCGATCTTCTCGCCCGGCTCATAATCGCCCCAGCGATGCGGCGAACCCGACAGCGCGAAATCATATTTGCTGATGTCGAGCGCCGGGACCGCCGACGCAAGAACTTCCGGATCAACACGCTCGGGAAGCTTCGGCACCACCGCTTCCGGCGCCGGCGAACCCTTGGAGCGCTTGCGCACCATCACCCAGCGGCAATATTCGAGGACGACTTCGCCATCCTGATTGCGCCCCGTCGAACGCACGTAAACGGTGCCCGTCTCGCCGTTGGAATTTTCCTTCAGACCAATCACTTCCGACGTCGCCGACAGCGTATCGCCCGGATAGACAGGCTTCAGGAACCGGCAATCGGCGTAGCCGAGATTGGCGATGGCGTTGAGAGAGATATCCGGCGTTGTCTTGCCGAACACGACATGGAACGTGAGCATATCGTCGAGCGGAGCCTTCGGATAACCGATGGCCTTGGCGAAAGTATCCGCGGATTGCACCGCAAAGCGCGACCCATAAAGCGAGGTGTAAAGCGCCACATCGCCGTCGGTGACGGTGCGTGGCGTAGCGTGATGAATGACTTGGCCGTAAGTGAAATCTTCGAAGAAGTTTCCTGCGTTTGTCTTGGTTCCGGCCATCAATCCCCGCCTTATGGTTCGGGAAGCCCTTACGCACGGGCTTCGGGTTTTGGTTCTTTTCAGGATGTCGGGATCAGACCGCAACCCTTTTTTGAAAGGTCGGGGACGCGATCAAGGGCCGCACGAAGCGCGTCGGAGGCGCCATTTACTAAAACCACGGCTCCTCAACTTTCGATCGCGCGTTGATGGCATCGGCGATGGCGGCGACACGCCTCGCCATCACGAGATGCAGGCGTTCGACCATGCGCCCCTCAACCGTAATCACCCCCTTGCGCGCATTCTCGGGCTCTTCGAAGGCTTTGATGATCTTATGCGCCCAGGCGATTTCCTCGATCGTCGGTGAAAAGACTTCGTTGCACGGCACGACCTGCGACGGATGGATGAGCGTCTTGCCGTCCATGCCCAGCGTGCGGCCATGCTCGCATTCGGCGCGAAAACCGGATTCGTCCTTAAAATCGTTGTAGACGCCATCAATGACATCGAGCCCATAAGCCCGCGCGGCCACCAGCGTCATCGCCAACCACGGCACGACGGCGAAACGGTTGCGGCTTGCGAGTGCCCGGCTCTCTTTCAGGAGATCGTTCGTGCCGAGCACGAAGCAGACAAGCCGGTTGTCCTGGTCGGGCGCACAGGCGGCAATTTCCTTGGCGTTGATGATCCCCATCGGCGTCTCGATCATCGCCCAGAGGCGAATGCGCGGATCGGCGTCCGATGCTTTGATGACCTTCGCCGTACCGGTGATATCGCCGGAGTTCGAAACCTTTGGAATGAGAATGGCGTCCGGAACGGCGGCCATAGCCCCATGCAGATCGGCCATCCCCCACGGCGTTTCTATCGGATTGACCCTCAGGATCACCTCGCGCGACCCGAAACCGCCTTCGTGGATCGCAGCGGTTGCCTGCGCTCGCGCCTTTTCCTTGTTAGGTGGTGCGACTGAGTCCTCAAGATCGATGATGATCGAATCCGCCGGCAGCGTTTTGGCTTTTTCGAGAGCTCGCTCGTTGTCGCCGGGCAAATAGAGGACGCTGCGTCTGGGTCTCATGGCCATCGCATCGACTCCCGTAGAAAATGCGTTGATTTTGCATCGCAGCATGCACGTTTGCAACATCGACCGCGACTAAACTTTCGAATAAATCGCAATTCCGAGCGCTGGCGTTGGCTTGCCCATCGCGCGGCAAAGTCCAATCGCGAAACTCTTTGGTCCCTATGCGCCGCATTCTTATGATCTCGTCGTATGTTGCGCATGATCCCGTTGGGCTGACCGCAACAAGCCCGCCCCTGCTCGCCGCCGGCATCGACGTCGTCGGACTGCCGACGGTTGTGCTGTCGAACCATCCGATCCGCGCCCATATCGCCGGCATTACGCTCGACCCGAGGCTTGTCGGAGACATGGTCCGCGCCCTCGCCGACAATGGCTGGCTGGCCTCGTTCGACGCGATTTTCTCCGGCTACCTACCATCGCTCCAGCACGTCGAAATCGTCGCCGAAGCTGTAACGCGTCTGCGCGCCGCAAAGCCCGAGATCGCCTATATCTGCGATCCGATCTTCGGCGACGACCCCGGCGGCCTCTACATTGACGAACGATCCGCACACGGCATCCGCGATCTGCTCATGCCGCTGGCCGACATCATGACGCCGAACCGCTTCGAGTTGTCGTGGCTGTCCGGCATCGATGTCCAATCGCCGGCCGATGCCGTCACCGCAATCGCCAGCCTCAGCCGCCCCATCCTCGCCGGAACGTCAATTCCGGACGGGCCAACCTCGCTCGCTACCGTGCTGACGGCTGCGAACCGCACCTTCATCGGCCGCGTCGAGAAATGGGCCGACGTGCCCCATGGCACCGGCGACATCTTCGCAGGCTGCCTCACCGCCAAACTCATGCACGGCGAACAGCCTCAGACGGCGCTGGCTTACGCTCTCGGCGGCGTTCGCCGCGCGCTCGAAATCAGCCGCGGCACCGATCGCATGCTGCCGAATTTCGTCGATTGGCGGCACATCTCTCCTGTGTCCATCGAAGCTGCAGCGTGAGTGACATTCGCGCGCCACGCCCGCTTTGGGTTGCTGCGCGTGGAATGAACCGGCATATCTGCCCGGGGATCATTTTTATGGAGGGACTCCGCAGATATGAAGCCAGAATCAAGCGCGGAAGGCATTAGCAGAGAAGTTCTTGCCAGCCTTGTTTTGCTTGCCGCCGCGGTCTTGGCGCTGTTCCTTGCCAATTCCCCTCTGCACGACACCTACGAGCACATATTGACGACCAAAGTTCAGCTCGGCGTCGCACCCTTCTCTCTCACGAAAGAAATTCACCACTGGATCAACGACGGCCTGATGGTCATTTTCTTTCTGGTCGTCGGCCTCGAAATCAAGCGGGAGGCCATTCGCGGCGCGCTCTCGAAACCATCCGCCGCCATGCTGCCGATCTTCGGTGCGATTGGCGGCATGGCGGTACCAGCGCTGATCTATGCTTCGGTCAATTTCAATAACGCGGAGCACCTGCGCGGCTGGGCCATTCCGGCAGCAACCGACATCGCGTTTGCCGTCGGCGTGATGGCGCTGCTGGGCAAGCGCGTCCCGCCGACGCTGAAGGTCTTCCTGCTCGCCCTCGCCATCATCGACGATCTCGGCGCCATTCTGATCATCGCTTTTTTCTACACATACGAACTGTCGTTCACGGCATTGGGATTGGCCGCTACCGGCGTCGCCGTGATGGCGGTCATGAACCGGCTCAACGTTATGCGGGTCTGGCCCTATCTGCTCGTCGGAGCCTTTGTTTGGCTCTGCGTGTTGAAGTCGGGCGTGCATGCAACCATCGCGGGTGTCGTGACCGCTTTGATGATCCCATGTTCCAGCCCCGTCAAAGGCGTTGACGGCCCGCTCCCGGCGCTCGAGCACACGTTAAGCCCTTGGGTCAGCTTCGGCATCATGCCGATCTTCGCTCTCGCCAACGCCGGATTGGCGCTTGGCGACCTGTCGATGAATGACATGCTGTCGCAAATCCCCGTCGGCATCGCGTTGGGTCTTTTCCTCGGCAAGCCACTCGGCATATACGGCGCAGTGCGCGCTGCGATTGCCAGCGGCCTCGGAGAAATGCCTCACGGTGCATCTCGGATGCAGCTCTTCGGGACCGCAATTCTCGGCGGCATCGGTTTCACGATGAGCTTGTTCATTGGCCTGCTGGCGTTCCCCGACCCCACGCTGACCGCGGAAGTGCGTCTCGGCGTTATGGCAGGGTCCCTGCTGGCAGCGGTGGTCGGCTACATCGTTTTGGTCACGAGCAAGGGAGCCCCGCCGATGGCGGAGGAAAAACGATAATGAGCAGCTTTCCCGAAACGTTGGCGGACCGCTACCGCCGCTTCCGTCATCGCCATTTCGTTCCGAACGCCGACCATTACGAAGAACTCGCGACACACGGGCAAAGCCCCGAGACGATGATTGTCTCGTGCTCTGACAGCCGCGTCGATCCCGAGACGATCTTCTCAGCCATGCCGGGCGAGCTGTTCGTCGTGCGTAACGTCGCCAATCTTGTCCCGCCCTACGAAGTCAGCGGCAAATATCACGGCGTCAGCGCCGCGATGGAATTTGCGGTGCTGAACCTGCGCGTGAAAAACATGATCGTCATGGGCCATTCGGGCTGCGGCGGCGTGAAGGCCGCGCTTGACCAGAACGCCGCCATCCAGACGGACGCGCATTTCATTTCGAAATGGATGTCGATGCTCGACGACGCCCGCCTCAGCGTTCTGGCTGCGCACCAAACCAGCTCATCGAGCGTCCGTCAGGAAGCGCTCGAAAAAGAAGCCATCAAGCAGTCGATTGCTAATCTGCGTACCTTCCCGTTCGTGAAAGAGCAGGAAGACAAAGGCCGCTTGTCGCTGCACGGCGCGCATTTCGACATCAAGTCGGGAACGCTGACGGTTCTGAACCACTCGCGCGGTCAGTTCTTCGCGCTTTGATGGCGTGGCCGCTACGAACCTTCTCAGCCGATCAGGATGATGGACCTGCCGCTGCGGCGGCAGCTTCCGCCTTCGCCTTGGCGATGATCGGCAGCAGTTTCGTCTTGAGGGAGTCCGGCGTGATCGGTCCAACGTGCTTGTAGATCACGTGGCCCCTGCCGTTGACGACGAACGTCTCAGGCGTGCCGTAGACGCCCCAGTCGATCGCAGCGCGCCCATCGGCATCGGTCCCGACCGCCGTGAACGGATTGCCGTAGCGCCCCAGGAACCGCCGCGCCGCCGCCGCCTGGTCCTTGTAGTTGACGCCATAAATGTCGACGCCGGACTCTTCCTTGAGCTGCTCCAGCATCGGATGCTCATCGACGCACGGCACGCACCACGACGCCCAATAATTGACGACCGAGATCTTGCCCTTCGCAAGATCAGCCGAGGTAAATCCGGGTTCGGACTTGCCCGCTGTCACTTCCAGTCCTTCGACGGCTGGAAACGTCGTCTGCGGCACCGGCTTACCGACGAGCGTCGACGGCAGCAACGACGGATCGCCGGACCTGAGCGCCATCGCGAAAAAGCCTGCGATGACCACGAAAATCACGACCGGCAACAAGCGCAAATAATTGGATCGACCCTGGGCCACCGTCATCTCTCTCTATTCAGTGCGAGGAGCGGCGCTTGACGCCCTGGCGTTCCAGCGCGGCGAGTTCGGCGCGCTGCTTCCATCCATCAGCCAAAAGCCAAAGGATGAGCCCGATCACCGTCACCGTGACGACGGCATACGACAGCCAAATGAAAGCAGCGTGCGGTCCCATATCCATAGCGATCACTCCGCTGCCTGAGGCGCGAGCCGATCCCGGCCCATGACCGCCTGTGTCCTGAGCGCCTTCACCCGGCGGCGAAGAATCTCGTTCCTCATCGCTTTCAGATGCATCGCGAAGAACATCAGCGTGAACGCTAGCGCCATCACCAGCAACGGCAGACGCATGCTGGGATCGACAGTCGATGTAAAGTCCGTCGACGGCTGATGCAGCGTATTCCACCAGTTGACCGAAAACTTGATGATCGGCAGCAGCGTCACGCCAACGAGCGCCAGGACGGCTGTCAGCTTGGCTGCAGCCCCTTCGTCTTCGAGCGCCGAGCGCAGCGCAATCAAGCCGAGATAGAGAAAGAACAGCAGCAGCACCGACGTCAGTCGCGCATCCCAAACCCAGTAGGTGCCCCACATCGGCTTGCCCCAGAGCGAACCGGTCACCAGCGCCAGGAACGTGAACGCCGCGCCGAGCGGCGCCGCAGCCTTCGCCGAAACGTCCGCCAGCGGATGACGAAACACGAGCAGCCCGAAACTCGACAGAGCGATCAGCCCGTAAATCATCATCGAGAGCCACGCGCACGGCACATGGATGTACATGATCCGGACCGTCTCGCCCTGCTGATAGTCAGGCGGCGAATCCAGAAATGCCAAATAAAGACCGTAAACCAACAGGATAGCCGAAGCGGCCGTCACCCACGGCAGCACGCGAGCGGAAAGCTCCATGAACCGTGTCGGATTGGCGAGGCGTTGCGTAAGCGTCTGCATGGGCGGGATTTAAGCCTTTAAACGATACGGCGCAATGAAGCCTGAGGTTACCATTTGGAGAATTACTGCAACTGGATCCGAAGCGCAGCAGCTGCCGCCACCGGCCCCAGCACGACCGTAACCAGCGACACCGCCGCCAGAATGAGAAACGACGCACTAAGCCCATCGGGTCCCGCGCTGGCGCTGACGGCCGATATGCCGAAAATCAGCGTCGGCACATAGAACGGAAGCACAATCACGGCTAGAAGCAGGCCGCCGCGACGTGTCTTCATGGTCAATGCCGCGCCGATCGCCCCCAGAAAACTCACCGCCGGCGTCCCGATTAAGGTTGTTGCCACAAGAATAGGGTAAGAATTGAGATCGAGATTGAGGAGGATACCGAGCACCGGCGCCATGATCGCCAGCGGAATTCCCGTGGTGATCCAGTGGGCTAAAGCTTTTGCGGCGCTGACAAGCTCGAGCGGCAGCGGCCCGGTCGCCAGCACATCAAGCGTCCCGTCTTCGTAATCCGCCTCGAAAATACGGTTGAGCGACAGCAGCGCTGCCAACAACAGCGCGATCCACAGAATGCCCGCCGCGATCCGCGCGAGCAGATTGAGATCCGGGCCGAGCCCGAGCGGCATCAGCGAGACGACCACGAGAAAAAAGCCCAGCGCCGTGCCGATGGCGCCACCCTCGCGGACTGCCAATCGCAAGTCACGCTTGATGAGAGCCCAGAAACTTTTCACGCCGCCATCCTATGCGCCACGAGATCGAGCGTCCGCGCCCGCTCCAGCGCCAATGGCAAATGCGTTGCAATGACGGCAAGCCCGCCCTCGCGCGTATGCGCGTTCACCGCCGCCACCAGCCGCTCCGACGACGCCGCGTCGAGCGATGCCGTGGGCTCGTCGAGCAGCCACAGCGGCCGGTGCGCGAGGAGCAGGCGCGACAGTCCGAGCCGCCGCTTTTGTCCGGCCGAAAGATACGCCGCGGGAAATTCGCCAAGCTCTTCCAATCCGAAATGCCGAAGCGCAGCGTCGATCCGCTCTAGCGAATGATCCTTCGCTTCCAGATAGGCGTTCCAGAACGTCGCGTTCTCGATCACCGTCAAACTCGACTTCACCGAATTGGCGTGACCGATCGCGTGCGCCTGCTCCGCGACTGACAGCTCCGGATCGCCGCCTTCGAGACGAACAGAACCGCGAAACGGACGGATGAATCCGGCCAGCGTTCGCAGCAACGTCGTCTTGCCGATGCCATTTGCTCCCGTCAGCACCAGGGCTTCGCCGTGCTTAACGTCGAACGACAACCCCTCGATGACACGCCGCGGCCCGCGGTCGATGGTCAAGTCTTCAGCAATAAGCTGCACAGTGATCGGATTCCATGATGTCGAATTGAGCAAAGGCGGGGCAATTTGGCCATCCGCACGATTGGGCTTTTCTTTTCGATATGCTTATATAAAAGGCACGTTGTATCCTTCGCTAGCGCAAAAGCGAGGGGGTCGCGCGGCCCAGTCCTATGTGCCGCGGGGCGTCCTCGATTCCGTCGGCACACCGGCGGCGCAGCCCTTCGTCTTAATCTTTCGGAGGCCTGACCTTGAGCGCCCTTACACCCATTTCCGACGACAGCTTCAAATGCAAGAAAACCCTCACCGTCGAGGGTAAGACTTACGTTTACTATTCCCTGCCCGATGCCGAGGCTAACGGCCTTAAAGGCATCTCGCGCCTTCCCTATTCCATGAAGGTTCTCCTCGAAAATCTCCTTCGTCACGAGGACAACCGCTCGGTCACCAAGGCCGACATCATGGCCATGGCCGAATGGCTCGATAACAAAGGCAAAACCGAGAAAGAAATCGGCTTCCGCCCGGCCCGCGTGCTGATGCAGGACTTCACCGGCGTTCCCGCCGTTGTCGATCTCGCCGCCATGCGCGACGGCATGACGAAGCTCGGTGGCGATCCGACGAAGATCAACCCGCTCGTGCCCGTCGATCTTGTGATCGACCATTCCGTTATCGTCGATGAGTTCGGCACGCCGAAAGCCTTGGCCGACAACGTCGCGCTCGAATACGCCCGCAACGGCGAGCGCTATAACTTCCTGAAGTGGGGCCAAGGCGCGTTTCAGAACTTCCGCGTCGTCCCGCCCGGCACCGGCATCTGCCACCAGGTCAATCTCGAATATCTCGCCCAGACCGTCTGGACGAACGAGATGGCCGACGGCGCAACCGTTGCGTACCCGGACACGCTCGTCGGCACCGACAGCCACACAACGATGGTCAACGGCTTGGCCGTTCTTGGCTGGGGCGTCGGCGGCATCGAAGCCGAGGCTGCAATGCTCGGCCAGCCGCAGTCGATGCTCATTCCTGAGGTCATCGGCTTCCGCCTGACGGGCAAGCTGAAGGAAGGCGTCACCGCGACCGACCTCGTGCTCACGGTCACGCAGATGCTGCGCAAGAAAGGCGTCGTCGGCAAATTCGTCGAATTCTACGGCCCAGGCCTCGATAGTATGACGCTCGCCGACCGCGCTACGATCGCCAACATGGCCCCGGAATACGGCGCCACGTGCGGCTTCTTCCCGGTCGACAAGGAAACCATCAACTACCTGACGATGTCGGGTCGCGATGCGCACCGCATCGCCCTTGTTGAAGCCTACACCAAGGCGCAGGGCCTCTATCGCGAAACGGGCTCGGCCGATCCGGTCTTCACCGACACGCTCGAACTCGATCTCGGCGATGTCGTGCCGTCGATGGCAGGTCCGAAGCGTCCCGAAGGCCGCATCGCGCTGACCGACATCAAGACCGGTTTCGAAACGGCGCTCGCCGGCGAATACAAGAAGCCCGACGAGCTGTCAAAGCGCGTGCCCGTCGAAGGCAAAGACTTCGACATCGGCCACGGCGACGTCGTCATCGCCGCGATCACGAGTTGCACGAATACGTCGAACCCGAGCGTGCTGATTGCCGCCGGTCTTCTCGCCCGCAACGCGGTCAACGCCGGACTGACGAGCAAGCCGTGGGTGAAAACATCGCTGGCACCGGGATCGCAGGTCGTCGCCGCTTATCTCGCGGACGCTGGCCTGCAGCCCTTCCTCGACCAGATCGGCTTCAACCTCGTCGGCTTCGGCTGCACCACCTGCATCGGAAACTCCGGCCCGCTGGCGCCTGAGATTTCGAAAGCCATCAACGGCAACGGTATCGTTGCTGCGGCGGTGCTGTCCGGCAATCGCAACTTCGAAGGCCGCGTCAGCCCCGACGTGCAGGCGAACTATCTGGCGTCGCCCCCGCTGGTCGTCGCTTACGCGCTCGCGGGTTCGGTTCAGAAGGATCTGACCAAAGAACCTTTGGGCACAGGCAAAGACGGCAAGCCTGTCTTCCTGAAGGACATCTGGCCGACGACGCAGGAAATCCAGCAGTTCATCGCCGACAACATCACGCGCTCCATGTTCATGTCGCGCTACGCCGATGTCTTCAAAGGCGACAACAACTGGCAGGGCATCGCGACCAGCGGCGGCCTGACCTACGGCTGGAACGGCTCTTCGACCTACGTCCAGAACCCGCCCTACTTTCAGTCGATCGCGCGTGAAGCCAAGCCCGTGGGCGATATCGTCAACGCCCGCATCCTAGGTCTCTTCGGCGACAAGATCACGACCGACCACATCTCGCCTGCGGGCTCCATCAAGACCGCGAGCCCGGCCGGCAAGTATCTGCTCGACCACGGCGTGCAGCCGGTGGACTTCAACCAGTACGGCACACGCCGCGGCAACCATGAAGTGATGATGCGCGGCACCTTCGCCAACATCCGCATCAAGAACCACATGGTGAAGGATGCGAACGGCAACGTGAAGGAAGGCGGCCTGACGATCCACTATCCGTCGGGCACCGAAATGCCGATCTACGACGCCGCCATGCAGTACGAAGCCGAAGGCGTGCCGCTCGTTGTCTTTGCGGGCGTCGAATACGGCAACGGCTCCTCACGCGACTGGGCGGCTAAAGGCACGAACCTGCTCGGCGTCCGCGCCGTCATCGCGCAGTCGTTCGAGCGCATCCATCGTTCGAACCTGGTCGGCATGGGCGTCGCGCCCTTCGTCTTCACCGAAGGCACATCGTGGGAATCGCTTGGCCTCAAGGGCGACGAACGCGTGTCCATTCCCGGTCTCGCCAGCGTCAAGCCGCGCGAGGTCGTGACGATCACCATCACCCGCGCCGACGGCTCGACGCTGCCCGTGCCGGTGCTCTGCCGGATCGATACGCTCGACGAGATCGAATACTTCAAGAACGGCGGCATCCTGCACTACGTGCTGCGCAACCTGGCGGCTTAAATGACTGGTCCCGGCGGCCACCACGCAGAACGCGTGTCGCCGGGGCTAACTTAAAATTGTCCGCCCCTCTCCCCGAGAAGCGCGGACAATTCCTCATTAGGCGGAGCACGCCGCTGGCCTGAAGATCATCAAGAACCGCACAAAGATCCGATTGCGAAGCGCATCACGTCGCTCGCGATGGCATCCGGTGATGCCTGAACTGAGAGGGTAATGGCAACGAAGTTAGTTCAATGGAACCGGATCATCCGACAACATCACAAGGCGCTGAAAGTCAGTCAGCGACGGATTAGTCTCGACAGCGCACTTGATGCGCCCTATCAAAAAGGGAGCAAGTTTTCCTAGATCGTTATCCGGATTTTCTAAAGCTTTAGCTACACGGTCATCCGCGAATGTGTTTGGAGCGGTTGGCGTATGCGATTCTGGTTTCTTCAAAAAATGCGTTTCGTGATTCGAAATAGTAATGGCATAAGCTCTAGCTTTCCTTCCTTGTGGAGGTTCGCTGTTGATAAATAAAAACCACTCCCGAATTGTACAGACACAAATGCAGTATTGGTAGTGTGGTGGGATCCAATCCGCACACCATACATGGTAGACATGCCACTTCTGTAAGCTAGCGCACCCCGTGCCTGGCATTCTGTATCAACTCTGCAGCAGCCTTCTCTCGGTCAAGATCGCCGCCTTCGAACCAGTCAGCCAAGTCCATCGGAGGATTGCTTGTAGAATTATCTTTCGCCGCTCGTGACCAAGCTAATTCCCGATGCGTTATCTCGCGCAAGCGAGAGAATCCCAACGGCTTACAAAACGTAATCGCATTGCTCAAGCATTCTAAGTCTGTGGCAGAGAGCGAAGAAAAATCATTAGTACCTTTTGAGTGGACGTGGATTTTG
This sequence comes from Hyphomicrobium sp. MC1, assembly GCF_000253295.1. Lineage (NCBI taxonomy): Bacteria > Pseudomonadati > Pseudomonadota > Alphaproteobacteria > Hyphomicrobiales > Hyphomicrobiaceae > Hyphomicrobium > Hyphomicrobium sp. MC1. The sequence goes on along the minus strand of NC_015717.1, from coordinate 4,410,912 downwards.
TTTCCTTCCAGCTGAAACAAGACCCGCTCCGAAAGCAAATTGAGCAGCTCATCCTCCTCCCCGGAGGCAGGCTTAAGCATCTCATATACTCGTGAAGGAACTGGGCCGTGATCCATGGCGACGTACCTGTCGCCCGTAATTGTTCGACCCCAGTCGAGACAGTGCTCTTTGTCAGCGAAGTACATTACCTTACAAAGGTAATATTGCGTCACCCCCGGCCACTGACGCGCGACATAGTCAATCGCCTCGACCGCCTTCTGGCGATCAAGGTTCAATTTCATGACATGTAGGCGCTTACTCATGTGGGGTCCTAAGGGTCGATTCGCACTAGTAGCGATTCGAGAGTCAAGAGGATGGCATCATCACAAGTTCCCACAAGTGGATACTTTGGATAATGACGAACAAACCCTTTGACGATGCCATATTGATATAGTTCCCGATTCGTTCCCGTCAAGGCCGCCTGTCCCATATAGCAGCTCAATGCACTCATTTCGGTCATGGCCTCGATTTGTAATTGCCCGATCCCGGTCCGCACCGGAGCCACGCAATCCGCTTTATTATCAGTCTTTGCAGTCGAACGTCATTCTGGTCGAGGCGTGTTCAGTAATCAAAAAGTGCGGCGATGTCGGATCGTTCGAGCAACGCATCGGCTTTCAATACCGAAAAGGACTTGGGCCCTCTCTCCGCGCTTCGACAGTCCTCACGAATGAGGTAGGGCTTCGCTTGATGCAGTCGATTTTTTGTCGGGTCGGATCGGGCATCAGCAGTATCTTGTCCAAGGCTTCGAGGACCAAACGTTTGACTTTGAGCACTTGTATTATTGGCCGGGTTTTCCGACGAACAGAGACTGGGCACGTTTGCTGATATCCGCTCCCTTATCCCGGCTCCTGTCTCGCCCACGCGGAAGGTAGAACGCCACGTAACACTCCCCCACCCGCCAACGAACCCCTTAACGCTCACCCCATCGTGACAAGGCTTTCGCGCCTTTCACTTTGGCCTGACGTCTGTGGGCGCTAAAGATAAACTAGGCGGCGGCCGTAGTGTCTGTGAGGCTTAACGATTGATGCGTTTTCGCGAATTCCTGCTGGCGGTCCTCGTCGTCGGTGCCAGCGCCCTTCCCGCTTCAGCCCAGGAAGTTCCCGTCGACCGGCCAGCGGACCAGCCCGTCAAAGCCGTCGTCGAACTTTTCACGAGCCAGGGATGCTCGTCCTGCCCGCCTGCCGATGAAGTGCTGAAGACGCTCGCCGATGACCCGTCGATCATCGCCCTGTCGCTGCCCGTCGACTACTGGAACTATCTCGGCTGGAAAGACACCTTTGCCTCGCCGCGCAACACCGAGCGGCAACGCAATTACGCCCGCGCCCGGGGCGACGGCCAGATCTACACGCCGCAGGCGGTCGTGAACGGCGAAATCCCTGTCAATGGCTCCTCGAAAGCCGCAATCGAGCAAGCTATCGACGAAACCTCCAAATCCGGAGGACCCCGCCAGGTGCCGGTCCGTTTCTGGCAGGAGCGCAACACCATGAACTTCGCGCTGGGCGCCGATGCATCCGGCCATGCCCCGCGCGAGGCGACGATCTGGCTCGGCGTCGTCCAGATGTCGGGTTCGGTGCCGGTCAAGGATGGCGAGAACGCCGGCAAGACGCTGACCTACACCAACGTCGTCCACGAGCTCATTCCCGTCGGCATCTGGAAAGGCCAGCCGATGCAGGTGCAGCTTCCCCGCGCCGCCATGATGCAGGCCGACGTGCAGAAGGTCGTCGTGCTCGTGCAGGAAGGCCGCAGCGGCCCCATCATCGGCGCGACGATGGCGGGCCTCTGGTAGGTGCCCCGGCGGCCGGCTCCGCGAAGGGGAGTCGCCGGGGCCAATCATCAAGCCGCCAGCCCGCGCTTCTTCAGCAAGCCGTCGATCTTCGGCGGCCGCCCGCGAAACGCCACGTACGCGTCGTGCGGATCGCGCCGATTGCCTGCCGAGTAAATGAACTCGTGCAGCTTCTTTGCCGTCGCCGGATGAAACACGTTGCCCGTCTCTTCGAACGCCGCGAACGCATCCGCGTCCATCACTTCCGACCACAGATAGCTGTAATAGCCCGCTGCATAGCCGGACATGATGTGCATGAAGTGCGGCAGCCGGTGCCGCATCACAATCTCTTTCGGCATGTCGATGCCGTTGAGAGCATCACGCTCGAAGCCTTCGATATCGCCGATTTCCGACATGTCGGCGGAATAGAGCGCCATATCGACGAGCGCCGACGACGTATATTCAATTGTCGCAAATCCTTGATTGAAATTGCGCGCCGCCGTCAGCCGCTGCCGCAGGGATTTCGGCATCGGCTTGCCGGTCTTGTAGTGCAGCGCGTGCTTTTCGAGCACGTCCGCCGTCGACAGCCAATGCTCGTAAAGCTGCGACGGCAGCTCGACGAAATCGCGCGACACTGACGTTCCCGAGATCGACGGATACGTCACGTTGGACAATAACCCGTGCAGCCCGTGCCCGAATTCGTGGAACAGCGTGCGCGCATCATCGAACGACAGTAGCGGCGGCATGCCGTCGCCGCCCTTCGTGAAATTCAAGACGTTGATGATGATCGGCGTCTGGCCCTTGCCGAGCTTGTGCTGCGAGCGGAATGACGACATCCACGCGCCGGAGCGCTTCGTCGCCCGCGCGAAATAATCGCCCATGAAGATGCCGACGTGCTGGCCTTTCTTGTCGAGCACCTCCCACACGCGCACCTCGGGGTGATAGCGCGGCAGATCCTTGCGCTCCTTGAACTTCAATCCGAAGAGCTTCGTCGCCGTGTCGAACGCGGCGCGGATCATGTGATCGAGTTCGAGATAGGGCTGCAGCTTCGACTCGTCGAAATCGTACTTCGCCTGGCGCACCTTTTCGGAATAGTAGCGCCAGTCCCATGGCATGATTTCCGAATTGTCGCCCGCGTTCTGCGCTTCGGCCGCCAGCAGATCGCGTTCGCCTTTGGCGCGCACGATGGCCTTCGCCCACACGGCGCGAAGAAGCTCATCGACGGCAACCGGCGTCTTCGCCATCGTGTCCTGCAGGCTGAATTCGGCATACGACTTGAAGCCCATCAGCCGCGCATATTCGCCACGCAAGGCAACCGCTTCGGCAACGATCTGCCTGTTGTCGGTATCGCCAGCGCGCGCACCGCGGCTGATCCAGGCGTTGAACGCCTGCTCCCGCAAATCTCTACGGGCAGAGTACGTCAGGAACCCTTCGACACTCGACCGCGCCAGCGTCACGATCGCCTTGCCCGGAAGACCCACATCAGCGGCCGCCCGTTCCGCACTGTCCTTGAGCGTTTGAGGCAGTCCGGCCAAATCGTTCTCGCCGTCGAGAACGAGCTGCCAGGACTGCTCGTCTTTCAAGACGTTCTGCATGAACTGCGTGACGAGCGTCGCGAGGCGCGCATTGATCTCTTTCACGCGTGATTTGTCTGCCGACGACAGCCGTGCGCCCGCGCGAACGAATTCCAGATGGTGGCGTTCGAGCACACGCAGGTCTTCATCATTGAGCTTCAGCGCATCGCGGCGCTCGTAAAGAGCGTCGACACGCTTGAAGAGGCGCTTATCAAGCAGAATCTGCGTTTCGTGCGCTGCAAAACGAGGCGCCATATCGCGCGCGACTTCCTGCAATTCCGGCGTCGAATCCGAGCCTTCGAGATTCCAGAAAACCGACGCGACGCGGGACAACTGCCAGCCGCTCTTTTCAAGAGCGATGATCGTATTGGCGAACGTCGGCTTTGCCGGATTGCGTGCGATCTTTTCGATTTCTGCTTTGTGCTCGCGAAACGCCGCTTCGAGCGCCGGTTTGAAATGGCGCGCCTCGATTTTCTCGAATGGCGGCATGGCGAATTCGCCGTTCCATTTCATCATCAATGGATTGGCGGTGGCTTTTGGGCGCGGCTTCGATGCCGCCTTACGCTTTGCTATCATTGAGATCGAATATCCGAGTTTCCCCCACTCTGTAACTTTATATACGCACAAAATACCGTTTGTGCTCAAATGAAACCCTTGCAATGCGGCAACGCCGACAGGACCGGCGCGGTGGCACCGGTCCTGTCGAACACGACGTCGAGGGAGAGGGTTCGTTTTGGATGGGGACCAAAACGTAAGAAGGGAGTCGTTGCCTGAGAGTCCTATCTCGAAACTATGGCCCCGGGGGGCTGGGGGGCTATATATCCAGAGCCGGTCCTTTGAAATCGGACCCAAAGGCAACGGTTATCTCTATCGCGTTTTAATACGGCGGATTGGGGCCGCGCCTGAGTCGCGATTTTGTCAGGGTCAGGGTATTTCCGTGCTTTGTCCCCAAAGTTGTTCATCCCGTTCATTTGGCCGAAGAACCGCAAGTTTTTTGACGTCACTCTTGCATTCGCTGTCCGTTAGCGCGATCCTCCATCATCAACGATTGGACGGCGCCGTTTGAGCGAGACAACCGACCCGATAGTTTTTCGCCCGCGCTCAGCGGGCACGCCTGGATCGCCCGATCAGCATTCGGAGCCAGGCCGACGAACCACATTCGATCGCTACGAACTCACAGCCATTCTCGATCTCTACGGCCGCAAAGTCGCCTCGGGCGCTTGGCGCGACTACGCCATCGACCTGCTGCGCGACAAGGCCGTCTTCTCCGTCTATCGCAAGGCCAGCGAATACGCGCTCTATCGCATCGAGAAGGATCTGCGCCTAGCGCGCAAACAGGGCGCCTACAGCGTCATCGCGGCCGGCGGCCTCATCATGAAGCGCGGCCACGACCTGAAACGCGTGCTGAGCGTCCTCGAAGACCGCCCCGACGTCGTAAGCTTTTAAACCTCTTCCGCCGCTTCCGGCCGGCCTACCGAACAGAATCTCAAGAACTCCCACGCCTCGCGGCCGGCTCCCCGCAGGGGAGTCGCGAGGCGCCGACAAAAAATACGCAAACAAAAAAGGCCCCGGAATCCGGGGCCTTTCTCAATTTGATTTCTCGCTCTTAGTTGCGATTCGCCATTCCCAACAGGTTCAGGATGTGGATGAAGAGCGTGATGAATGAGCCGTAGAGCATGAAGGCGCCGAAGATCGACGACCGCTTCAGCTGCTCTTCGCCACCATACTGGGCGTTCTCGATGTACATCGACTTGATCGCCTGCGTTTCAAACGCCGTGATGACCGAGAAGAGCAGCACGACGACGGCCGAGATACCCATGCTCACCGTCTTGCTGGTGCCGGGATCGGTGATGAAGAAGAAGCTGCCGAGCATGACGACGATCAGGCCGATCGACGCCATCGACAGGAAACCGCTCCAGCCGGTCATGTCCTTCTTCGTGGTGTAGCCGATGAGGCTCGTGACCGCGAACATCGCAGCGGCGATGAAGAACGCCTGACCGACGAGGCCAGCCATGCCGGTCGAAACGTAAAGCGAGACCATCGGAGCGATCAGTGCGCCCCAAGCCGCGCAGTAGAGCCAGTAGGCGCCATGCGCCATTGCCGTGCTACCGCCGAAGAACAGGCGGGGAGCGAACCAGCCCAGGCCCATGACCACTGCAAATAGCACCCACTTCATGGGGCCCAGTGCAATTGAAGCCATAACCTGCGGGTTGGCCATCAGAAGCATGACAATGGCCGCCGTTCCGGCTACGCCGAGCGCCATGTAGTTGTAGGTGCCGAGCATGAACGAGCGCAGCCCCTGGTCGATCGCGCCAGATGTCCGCGCGCTGCCGTACGGGCTATTTGGTCGCGAAAAAACTTCAGCCATGGTCCTCGAATCCTCGTGTTATCCGGCGAACTGCCGGTTCTGCGTAGAATATGATCCTGCCGCCGAAGCCTTTCAAGGTCCGGAAACCAAAAGCAGAATGCTTTTATTCTGAACGCAGGTAACCTGCAGGCGGAGCCTTAAGGATCATCCACGTTCCGATCCCACCGAACACCGCAATCATAGCCGCTGCAACCCCGAGCGTCACGAAAACGGCATTGAGCGAAAAGACATAATCCAATTCCATCACGCGGGTAACGGCAACCCAAGCGATGACGCTGCCGAGCAGAATGGCGATGAGCGCCGCAATCACGGCCAGCAAGGCATATTCCCAGGCGTGCGCCATGAGAATCTGCCGCCGCCGTGCCCCGATCGTCTTCAGGATCACGGCTTCGAGGATTCGCCGCCGCTGCGCCGTTACGAGCGCGCCTGCTAAAACGAGCGCGCCCGCCGTCAGGGTCACGCTACCTGCAACTTGAACCGCCACCATCACTTTCGCGAAGATCTTGCTGAACTGATCGATTGCGTCGCGAACGCGAATGGCGCTGACCGACGGATAGGACCGGCCGATATCGCGCACCATGCGGGTTTCGACATCCGCCGCCGTTCCCGGCGGCAGGCGCACCGTCGCGAGCAGATTATGCGGCGCCGCCCGCAGCGTGTTCGGCGAGAACACCATGATGAAGTTGAGGGCGATGCTCTCCCACTTCACCTCGCGCAGGCTTGCGACCTTCGCCGTGATATTCCGTCCGAGCACATTGATCGTCACGCTGTCACCGAGCCCGAGGCCGAGTTTTTTCGCGATTTCGCCCTCGAACGACACGAGCGGCGCCCCGGAGTAATCTTTCGCCCACCAGGAACCGGCGGTGAGTGCCGAACCTTCTGGAATGCTGCCGGAATAACTCAGGCCACGGTCGCCGTTCAGTACCCACTGGGTATCGGATGGAAACTTGAGATCCTCGACCGGCGTACCTTTGATCGCGACGATCCGGCCGCGCAGCATCGGCGCTTCGACCAGTGACGTGCCCGGCGCGTCTTGCGCGATGCGCGCCTTCAACCCATCGAAATCTCCGGGCGGAATGTCGAGCAGGAAATAATCCGGCGCTTCCTCAGGCAAGCGGTCGCGCAAATCCGCCACCAGTGAAGCATTCGCAAGTGCCACCACGACGAGCAGCGAAAGGCCGGTCCCGAGCGACAGCACGACAGAACGCGTCAGCCCGTCAGGCGAACCGATGTTGCGCAACGCCAGTCCCAATTCCGGCCGCGACGGACGCGGCAGGCGACGCGCCATCCGCGCCAGAAATCCACCGAGCCAGCCGAATACGACCAGCATGACGACCAGCCCGGCAAGAATCCAAAGCGCAATCGACCGTGGCTCCGACGTCATCACCGCGATCGCGACCAGCGCCGCACCGAGCGCCGCCATCAACACGATCAGCGATGTTCGCGGCCGACCGCCGGATCCGTTAATGCTGTCGCGAAAGAGCACTGTCGCGGGCACGTTTTCCGCTCGTCCCAACGGCCAAAGCGCAAACAGCAACGCAACGAGCGCACCATAGAGCGCCGCGAGTCCCAGACTGAGCGGCGAGACCTCGACATTGATGCGCACGGGCAGGAGATCGCCGTAGAATTCGTCGATGATCGACGGCACCGCAACGCCCAGCGCCAACCCAATGGCAATACCGACCGCGCTCATGATGACGAGCTGCACCAGGAATATGCCCATGATCTGCGATCCCGAAGCACCGATACTTCGAAGTGTCGCGATCACCTTCATCCGCTTGTCGATGAACGTCGAAACCGCATTGGCAATGCCGACGCCGCCGACCAGAAGCGACGCGAGCCCAATCAGAATTAGAAACTGCCGCAACCGGTCGAGTGCCCGGCTGATCTGCGGCGACGGATCATAACGATCGTTGCTGGTGTAGCCGCCGGTCGGAAGTTTTTCGGCAACCGATTTGCGCAAATTCGAAAGCGCTCCACGGTCGCTTGGCGCACCCGCCGGCAACTTAATTGCATAGCGCCAGCGAATGAGCGTGCCGGGCTTGATGAGATCGGTTTTTTCAAGCGTCGCGAGTGACACGAACACACGCGGGCCATAGGTCATGCGGTCGACGATGGCATCCGGCTCGTTATCGAGAATGCCTTTAATCACGACATTTTCGGAGCCGATGCGCATCTCATCGCCGATCTTGAGACCGAGCCGATCAAGCAACATGGCATCGGCGACAGCGCCCTGTCCGGAAAGCGCTTCGGCAAATGTGCCGCCGCTCTTCAGCGTTACCGTCCCTGCGAGCGGATAAGCGCCATCGACGCCTTTCAACTCCGCCAGCGCCTGATCCGAACCGTCGGTACGCCGCGCCATCGTTCGCATCGTTGCCGTTTCGCTCACCCGCCCGAGACTGTGAAACAGCTGCTGATCCTCGGACGTGCCGCGAACATGCATCCGCGCGAACACGACATCGCCGCCGAGGATCGCCTCGCCCTGTTTCGTCAGTCCGGCGCGCAGCGCATCGGCCAGCGCGCCGACGGCCGCGATCACCATCACGCCCAGCGCCAGACAGGCGATGAAAATGCGAAAACCATCGAAACCATTGCGAATTTCGCGCAAACCGAGACGAACGATGGTGAGAACACTCGCGCGCTTCGGCTGAGCCGCGCCGTCCAAATTCGAGAGTGCCGTCACGACGAAACCGCGCGCATAGCGGGTTCCGTCCTCTCGTCGGCGACGATTGCGCCGTCCGTCATGCGGATCACGCGATCGGTCATCGCCGCAAGCTTGTTGTCATGCGTGACGATCACGAGGGTCGCGCCGCGCCGCTCGCGCAGACCGAACAACAGCTCGATGATCTGCTTGCCCGTCCGTCCGTCGAGATTGCCTGTCGGTTCGTCCGCGAACAAAATGTCTGGCGACCGGCTCAATGCACGCGCAATCGCAACGCGCTGCTGCTCACCGCCCGAAAGCTCCGCTGGAAAATGATCGACGCGGGCACTTAGGCCGACTTCCGCTAGCAGATCGCGCGCCGTCTCGAAGGCCTTCGTTTCGCCCGCAAGCTCCATCGGCAGGGCGACGTTTTCCAGCGCCGTCATCGTCGGCACGAGATGAAACGACTGGAACACGATGCCCATGTCGGCGCCGCGCAGCACGGCCAGATTATCTTCCGACAGCGATCCGAGATCGCGCCCCGCGACCGTAATGCGCCCGCTTGTCGCCCGTTCGAGGCCCGCCATCGTCATCAGCAGCGAGGTCTTGCCCGATCCTGATGGCCCGACGATCGCCGCCGATTGCCCGCGCGGAATCGCAAGCGACACGCCACGCAGGATATGTACTGGCCCGGCGCGGCTCGTTAAGGTCAACTGCACATTGTCGAGTTTAATGATCGGATCGCTCAAGCTAAGATGCCCTGCCTTGTCGTGGCTGATGTGTGTCGTATCGGACTTGTGCCGCACACATTGAGCCTCTACGTCAGCTCATGAAATGTGTGATGTGTGGGGCCGAAAGATGAACGCTAAAGCTTCCCGCGCCCCAATTCGGGTTTCTGGCTGGATTGCGAAGATCGCCTTTCGCGTGATGATCTGTGCCGGGATGATGGCTCCGCTCGTAACCTCTGCAACTGCCGTGTCGTCGCGCCCGCTGACGATCGTCGCCTTCGGCGACAGTCTGACGGCCGGTTACGGCGTCAAAACCAGCGACTCCTTCCCGGCCCAGCTTCAGATGGCGCTTCAGGCCAAAGGACACAAGGTCACCGTAACGAATGCCGGCGTTTCGGGCGATACGACGTCGGGCGGACTGGAACGCCTCGACTGGGCGCTCGATCCCAAACCCGACGCGGTCATCATGGAGCTTGGCGCCAACGACGCGCTGCGCGGTATCGACCCGAAAGTCCCGCGCGAAAACCTCGACAAGATGCTGGCCGATCTCAAAGCCAAAGGCATTCCCGTTCTGCTCACCGGCATGAAAGCGCCGAACAATTGGGGCGACGATTACGCCAAAAAATTCGATGCGATCTTTCCGGATCTCGCAAAAAAATACGACGTTCCGCTCTATCCGTTTTTTCTCGAAGGCGTCGCGCTCGATCCCTCATTTACGCAACCCGATGGTCTGCATCCAACGGCCAAAGGCGTTGCCGAAATCGTGAAACGCATTCTGCCTGACGTCGAAGCGCTTATCGCGCGCATCGAGCAAAGTGAGACAACAGCAAAAGGGGCCGCGCCTTAAGCCCCGCATACGAGCAAGGACATCCTGAAATGCCCCGCTTGTTTACGGCCATCGAACTGCCTGACGATATTTGCGACGAGCTGCATCGGTTGCGTATGCCTCTTCCCGGCGCACGCTGGATCAAACCCGAGAGCTACCACATCACGCTGCGGTTCGCGGGCGACATCGGCAACGTCCAAGCTCGCGAGTTTGCCGACAACCTCGCCCGCATCGAACCTGACGGCTTCGAGCTGCGCTTGTCCAGTCTTGGCGTCTTCGGAGGTGACGATCCGCATTCGATCTGGGCGGGCGTCGAACCCAAACCTGAACTCGAAGACCTCGCCCGCGCCCATGAGAAAGCTGCGCGCAACGCCGGTCTTGCGCCCGATACGCGGGCCTTCAAACCGCATGTCACGCTCGCCCGCCTGAAGCATTCGAACGTCGATGCCGTTGCCCGTTACTTGTCGCGCTACGGCGGCTATCGCTCGGAGCCGTTTTTCGTTGCACGAACATTGCTGATGTCCTCGCGCCCAAGCGTCGGCGGCGGCCCGTACGGCGTCGAAGAACGCTTCCCGATGCGCGGCATGGGCTTCCTGGCAGATGAGGGCGAAGGCGACGTGAGCTGGTAACGCGCGACCGCGTCAGCTCATCGTCAGCACGATCTTGCCTGTGGCCTCGCGGCGGTCGAGCACACCCAACGCCGACACGATGTCTTCGAGCGGATACGTCGCCTGAACGCGCGGCTTGAGCCGCCCCTCGCGTACCCAGTCCAAGACGCGAACCATATTGGCGCGATGCCCGGCCGGATTACGCGCCACGGCTTCGCCCCAGAAAACGCCTGCGATCTCCGCGCCACGCAACAGCAGCAGGTTGAGCGGAATTTTTGGAATTTCACCCGCCGCAAACCCGACGACCAGAAAGCGCCCCTCCCACGCCAAAGCCCGCACGAGCGGTTCGGATGCCTCTCCGCCGATACAATCGTAGACGACGTCCGCGCCGCGACCGCCAGTGAGGTTGCGAACTTCCGTTTTGAGATCCGATCCGGGAAACAAGATCACCTCGTCGGCCCCGGCAGCCTTGGCGATTTTCGCTTTTTCATCCGATGACACGACCGCGATGACGCGCGCGCCCATCAGCTTCGCGATCTCGGCGGCCGCCTGCCCAGCGCCACCTGCCGCGCCGGTCACGACGACCGTTTCTCCGGCTTTCAGTTGGCCGCGATCCGCGAGCCCATGAATCGCCGTGCCGTAGGTCACCGAAAGCCCGGCCGCGACCGCCATCGGCACCCCATCGGGAATGGGCACCAGCTTACCGACATCAACCGCGATGTTTTCCGCCGCCCCGCCCCAATTGACGTAGGCCATCACCGGCTGTTCCACGTGAATCCCGAGTTCGTTCGGCCCCACGCTCCCGACCACCCCCGCAATCTCGGCCCCCGGCGAGAACGGCAGATCCGGCTTGAATTGATATTTGCCGCGCGTAATCAACGTATCGGCGAAATTGAGACCGACTGCCGCAACCCGGACAATCGCCTGGCCGTCGCGCGGCACCGGCTTCGCCAGCGTCTCGATAACGAGGCCGTTCGGCCCATCAAGGCTCTTGCAAAGAGCTGCCTTCATATGTGACGTCCCTCGCGCTGCATCTCTCTCTGACACACACGAGCGGAACCCAATGTCAAGAAAAGCGACCACATGGCCGCCGCATCCGAAAGGCTATTTCGCTATCGGCGCCGAACGCATGTCGAAGTCGCTCAATCTCGGCAACCTGATGCGCTCGGCCCATGCTTTCGGGGCAAGCTTTACCTTTACCGTTGGCGCCACCTACAAAGCCGCTGAGGCCTACGCCGACACGTCCAAAAGTCAGTTGCATTTGCCGCATTACAATTGGTCCTCGCTCGACGAGATGGCTCTGCCCGGCGGCTGCAAGCTGGTCGGCATCGAGCTGCTCGACGATGCGATAGATCTGCCGAGCTTCCGCCATCCGCTGCGCGCGGCTTATGTGCTGGGACCTGAGCTCGGCTCGCTGTCCGAACCGCTGATCGAACGCTGCGACTATGTCGTCAAGATCCCGACAGCCTTTTGCGTCAATGTTGCGATGGCCGGCGCTATCGTGATGTATGACCGCATTAAATCGCTGGCTCGGTTCGCCGATCGGCCGATCGGCGAGGGGGGACCTTGAATGCCGAATGTCGGGAAGACCTTAGCTATTCTCTTGTTGGTTGCCGCAGTACCCGGCGGAGGAGCATTCGGCGCCGAGCAACAGATGACGCGCGTCAACACCTATGGTGCCTGGTCGTTGATGACCGACACCGCCGATCCGCATCTTTTCTGTTTTATCACCAGCGAGCCGACAGCAAGCCAATCGGGGAGCGTCAATCGCCAGTCGCCTCGGGCCTACATTTCCGCTTGGCCGAAAGACGGCATTCGCGCCGAAGTCAGCTTCCGTATGGGCTTCCGCATAAAGAAAAACACACCGGGCATGGCGACCGTAAGCCCCGCAGGTTTTCGGCTCTTCGGTTCCGGCGACCGCGTTTACGTCTCCGATTCGACCCGCGAGCTGAAGCTCGTCGAAGCCATGCGCAAAGGCAGCACTATGACCGTCGCGGCGACGCCCGCGAGCGGCGCGACGGTTACAGATACCTATTCTTTGAGCGGCATCGGACAGGCCCTGCAGAAACTCCAGCAAACCTGTTTCTGAACTTACACGCGATGGCGCGCACGCAAATGCACGTAGATGGCGCCCTCGCCGCCGTGCTGAATAGCAGCCGTCGTAAAGCTGACGACAATCGCGCGCAAATCCGGTTCTTCCAACCAACGCGGCACATTGCGTTTCAACACGCCGCGCTCGCGATCTGCTTCACCGATGTGTGACGCCTGCGAACCCAGCGCCTTGCCCTTGCCGGTGATGATCAGAACGTAGCGCAGGCCCCGCGCCTGACAGCTCAGCAGAAATCGCCGTAAAGCCGCATGCGCCTCGTGCTGGCGCATGCCGTGCAGATCGACCCGCGCTTCGATATCGAGACGGCCGCCGCGAATTTTCCGTACGCTGTTGCGATCGAAAAGTGCCAGCTCTGGTGCTGTCGTGCGCGACGGCTTGACGGCGGGCGCTTCAACCGGCGCCGCATCCGCGCGATGCTTGCCCGTGACGCGCTCGACGCGCGCTGGGGCTTTCGGCTTGACGTGCCCGAGTTTGACGGCCTCGCTGGCGGGATGAAAACGGCCTTTGGCACGCTTCAGCGGCTCGATCGTTGCCGCCGCGTAGTGCCAAACCTCATGATCGTCATCGCCGGTCGATCCGCCTTTTTTGGCGCCGGGCCCTTGCCGCTTCTTCACGGCTCCATGCTCGCAGTCTTCGGGTCTGGAACCGCCGGGATGCCATAGTCAGTGCTGGTTTCATTCGGCAGCAATGCATAGAGATGACCGGGTTGCTTCGTGACGCCGGCCCGCCGCCCGGCCTCGGCACCCGAACCGAAATAGATGTCCCCGCGCTCAGTGCCCTTGATCGCCGAGCCGACATCGTGCGCAACCATCAAGCGGCGAAAAACCTTCGACGTCGTGGCGTGCGTGATCCGCGGCGCATCGACATAGATCGGCGTTCCAATCGCGTAGTACGTTGTATCGACGGCGAGGCTCCGTCCGGTCTGCAGCGGAATGCTCATGACACCCATCGGCGCCTTCGCCTCATTGCCTAAAAGCTCCTTGAAGAAGACGTAGGACTTGTTCTTCCACATCACGGGTTTAGCGCGATCTTTGTCTGCTCGAAGATAGCTCTTCAGCGATTTAAGCGACATCTCCTCGGCCGTCATTTGACCGTCGGCGATTAGCGCTTTTCCGATGGATGTGTAGGGATAGCCGTTTTTGCCGTCGTAGGTCACGCGCACTTTTTCGCCGTTCGGCAGTTGGATGCGCCCCGACCCCTGCACCTGCATGAAAAAGACGTCGACCTGATCCTTGAGATACATGAGTTCAAGCCCATGCCCTGCGAGACCGCCCTCCTCGATCTCGGAGCGCGTCAGATGCGGCTCAAGGCCCTTCGCAGTCTTCCGCTGATGCGTGAAAGACCCCGACTTCGCCCCGCGCTCGCTTTCCGCCACCACGTTCACGAGATCGGGCGGACGCTTGTAGATCGGAATCTTATAGATCGCCGTCGGTGTCCGCGATCCTTTGATGACCGGCTCATAATAGCCTGTCAGCAGACCTTCGCTGTCACCACCGCTAATACGATGCGGCCGGAAGTTCGCTTCGAAGAACTGCCGCGCTTCGCTGCGCGTACGGATGGATTTCGTTTTCGACAGTTCGAGCGCAGTCGAGCAAATGTCGAGAAGGGCCTGCGGTTCTCCGGCGCTCCCTGATTTAGCAGGACGGGCACCCGCGCGCAGGACCGGCTTGCACGAAGCTAAAAAAGCCTTCCACGCCGCCAGATGGTCGTCCACCGCCCAGCCGGGAAGCTCACTGAACGCCATAGGCTCGAACGTAACAGCACTCGGCGGCATCGCGGGCGAAGCTTGGGTTTGAGGTGGCGGAGACGAAGGGTCGGCCAGCGCTGTCTGACCATCAAGGATAAGATTATGGGACAGAAACACCAGCACGGTCGCCATCGCAAGACGGCTGACCAGTAAAAATCTCGGGTGATACGCACACTTGGTCACAAGGCGCCCCCCGGTGCCCGACCCACGCAGTCCTCAACGACCTCTTACTCCGTGCGCGGTATACACCGCCCCTCAGAAAAGCATGTACCGCTTAATCGTGACTTAATTTGGCGCCTGCGTCGCGACGAGCCGCCAATTCGGGTTGCTCCGCGCCTTCGCCGTCGACACATCACGGCTGAACGTCCAGATATCCGTCACGTCTTTGATCTTCTGCGCATCGCCCGCGATGACCTGACCGGCCTTGTCACGCGTTGCCGAGATCAGTTCGCTCATGAAGCGCACCGTCACAGACGCGACGCCGTTTTTGACTTCGGCTTCGACGATCTCGGCCTTTTTGATGCCGACAAACTGCTGCTCGATCGTCTCCCCACGCGCTTCGCGGTCGGCGATCGCGGTGGTAAATCCGTCATAAACTTCCTTGCTCAGAAGGTCTTTCAAGGCCCGGCGATTGCCCTCGGCGAACGCCGACACGATCATCTCGTAAGCCCGTCCGGCGCCCGCCACGAACGACTCGGGATCGAGCGAGGGGTCGAGCTTCGCAATATCGAGCAAGCCAGCCGTGACGGCCGGATCCTGTACCGGATAGGCGCGAATTTTTGCTTCGACGCTCGGACCGGACATTTCCGGCGCCGGAACAGGCGGCATGGGTTCCCGGTCGCGGCGCGGCATCGCGATGACGTCGGCCGACGCCGTTTCGGTCGCCGGACGCTGCGCAGCTTCGCGCTCACGCGTTTTCAGCCGCTCGACGCGCTGCTCGTCCTCATCGGTGCGATGGCCAAGCACGCTCCTGAGCTTGATGATCGCAGCAACCGCGACGACAAGAGCAATCAGCGTTATGAGATCAAATTGGCCGTACATTCTAAAGGTCAGCGCTCCGGTGGGGGACAAGGACAGAGATGCCGACGGGCACCCGGATTGCCGCAACCCTATCACCTATCTAAGGCTGCGGACGGACGTTTTGAAGATGGCAGCTATAGCACCTTAAGGTTGCCGCGTCTGCCGTCCATCTTTCGGCCTGCGAATGTGACGTTGCCTCATGGTAAGCGCCAAGAGCAACGCAAATAGTGTTGAAACGTCCACCCCCGTGTCGGGAAGGTGTGTGGCCGCTGACATGCAACCGCGCTAAGGTGTCGCGTTCGTTAGGTAAGAGCATATGTCTCAACCCTTGAAAATCGCCCTGGTCCTCGCGTTCGCAGCCCTTCCGTTGCTGGAAATCGGGCTGCTGATCCGTGTTGGCCAGCTCATCGGCATCTGGTGGCTCGCGGCGATCATTATCGGCACCGGCATTCTCGGCACGTATGTCATCCGCCGCGTCGGTCTTTCTGTTTTCGAACGTGCCCTGTCGCGCTTGGGATCCGAGCGGGAAGGTTTCTCGCCCCTCTTCGATGGCTTTCTACAGGTTCTCGCCGGGCTGCTTCTGATCTTTCCCGGTCTCATTGCCGATTTCTGCGGCTTGATCCTGCTCGTGCCGCCGATCCGCCGCATCGTCATCCAAACCGGCCTGCTGAAGCTCGTCACGCTGTTCCACTATCAGGCTGAGGTCAGCCGCGAGACGTTTCGCGCCAGAGACGATGTTCCGCCCGCCGATGCCGACGGCATCGTGATCGAAGGCGAATATGAACGCGTCAGCGAGCGGCCTATGCGCCCGGGCAGATCCGTCCAGCCGCGCCGGTCCCGCTCGTAGCGACACGCGTTTCGGGAAAGCCTTGCAAGCGCATTTGATTGCGTCACCCAGATCGACGTGCTAGCGACCCCGCATCAAAATTTAAGCATCGCGACGCCGCGGGAGGGGAGCCATGGCCGACAACGAAAACAATGGAAACGGCGCAGCGAACGACGGGCAGGTTCCGATCCAAGCCAAGATCGTCAACCAGTACATCAAGGATCTCTCGTTTGAGAATCCGAACGTTCATAAGCTGATTGCCGGCGCCGGCGATCAGCCGAACCTTCAGGTCGAGGTCAACGTCGCCGCCCAGCGCATCAACGGCGATCTCTACGAGACCGCAATCGAGTTCAAGGCGACCGCAACGAACAACCTCGGCACTATCTACGTGCTCGAAACGGTCTACGCTGGACTGCTGAAAATCGACAGCATTCCCGATGGTGCGCTTGAGCCGTTCCTTCTGATTTCCGGCCCGGCGATGATCTTCCCGTTCCTGCGCCGTCTCGTCGCCGACATCACCCGCGAAGGCGGTTTCCCGCCACTGCTTCTCGATCCGATCGACTTCGGCGGCCTTTACGTTCAGCGCCAACGTCAGCGCGCTCAATCGACCGGCCGCGCGGACGCCTGATCGACGTCACGCCGACGTTTTATTCCAAAAGTTGAGCCAAAGCGCCGGCGTCTTCATTTTCTCGATAAACGACTGGTGCGCGGCGATGTCGGCCTCGCCAATGCGCGGCGGTAGCGGCTCCGGCCGAACCGCCGCGAGAGTGCGCCCTGCGCCGGGCCGCATGCCGTTTGCTTTCGCGCCGACGGTCTGCAATCCGAGCGCCGCCTGACGTTCGCCGAGCAGCTCGACGTAAACTTCCGCCAGCAGCAAACTGTCGACAAGCGCGCCATGCTTCGTGCGCACGGAATTGTCGATGGAATATCGTTTGCACAATCCGTCGAGCGTATTCGGGCCCGCCGGATGGCGACGCCGTGCGATCGCGAGCGTATCGACCACGCGATCGAAGCTGATCGGCTTCTCACCGACGAGCCCCAGCTCGTAATTGAGAAACATGATGTCGAATTGCGCGTTGTGAATGACGAGAACGTCATCCGCCAGAAACGCTAGCAGATCGCGCGCCACGTCCTTGAACAGCGGCTTGTCGAACAGGAACTCCGTCGCGATCCCGTGAATCTCTTGCGCTTCCCTCGGCACGTCGCGCTGCGGATTGATGAAACGATGAAACTCGCGTCCCGTCGGAATGCGGTTGATCATCTCGATACCGCCGACTTCAATCAGGCGATGACCCTTTTTCGGATCGAGGCCCGTTGTTTCCGTGTCGAGAACGATTTCGCGCATTCTGGTCCTTCAAGCCTGGCGTCAATCGCGCCAGAACTGCTCGTAGGCCGTGGCGCTCAAGGCCGGTAGTTTAGTGATGACGACGTCGATTTGGCTGTTGCAGTTTTCGACCGATCCGCTGGTGTCCACAACGAAATCGGCGCGGATCTGCTTTTCGGCTTCCGAAAGCTGTCGTGCCACCACGGTTTCGAATTTTTCGTCCGTCATTCCCGCACGTGCAAGCACCCGCGCGCGCTGAACCTCACGCGAAGCGGTAACGACGATGATCGCATCGACATGCTCATCGCGCCCGGCTTCGAGAAACAGCGGCACTTCGAGAACGGCAAGCTCCGAACCATGGTTGTATTCGGCTTGCAGGAATTTGCGCTCAGCCTCATGCACGCGCGGATGCACGATGGCCTCAAGCTCTTTGAATCGATGTGGTGCAGCGATGAGATGTTCGGTGAGTTTGGCGCGATCGACGGCGCCGTTCGTCAGCGATCCCGGAAACGCCTTTTCGATTTCCTCAGCCAGCGGCCCGGCATAAAGCCGATGCACCTCCGCGTCGGCATCGAACACGGCGATCCCCCGCGCGCGAAACCGCGCTGCGGCTGTCGATTTGCCCATACCGATCGACCCGGTCAGTCCCACGACGCGCATTCATCCCTCGCGAATATGGTCAGCAACGAGGGCATAAAGCTCGGAGGAAACCTCAGGCCGGACCCCGAACCATTTTTCAAATCCGGGAACAGCCTGATGGAGCAGCATGCCGAGACCGTCGACCCCCACCAATCCATGCGTGCGCGCGGACTTTAAGAGCTGAGTTTCCAACGGGACGTAAACAAGATCGGCGACAACAGCGTCCTTTTTCGCAGAGCGGAAGTCGATCTCGGGGTCACCAACGCCGTTCATACCGAGAGTTGTCGTATTAACGATAAGAGATGCTTCCCCGACGTGATTATTCCGGACATCCCACGCCCACGCCGACACCCCTGCGCCGAAGTGCCGCGCAATGTCTTCCGCCCGATCGAGGGTCCGGTTGAAGACGCGAATATCGCTCCGCCCGCTGTCTAAAAGGCCGTAGACGACCGCCCGCGCCGAGCCGCCCGCACCAAGCACCAGAACCGGCCCATCGACCGCGCACCAACCCGGCGCACGCCAATCAAGATTGGCCATGAACCCGTAGGTATCGGTGTTCGTGCAAGCGAGCGCATCGCCCTCGAACCAAAGCGTGTTCGCGGCGCCGATCGCCACCGCGGACGCATCCTTGATGTCTGCCGATCCGAACGCGCGCTCCTTATGCGGAACGGTGACGTTGCAGCCGAGGAAACCGCGCTCTTTCATCGTGGCAAGAAACGTCACGAGATCTTTCGGCTCGACAGGCTCCTTCGTATAGAAACCTTCGATCCCATACTTGCGTAGCCAATAGCCGTGAATGAGCGGCGATCGCGACTGCGCAATCGGCCAGCCGATGACACATGCTTTCTTCATGCCGTGATCATCTCTTCATCACGCAGACGCTGCAGCAGCGGCAACAGCGGAATACCGAGGATCGTGAAATAATCGCCCTCGATCCGCTCGAAAAGCTGCACGCCGGTGCCTTCGAGCTCATAGCATCCGACGCTCGCCAACGCCCGATCCCCCATGCGTTCGAGATAGGCCCCTAGAAACTCGTCGGAGAAATCGCGCACCGTCATTCCGGCGACCGCCAGCGTCTGCCAGTGCACGACGCCGTTGCGTGCAAGCGCCACAGCAGAAACGAGATCGTGCGTGCGTCCGCGCAGCATCGTCAAATGCTCGCGCGCTTCCGGCATCGTCTCGGCCTTGGAAAAAATCTTGCCGCCAAGCACCAGAACCTGATCGGCGCCGATCACCAATGCTTCCCGGTGCAGTTCCGACACGGCGCGGGCTTTCTCGGCTGCCAGCACGCTCGCGATATCGCTCGCTTCGGCCCCCATTGTTTCTTCGAGAATAGCTGTGCGAATGGCGGCTTCGTCGATTTGCGCTGGAACGACATCGAACGTCAGGCCAGCGGCTTCGAGCAATGCTTTGCGCGCCGCGCTTCCAGACGCGAGCACGAGGCGCGTTGATTCAGGCATTGGACGGTTCTACCTCCGGTCGCGTACCGGATTTCCGGTCTTGCAAAAGTTTCAGGATCATCGTGGCTGATTCCTCGATCGAACGACGCGTCACGTCAATGATCGGCCAGCCGTGTTGTGCCGCAAGTTTTCGCGTATACGCAATCTCCGCTGAGATCGTATCGCGATCGACATAGGTTTCGAGATCGCGGTCGGCCATCAGAATTGCGCGATTGCGGCGCACGTCGGCAATGCGATCGACGTTCGCGATCAGACAGACGATGAACGCCGTATGCGGCTGCAACAATTGTTCCGGCAACGGCACTTGCGGCACCAGCGGCAAGTTCGTGGTCTTGTAACCGCGCTGGGCAAGATAGAGCGACGTCGGCGTCTTTGATGTGCGCGAAATACCGAGCAGCACGATATCGGCGTCATCGAGGTTGTCGGGCAGCCGGCCATCGTCATGCGCCATGGTGAAATTCATCGCGTCGATGCGGCGGAAGTAGTCGGCATCGAGCACGTGCTGGCCTGCGACTGTCGGCGTCTGCGGTGCGCCAAGATAGCTTTCGAAAACTTTCATGATCGGTTGCAAAACGGCGAGGCACGGAATCTTGAGTCGCTGACAATGCGCTTCAAGCTCGGCCACCAGCGTCGTATTGACGATGGTATAGAGAACGATGCCGGGCTCCTCCTCGATATCGGCCAGCACGCGTTTCAATTGCCGCTGCGTTCGCACCAGCGGATGCACATGCTCGATGGCGCGAATGTTTTGATACTGCACCGTCGCCGCTTTTGCGATCGCCACCAGTGTTTCACCGGTCGAATCCGAGACGAGATGCATGTGAAAAAGGCTCGGCAGCGTCATGGCGATGATCTCTCGAAAACGACGCCCGGCGGCATGTTCAAAACTCGCATGTTATCCCCTGCCCCCGTGGACGGCCCATCGGTTGAGAGAACAACTGTCCCCTCGCCCACGGCGATACCCACATCCTGGCAAAAGGGAAAGATGTTGTTCAGCGAATGGCCGTCCAAAGGAACAACCATGCTCTCCTGGCCTCGTCTGCCCGTTATTAACAGGATGTCCCTTCGGGTTGGTGGCACACATTACCTGCAAGGCCTTGATTAATGGGGGTCTTAAGGCCCTATTGCGCCAGCCGTCCCACAAGCGCTACGCCTCGTGCTACACGATCCGGCAATGGGATACCTTGTGGATGACGCGTGGATCGCTAACCGATCCCCGATCCTCCCCGGCCTAAGAGTCAAAAAAATAAGCTTCAAGAAAATTTATCTGATCTGAAGTGAAGGGAAGAACGAAGGTGCGCGACCTGAAATCCGAACTGCTCGAGAAGCGCTTCCTGCAACCGTTTGCGAGCAAGGCCGTGTTACCGCCTCCGGTCTGGCTGATGCGGCAAGCCGGCCGCTACCTGCCGGAATACCGCCAGGTCCGCACCGAAGCCGGCAGCTTCCTCGATCTCTGCTACACGCCAAAGCTTGCCGCCGAAGTGACGTTGCAGCCGATCCGTCGTTTCGGCTTCGACGCCGCGATCCTGTTTTCCGATATTCTCGTCGTGCCCGATGCGCTGGGCCAGAGCGTTCGCTTCGCCGAAGGCGAAGGTCCGCGCCTTGATCCGATCAAATCCGTTGCTGGTCTCGCCCGACTCGCCCTATCGAACACCAACGACAAGTTCGCGCTCGTTTGCGAAACGGTCCAGCGGCTCAGCGAAGCACTGCCGCGCGAAACAGCTTTGATCGGATTTTGTGGGGCACCGTGGACCGTCGCGACATACATGGCCGAAGGCAAAGGTTCGTCGGACCAGGCAGCGGCACGAGGCTGGGCCTATCGCGATCCGGCAGGCTTTCAGCAACTCATCGACATCCTGACGGAAACATCGATCGTTTATCTCACGAGGCAAATTGAAGCCGGCGCCAATGCAATCCAAATTTTCGACAGTTGGGCTGGAAGCCTTGCCGAAAACGAATTTGCGCGCTGGGTCATCGCGCCGACCGCCCGTATCGTCAGCGCAATTCGAGAACGCTTCCCCGCTGTTCCGGTCATCGGCTTTCCGCGCGGCGCCGCGGCTTCGCTGCAAACCTACATCGACGGCACGAACGTCGAGGGCGTCAGCTGCGACACCTCCTGCCCGCTGAGCGTGATGCAGACGATCGCAAAAACAGGCAAAGCCGTGCAAGGCAATCTTGATCCGCTGCTGCTCGTGGCGGGTGGCGATGCCCTCGACCAGCGTGTCGATACGATTTGCAGAACGATGGCTGGGCTGCCGTTCGTCTTCAATATCGGACACGGCATCGTTCCGGAGACACCGCCGGACAATGTTGCGCGGCTCGTCGCGCGTGTGCGCAAAGCGTCGTGAGGCAGGTCATGGCAGAGACAACCAGCGGACGAACTGTAGCCATCCGCGCCGGCGTCGCCCTTGCCATCACAGCGATTGCAGCCGCCGCGATGATGCTGATTTTCGGCGACGCCGCGTACCTCTGGATCAAGGCTCTCCACGTCATCGCGATCATCGCCTGGATGGCGGGCATGCTCTATTTGCCGCGCCTCTTTGTCTATCATGCCGATACGCCGGTCGGTTCGCCTCAGTCTGAGACTTTCAAGGTCATGGAGGCGCGCCTCCTCAATATCATCACGACGCCTGCGATGGTGGTGGCCTGGGTCCTGGGTCTATGGCTGGCCTGGCAGGGTGCTTTCTGGTCGGCGCCTTGGTTGCATGCAAAATTGGCGCTTGTCCTTGCGCTTTCCGGGTTGCATGGCTACCTCTCTGCTGCCACCCGCGCCTTCCGCGAAGACCGGAACACGAAACCAGCGCGCCACTGGCGAATCGTCAACGAGATCCCGACCGTACTGATGATCGGGATCGTCATCCTTGTGATTGTAAAGCCGTTTTGACACTTTCCAGATCGGTGCCGATCTGCTATACAAGCCGTGTCCTCATTGGATTTTGGCAGACGGCACGTTTCGACGTTTTAATGCGTCAACGCTCGCTGGGTTATGACGGGGCGCCCGCCTCGTCGCCGTTGTGCCAGGCTCATTCACCCCACCTCACCACCCGATTCCGCTGACATGCGGCGCTCCGTGGAGTTCTTTTTCAATGAAGCAAATGAAGCTCGAGGATTTGAAGCGGAAGTCTCCCGCTGAGCTCGTCACCTTCGCCGAAGAGGCTGGTGTCGAGAATGCCTCGACCCTGCGCAAGCAGGAATTGATGTTCGCGACGCTGAAGCAGCTCGCGACGCAGGAGACTGAAATTACCGCGACGGGCGTCGTCGAAGTTCTGCAGGACGGCTTCGGCTTCCTGCGCTCGCCGGAAGCAAACTATCTTCCTGGCCCCGACGACATCTATGTCTCGCCCTCGCAGATCCGCCGCTTTGCCCTCCGCACCGGCGACACCGTCGAAGGCCAGATCCGCTCTCCCAAAGAAGGTGAGCGCTACTTCGCCCTTCTCAAGGTTTCGAACATCAATTTCGAAGACCCCGAGAAGGCGAAGCATAAGAGCCACTTCGACAACCTGACGCCGCTCTATCCGACAAAGTGGCTGAAGCTCGAAATCGAAGACCCGACAATCAAGGATCTGTCCCCGCGTGTCATCGACATTGTTTCGCCGATCGGCAAAGGCCAGCGCGGACTGATCGTGGCGCCGCCGCGAACCGGCAAGACAGTTCTTCTTCAGAACATCGCGCACTCGATCTCGGTCAATCATCCGGAGTGCTACCTGATCGTTCTTCTGATCGATGAACGGCCGGAGGAAGTCACCGACATGCAGCGCTCGGTGAAGGGCGAGGTGATCTCGTCCACATTCGACGAGCCGCCCTCACGCCATGTCCAGGTTTCGGAGATGGTCATCGAGAAGGCTAAACGTCTCGTTGAGCATAAGCGGGACGTCATCATTCTTCTGGATTCGATCACGCGCTTGGGTCGCGCCTACAACACCGTGGTGCCGTCATCCGGCAAGGTGCTCACCGGCGGTGTCGACTCGAATGCGTTGCAGCGGCCGAAGCGCTTCTTCGGTGCGGCTCGCAACATCGAAGAAGGCGGCTCGCTGACAATCATCGCGACGGCGCTCGTCGATACGGGTTCGCGTATGGATGAAGTCATCTTCGAAGAGTTTAAAGGTACCGGCAACTCGGAAATCATTCTGGACCGCAAGGTCTCCGACAAGCGCGTCTTCCCGGCGATCGATGTGGCCCGCTCGGGCACCCGCAAGGAAGACCTGCTCATTCCGAAGGATCAGCTCAAGAAGGTCTATGTGCTCCGCCGCATCCTCAACCCGATGGGCACCATGGACGGCATCGAGTTCCTCATCGACAAGCTGCGCTCGACCAAGACCAATGGCGAGTTCTTCCAGTCGATGAATACATAAGCAGATACAACGATTCACGTGAAAAAGGCCGCTGCATCCAAGCGGCCTTTTTTCGTTGCGCTTGCAGTTCCCTTCAAGCCTGCCCGAAGTGGCGGGCGACGATCCGGCCCACATCCGCCAGCATCGGATCCCGGTCCGCAGGCTTCGCCGCGACACCGGTCGAATAGGCTGCGACCAGCAACGGCTTTTTATTTGGCCGCTGAATGATGGCGACGTCATTGGCCGTTCCGTTCGCGCCGCTTCCCGTTTTATCACCGCTGATCCACCCCGCTGGCAGATCCGCTGGAATCCGCCGCGCTGCTGTCTTGCAGCCGTTCAGCCAGCCTAGAAGTTGCGTCCGTGCGTTTGCCGACAGCGCATCACCTAGCACCAGCGCCTTGAGATCAGCGAGCATCGCAGCTGGCGTTGTGGTGTCACGCGGATCGCCGGGAATGCAGGTGTTGGCGTCGGGCTCGAACCGATCGATCCGTGTCACCTCATCGCCCAGAGAACGAACGTAGCGTGTCGCGCCGTCTGGCCCGCCGACCGCTTTGAGAATGAGATTGGCGGCCGTGTTGTCACCGTATTCAATCGCGGCCGCGCAGAGATCGCTCATCGTCATGCCGCCATTCCCGACGGCTGTCTTCGTCACCGGCGCATAATCGAGAAGATCGCTGGCCTGAAAGGGAATCCATCGGTCCAGCCGCTCAGAACCTTTGTCGACGTTGTGCAGAACGGCGCCGACGATCAGAAGTTTGAATGTGCTGCACATCGGAAAGCGCTCGTCGGCACGATAGGCCATGCGCTCGCCCGATCCGGTATCGACTACCGCCACGCCGAGCCTGCCGCCGTACTGTTTTTCCAAACCCGCGAACGCGTTGTCTTCCGCATGTGCAGGCTGGCTTGCGGTGAGCGCCACCGTCCCGAGAATGAAAGCGCGGCGATTCAAGACACCCCCGAACAACGTAATGATCGGTGCCGTCACTGACGAACATCTGTCGCCAAAAGATGGCGGCCCGCGATCCGCTTTTCGGGCGCCACAATGATTCACGTGAAATAAAAAAGCCGCCCAAAATGAGCGGCCTTTTCGATATTGTCACCGTCACGACGAAAACGTTCACTCCGCCGCGTGCAGCACCTGATCGCGCGCTTCCTGCGCCGGCGTTTTGGTTTTGGCCTTCCTGGCCTTTTCTTCTTCCGCCAAACGCTTGTAGCGCTCCGGCTCACCTTTGCCCGGCACGTAGACCCACGGCAGGATCATCTGCTCCCAAAGACTCTTCGGAAAATTCGGCAGTTCGTCGACGCCCAAATCCTTCGACGTCACTTCGCGCGACAGCTTCTCGGCGTAGGTCCCGAACAGCCGGTCCCAGATGCTCAGGAGCATGCCGAAGTTGCAATCGCCTTCCGTGCCCCAGTTGACATGGTGCATATGGTGCGCGCGTCCGATGGCCAGATGCTTCTCCAGCGGACCGAGGTAGGCATCGACGTTTGAGTGCTGAACGATCAGCGTCACCGAAATCAAGAAGCCGAGCACGACCGCGACGGACGCCGGCATACCGATGATGACGAGCGGCATGTTGCCGACGATCATGTCGATCGCCTGATGCAGCGGATGGCGAATAACGCCGTTGTAGCCATAGAGCCGCCCGACGCCGTGATGCACGGCATGCAGCCGCCACAGCAGCGGCAGGCGATGGCTGAGGTAGTGCATGAACATGAACGAGAAGTCGGCGACGACGAACGCGATCAAGACCTGGCCCCACATCGGCCACTGCGTCGGCCAAAGGCCCTGGAACGGGAACAGCCAGCAGATCACCGGGATCAGCAGAACGCCGTTGATCGCTCCCAGCTCATAGAGAGCGATATGGCCAGTGTTGGTCAGCATGTCGCCGTGGGATTCGTTGTCGTTCCACTCCGGGAAGAACGGCGCAATCCGCTCGGCGAGCAGAGAAGTTGCATAAGCTACGATGAGTAGCGGGAAAATCAACGCATACGCCCATGTTTTCCCTTCCGCGATGACCAGCTGGCTCACCACCCAATAGGCGGCGCCCGTCAGGCCAAGCATCATGAAGGGGATATAGCCGTAACGTACGGCCGTTCTGAGAATTTTCATTGGGCTGCCTTTCTCGACACCCTGTGTATATCGCTGGGAAGATACTCCAGCCAAGCGTTTGCTCTGTGAGACCTTTCAACGCGGTAAAAATTGACAGCGATCAATAGTTTAGCTGCGTGCGATCAGAAGTTCTTTACGTAATTCTTGAGCATCCTGAACCGGCATTCCGCACACGGGCCCGACGCAAACGTAAGCCGTTGATTTCCCGCCAATGCTTGCCTTACCCGCCAGCGCCGACCCTTCCGTGAAAGAGCCGGTCTCCGAAATGAAGCTCACCGCGCCGGGCACTGAAATGTTCGTGAGCGCCTTTTGCAGATCAGACCTGCCTTCTCCGATCACGGCAACTTGAACAAGGCGGCCGAGGTCAAACCCGGCGGCGATCAGACCGCAGTGCCCTGTGGGCGCCCGCGCGACGGCACCCGAAAACACCCGCGTGAGTTCCGCTGCCCTGTCGTCGTATGTGAGGTCGCCCGTCATAGCTGCGAGCGTGATAAGGTTCGACAGCTGAATCGCATTCGCGCTCGGTGTCGCATCGTCGGATGCCGACTTCAACCGAACGACGACGTCGCTGGTATCATCGGCCGCCGTGAAGTAGCCGCCGCTATCGCCATCCCAATAATGCGTATCGAGCACCGCGGCCCAGCGCTGGGCCTGGCTGAGATAGCGGTCCGATGACGTCGCCTCGTAAAGGCGCAGCGCCGCCCAGATCATGTTGGCGTAATCGGATGCCGTCGCCGGAGCCTTCGCAAGGCCGCCGCGATAGGAATGATAGAGACGGTCGCCGCCGGCTGAAAGCTTCGTCGCGACACACGTGAAAGCCGCTTCCGCCATTCCAAGCCATTCCGGCTGATCGAAAACAATAGCGGCGCGCGACATCGCCGCGATCATCAACCCGTTCCAATCCGCGAGGATCTTGTCGTCCCAGCCCGGACGCACACGCCCGGCCCGGCGGGTCAGAAGCTTCGCGCGCATTTCGCTAAGACGCGCCTCCGCTTCGTCGGAAGAGAAGCTTTGCGATTCGAGCCGATTGAGGATGGTGGGGCCTTCGATGCGGCCCGAAGCTGTGATCGCAGCATGCTCGCTGAAGTTTCCATCCCGCGTGACACCATAGACCTTGCCGAAGATCGCAGCGTCCTCCGGCCCGAGCACGTCAACGATCTCCTTCTTGTGCCAGACGTAGAATTTGCCTTCCTCGCCTTCGCTGTCGGCATCGAGAGACGCCGCAAAACCACCCGCTTCGCCGATCATTTCGCGCTTCAGCCAGGCGACCGTCTCGGCAATGCGGATCTTGAACAGCGGGTCTTGCGTCTCGCGCCAGACCTCCGTGATCAGGTCGATCAACAGCGCGTTGTCGTAGAGCATCTTTTCGAAGTGCGGCACGAGCCAGAACGGATCGACCGAATAGCGTGCGAAGCCGCCCCCGAGATGATCGTAGATGCCGCCCTGGCAGATGTTCCGCAGCGTCGTGATGACGGCTTGCTTCGCATCCTCATCGCCGAAGCGCATCGCGCCGCGCCACAGCAGCCAGAAGATGTTCCATTGCGGAAATTTCGGCGCGCCATTGATGCCGCCATGGTCGCGATCGACCGCGCGTGTGATCCGCGCCACGAGATCGGGAACGTCGGGACCAGCCTCGACGCGGTCCGTCGTAGACGCTTCTTCTTTCAGCGCCGCAACGAGCGCTTCGGTGTTCTTGGCGACATTCTCCGGCTGGCTCTGATAGGCCTCGGCGATGCGCAGAAGTACCGTCACGAACGATGGCCGGCCGTAGCGTGATTCACGTGGAAAGTAGGTGCCGCCCCAGAACGGTTTCGCCTCGCTGTCGAGGAACATCGTCAGCGGCCAGCCGCCTTGTTCGCCGAGCCGGTGAAGCGCGCCCATGTAGATCGCGTCGATGTCCGGCCGCTCCTCGCGATCGACTTTGATATTGACGAAGAGATCGTTCATTACCCGCGCCGTCTCGGGGTCTTCGAAACTCTCGTGCGCCATCACATGGCACCAATGGCACGCCGCGTACCCGACCGAGAGCAGGATCGGCTTTCCGGTTCGCTTGGCCTCGGCCAAAGCCTCCGGCCCCCACGCCCACCAGTGCACAGGGTTATCCTGGTGCTGCAGCAGATAGGGGCTCGTCTCGTATTTCAGGCGATTTTCGGACATGTAAGGAATTCAACGGGCGTTAGGAGGAATTGCGAGATCAAGTTGCGGCACGAAGCATCCGCGCGTACGCGAAGCTTATGTCGATAACGCCCTCGTACTCAAATTCCATGAATCAAAGCCCCCCAACACCGGATGCGACGACCATCTTCGCGCTCTCGAGCGCGCCGGGTCGCGCGGGCATCGCCGTCATCCGCATTTCCGGACCGGCTGCCCAGGGCGTGCTGCAGAGAATGGTGGCGCCGATACCCAAGCCACGCGTCGCTGCCTTTCGGACCATTCGTCATCCCGAGACAGGCGAAGCGCTTGACCGTGCGGTCGTGCTTTGGTTCGCGGCGCCTTTGTCCGAAACAGGCGAAGACGTCGTCGAGTTCCAAGTCCACGGCAGCCGCGCCGTCGTCGCTGCGCTTCTGTCCGCTTTGGCCACCATGCCCGACTGCCGCCTGGCCGAACCCGGAGAGTTCGCCCGCCGCGCCTTCGAAAACGGCAAGCTCGATTTGGCCGAAGTCGAAGGTTTGGCTGACCTCGTTGATGCCGAAACCGACGCCCAGCGCCGCCAGGCTCTCGCCCAGGCAGGCGGCGCATTGTCGAAACTCTATGACGGCTGGCGCGCGCGCCTGATCGAAATTGCAGCCCTCACCGAGGCCGCCATCGACTTCTCCGACGAGGGCGACGTCTCGGCATCATCATTCGCCGAAGCGCGAAAACGTGCGGAAATCTTGGCGAAAGAGATCGCGGCGCATCTCGATGACGGTCATCGCGGCGAGATCCTGCGCGACGGCTTCCGCGTTGCTTTGCTGGGCGCACCGAACGCCGGAAAATCTTCGCTGCTGAATGCGCTTGCGCGTCGTGATGCGGCCATCGTCTCCGCCGAAGCCGGAACCACGCGCGACGTCATCGAAGTTCGCCTCGATCTCGGCGGTCTGCCGGTCATCGTCTCCGACACCGCCGGCATTCGCGAAGCCGCAAGCGAAGTCGAACAGGAAGGCATCCGCCGCAGCCTGGCGGCCGCCCGCGACGCCGATCTGATTCTGTGGCTGACGGAAAAAGGTGAAAAAGACGAGTCGATTCCACCGCTTGGCTTTTCACGTGAAACAAGTCTTGTAATTCGTTCCAAAGCCGATCTTCCACATGAGTCGCAGATGGAACCGGACTTTGGCGATTTGGCCATCTCCGCGAAGACCTGCGCGGGTCTCGACCGTCTGATCGCAGTCATCTCAGAGCGTGCGAAACAGGCTGTCGGCTCGCAAACGGACCCCGTCATCACCCAGGCGCGCCATCGGCAGGCCCTCGAAACGGCCTTGGCCGACGTGACCGCTTTTCTGGCTGAAAGCCCCGAGTCCATAGAACTCCGGGCCGAAGATGTCCGCCGCGCCGCCCAGGCTCTGGGCCGGATCACCGGCCGCGTCGACGTCGAGGACGTCCTTGACCAAATCTTCAGCCGTTTCTGCATCGGCAAGTGAGTCCAAAAAGTTTCACGTGAAATGATTCTTTGGATTCGCAAGCCTGGATTTTTCTCCCTCCCGCCCAAACTCTCGATTCTGCCGCTTCCGGCCGATTCTGCGGCTTCCGGCCGGCTCGACGAAGGAGAGTCGGAAGCCGCGATCAAAAAAATGAGGGCGTTTCGCCTTTTGCCGTGCCTCAGGATTTGCGCTAAATCCCGCCAATGAACCGATATGACGTCATTGTCGTGGGTGGCGGACACGCCGGAACCGAGGCCGCAGCGGCCGCGGCGCGTATGGGCGCGCGGACGGCGCTCGTCACGCACGCCTTTGCGACTGTCGGCGAAATGTCGTGCAATCCGGCCATCGGCGGCCTCGGCAAGGGCCATTTGGTCCGGGAAATCGACGCCCTCGACGGCCTCATGGGCCGTGTCGCCGACGCCGCCGGCATTCAGTTCCGCCTCCTGAACAGGTCGAAAGGGCCTGCCGTCCACGGCCCGCGCACCCAGGCCGACCGCAAACTCTATCGTCAGGCCATGCAGGCCGAAATCTCAGCGATTCCAAACCTCGACGTCATCGAAGGCGGCGTCGAGGACTTGATCGTCGAAAACGGCCGGGTCGAGGGCGTGATCCTGGCCACGGGTGAGCCGCTCCGCTCCGGTGCCGTCGTTCTGACGACCGGCACGTTCTTGAACGGCCTCATTCACATGGGCGAGCAGAAAATCCCAGCGGGTCGCGCAGGCGAAGCCCCGGCCCTGAAGCTGTCGGATCGGCTCTATGCCCTTGGCCTGAACCTCGGTCGCCTCAAGACCGGCACCCCGGCGCGCCTCGACGGCAAGTCCATCGATTGGTCCGGCCTCGAAATGCAAAAGGCCGACGACGATCCGGTGCCGTTCTCGTTTTTGACCGAGACAATCGCGACGCCCCAAATCGCTTGCGGCATCACCTATACGACGCCGGAAACCCACGACATCATTCGCTCCAATCTCGCCCGTTCGCCGATGTATTCGGGCCAGATCGAGAGCGTCGGCCCGCGCTATTGCCCCTCGATCGAGGACAAGATCGTGCGCTTCGCCGACCGCTCGGCACACCAGATTTTCCTCGAGCCGGAAGGCCTGGACGACGACACGATCTACCCGAACGGTGTCTCGACCTCGCTTCCCGCCGACGTTCAGGAAGCATTCCTGAAAACCATGCCGGGGCTCGCAAACGTCGTTATCAAGCGGCCGGGCTACGCCATCGAGTATGATTACGTCGATCCGCGCGAACTGACGCCGGGTCTCGAAGTGAAGCGCCTGCCGGGCCTGTTCCTGGCGGGCCAGATCAACGGCACGACCGGTTATGAAGAAGCGGGTGCCCAGGGCCTGCTGGCCGGCATCAACGCCGCGCGAACTGCCGGGCGATTAACCATAGATTCATATACAACGGATTCACGTGAAACCGTTTATTCAGAAATGGATTCACGTGAAACGTTCAGTATTTCGCGCACATCCGGTTATTTGGGCGTCATGGTCGACGACCTCGTCACCCGCGGCGTTTCCGAGCCCTATCGCATGTTTACGTCGCGGGCCGAATTCCGCCTGAAACTCCGTGCTGACAATGCCGACCAGCGCTTAACGCCCGAGGGCATCCGCCTCGGCGTCGTCGGGCCGGAGCGCGCCCGGGCCTACGAGGCGAAAGCGGAAGCCCTGTCAGACGGCCTTGACTTGTTGAACCAACTCTCTCTCACCCCGACCGAAGCCGCCCGCCACGGCCTCACCGTCAATCGCGACGGCCGCCGGCGCAGCGCTTTCGATCTCCTGGCCTTCCCGGACATTTCGCTGGAGCGGCTAAAGGCCGTCTGGCCCGAGATCGATCGCATTGAACCCAAGATCGCCGCTCAGCTCGAGGTCGACGCCCGCTACGCCGCCTACCTCCGCCGCCAGGACGAGGATGTGGCCCAGCTGAAACGCGATGAGGCCGTCCGCATCCCGGATGACTTCGATTACGCGAGCTTGCCCAGCCTTTCGGCCGAAATTCGCCAGAAGCTCATCCGCCACCGCCCCGCGACCATCGCCCAGGCTGGACGCATCGAGGGCATGACGCCCGCCGCGCTTTTGACCCTGCTCGCCCGCCTCAAGGCCGCCAAGAGCGAAAAATCCGGCCGTAAGTCTGCCTGATGGCCCGCTCCCACACGGAAGCCCGTATCGATACGCCGGCCGCGTTCCAGGCCCGGTTCGGCATCTCGAATGCCGTCCGCGAAAAGCTGGAGACCTACGAAACCCTGCTGAAGAAGTGGCAGAAGACGATCAACCTCGTTGCCCTGAGCACCCTGGACGATATCTGGGACCGCCATTTCGCCGACAGCGCCCAGCTTTGGCCGCTCCGGCCCCCAGAGGCCAAAACCTGGCTCGATCTGGGCTCCGGCGCCGGTTTTCCGGGCCTCGTGCTCGCGATCCTGGCCTCCGAGACCGGCCAGACCCACCACACTCTGGTTGAGAGCGACAGCCGGAAAGCAGCCTTCCTGCGGGAGGTGGCCCGCCAGACCGGCGTGGCTGTGGACATTCTGTGCATGAGGATCGAAAATCCCGAGACTCACGCTAAAGTAGGCGTGGCCGACTGCGTCACCGCGCGCGCGCTCGCACCGCTGTCCAAGCTGGTTGAGATCGCAGCGCCGTATTTCGGGCCTTCTACGCTTGGGTTTTTCCTGAAAGGCCGTGACGCCACGGCCGAAGTCGAAAAGGCAGCTCAGGATTGGCAGTTTGCCTTTGAGCTGATTCCAAGCGTGACGGAAGAGGACGGCCGCGTTGTGTTGCTTAAAGCGTTGAAACCCCGGGTGTCGAAACCCAAGACGGAGGGATAACCCGTGGCCGGCTACGTATCAGGCGCGGGCAGTGCAAACGCGGGTCCGCGTGTCGTCGCCATCTCCAACCAGAAGGGTGGCGTCGGCAAGACCACGACGGCGATCAACCTCGGCACCGCACTCGCTGCCGTGGGTGAGCGCGTGCTCGTGCTCGACCTCGATCCCCAGGGCAACGCTTCGACTGGTCTCGGCATCGATATCGAAAAACGCTTCCAGACCTCGTTCGATATTCTGACGAGCGGCGTCGCGATCCTGGATACGGTCCTGAAAACGGCCGTTCCGAACCTTTTCGTCGTGCCCGCAAACAACGATCTCGTCGGCATCGAGCCGATGCTGGCCGCCGATCAAAACAAGGCATTCAAGCTGCGCGACGCCATCACCGCGATGGTCGGACACCAGCGCACGCGCGATCCCGAAACGCACTTCACCTACGTGCTGATCGACTGCCCGCCGTCGTTGAACCTGCTGACGCTCAACGCCATGTCGGCGGCGGACGCGGTCATCGTTCCGGTCCAGTGCGAATTCTACGCGCTCGAAGGTATTTCGCAGCTCAAAGACTCGATCGAACAGATCCGCGCAACACTCAATCCGCGCCTTGAAATCCAAGGCGTCGTGCTGACGATGCACGACCAGCGCGTCTCGCTCTCTCGCGAAGTCGCAGCCAACGTCCGGGCCTTTTTCGGCTCGAAAGTCTACGACACAGTCATTCCACGGAATACGCGCATTGCCGAAGCCCCCTCACACGGCAAGCCGATCCTTCTCTACGATTACGACTGTGCCGGCAGCCAGGCCTACATGCGCCTGGCGACAGAAATCATGGAACGCGAGCGGCGCTTCAAGGCCGCTTGAGACATGTAAGAAACGAGCGGATTTAAAGAACAAACCGATCAGCAGGGGACTGAAAAGCAGATGAACTCGATGGTGCCGAAGAGCCGCCTGGGCCGTGGCCTTGCCTCTCTCATCGGAGAGCCGGCGCCGATGGGGCATCGCCTGCCGCCGGAAGGCGAGCAGCGCATGGTCTCCATCTCCGAGGTCAAGTCGAGCCCGCTCAACCCACGCAAGGATTTCCGCGACGACGAACTGGCCGAGCTGGCGGAATCGATCCGCACCAAGGGTCTCGTCCAGCCCATCGTCGTTCGGCCGAACGGCATGGCGGGCGGCTATGAGATCGTCGCCGGCGAACGCCGCTGGCGCGCCGCGCAGAAGGCGGGCATCCACACCATCCCCGTCATCATCCGCGAACTCAGCGACCGCGAGGTTTTGGAACTCGCCATCATCGAAAACGTCCAGCGCCAGGACTTGAACGCCATCGAGGAAGCGACCGGCTATCGCGAGCTGGTCGAACGGTTCGACTATAGCCAGGAGCAGGTCTCCGAGATCATCGGCAAGAGCCGCAGCCATGTGGCGAACACGCTGCGCCTTCTGAAGCTGCCCGCCGACGTGCAGTCGCTTGTCCAAAGTGGCCAGATCAGCGCCGGTCACGCCCGCGCTTTGATCGGCCGCGAGGATGCCGGCAACATCGCCAAGCAGATCATCGACAACGGCCTGAACGTTCGCGATGTCGAAACGCTGGTGCAGACGTTCGGCGAACCGGGCAACACCGGCGGCGGCAACCGCCGCGCCCGCGACAAGGACGCCGACACCAAGGCCTTCGAGAAGGAGCTGACGGATCTCCTGGGCCTCAAGGTCGAGATCCGCAAGGCGTCCGGCGAAAGCGGCACGCTCATGATCCGATATGGCAACTTCGATCAGCTTGACTATATCCGCCAACGGCTGGGCGGAGGCTGACGATTTTAAGCTTTTCTCGCCTTTTCGGATGAGGATGGCTTGATTATCCGGCGCTGGCTTGATGGTGTGCGCTCGCTTGGGTTCGAACGTCGAACCGAACCGCACGAGACGCAAGACATGAGCGAAGAAAATACCCTGGTCCGGCTCGCCACGTTGATCCACACGCGGCGCTCCGACACTTCGGGGAAGTCCTATACATCTCAACTGCTGACCGCCGGCACCGAACGCTGCGCCAAGAAGTTCGGCGAGGAAGCGGTCGAATTGGTCATCGCCGCGATGGGCACCGACGACAAGGCGGTGCGCGCCGAAGCTGCCGATGTGCTCTACCACCTGCTGGTGCTGCTTGAATCCCGCCAGATCGCCTTCGCCGATATCCTGATGGTTCTCGACGGACGTATGGGCACTTCAGGTCTCGAAGAGAAAGCTTCTCGCACCAAAGGCACGACGTGAACGCGCGGTACACACCGAAGAGACGAACGAAGACGCGTGACGACGCGCGGCTCGAAAGCTTGCCGTTTTCTCCCTATCGTGTTTTCACCCGCGAGGAATGGGCGAGGCTGCGCGCTGACACGCCGATGACGCTGCAGCCAAACGAGCTGGAACAGCTCTCCGGTATCATCGAGGAGCTGTCGGTCGACGAGGTCGAGCAGATCTATTTGCCGCTCTCGCGCCTTCTCAACCTCTACGTCGCCGCTGCGCAGAAGCTTTATTCCGTTAGCTCTGAGTTCTTAGGGCGCAAGGATACCAAGGTCCCCTTCATCATCGGCGTTGCCGGGTCGGTTGCGGTCGGCAAGAGCACGACGGCCCGCGTTCTGCGGGCGCTTCTGGCGCGCTGGCCGGACCATCCGCGCGTCGATCTTTTGACGACCGACGGCTTTCTCTTTCCCAATGCCGAGCTGGAGCGTCGCGGCCTGATGGCCAAGAAAGGCTTTCCCGAAAGCTTCGATACCGAACGGCTTTTGCGCTTTCTGGGCGATATCAAATCCGGCCTCACGAGCGTCGCAGCGCCCGTCTATTCGCACTTTCAATATGACGTTCTTCCCGGTCAGGAAGTCCTGATCGAGCAGCCCGATATTCTCATTATCGAAGGCTTGAATATTCTGCAGCCGGCCGAAATGCCCAAAGACGGCGGCACTATTCCGTTCGTTTCAGATTTCATCGATTTCTCGATTTATATCGACGCCGATCCGGCCGTGATCGAGAATTGGTATTTGACGCGTTTCATGCGTTTGCGTTCGACCGCATTTCGCGATCCTGGCGCTTACTTCCATAAATACGCAACCCTCGCCGCTGATGAAGCCCGCCATGTGGCGTTGAAGCTTTGGCGCGAGATCAACTTCCAAAACCTCGAAGAGAATATTCTGCCGACGCGGCGGCGCGCTCAGCTCATCCTGCAGAAAAGCGAGAGCCACCGCGTCGAATCCGTATTCCTTCGCAAGCTGTAGATTTGCACATCTTCTCCAAATTTCGGGCAAAAAAAATGGGCCGCTTGGGGACGCGGCCCTGGCGAGTGATCACAGGAAAGATCGCTCTATAGTCGACGATTTGAAAAGGGTTTGGTGTCTTCGAAATAAGGGGTTTTAGCGGCCGTGCTGAATGAGCGCCAAAATAGGCTCCGCAGCCACCGGCACTGCGGTTCTCATTTCCTTCGCAAGCTCGATGCGCGCCTTCATCGCAAAGACCTTATATTTGTCGCGAAGTCGCCGAATGGCCGACGGGTCGGAATATCCCATCATGCGAATGGCGGTGGTCGGCTTCATTTCGGGGTGAACACGCAACAATTCGTCCAATCGGGCGATCCGGTCGCTATCATCAATGCCGGTCCCTTTCGGGCGGCCGCGTCGGACGGGAGCGTGAAGCATTTTTTTTGAACCTCGAAACAAAGCGATTCAGTAATTTCGAGATTGCGGCAAGTTAAATCGTAATTCCAGGGAGAATAATTGTGAGTTCGAATTGGACACGAAATACCCCCTAAACATTCTCCCGCCCGACAGGTTCAACTCAAAATAGAGATATCAATACGCCCCGGAATGGGGTCCGGGGCGTAAAATGACCTTACGAAATAATGCCGTGTTGCCGGGCATATTCCGAGAGCGAAACAGCCGGCCGGGCGCCCGTATGGCTGATAATTTCCGAAGCCGCCAAACTAGCGAGCCTCCCGGCGGTTTCCAGATGCAAACCTTTTGCATACCCGAAAAGGAATCCCGCCGCATATAAATCGCCGGCGCCCGTCGTATCGACGACCTCTTCAACGGGGAAAGTACCAATTCGAATTGTTTCGCCTTCGAAGTGAATTTCGGAGCCTTTTGCGCTTCGCGTCAGAACCGCCAGCTTCGCATCGGCACGCGCTTTTTCCGCCGCAAAATCGAAGGATTCCGTTTGGTAGAGCGATTTGATCTCGGATTCATTTGCGAAAAGAATATCGATGCCGGAGCGAATGAGTTTTAGAAACTCATCGCGATGGCGATCAACGCAAAAGCCGTCTGAAAGCGTCAGCGCCGTTTTTCGCCCCGCTGCTTTTGCAGCTTTATGCGCCGACCGAAAAGCGGTCATCGCT
This sequence comes from Hyphomicrobium sp. MC1, assembly GCF_000253295.1. NCBI lineage: Bacteria > Pseudomonadati > Pseudomonadota > Alphaproteobacteria > Hyphomicrobiales > Hyphomicrobiaceae > Hyphomicrobium > Hyphomicrobium sp. MC1. The sequence goes on along the minus strand of NC_015717.1, from coordinate 4,374,013 downwards.
TGCGGCTGATCGAAGAGATAACCTTCGAGATAAAGAATGGACGAAGCGCGGATCAATTCGAGATCGAGTTGCGTTTCTTCGATATTCGTCGAGATGCCGAGATAGGTATTCATCGTGCGCTCGCCGTCGGGCGTGACGAGAATGAGAGAACGCGATGTCGGCGTTCCATTCGAAATCGGCGATGCGCCGAATTCAACTCCGATAGAGCGAATGTCGTGTGAGAAAATCCGGCCGAATTCATCGTCGGCAATCGTACCGATGAACGCTGCGCTTCCGCCGAACGACGCAACGCCTGCAATGGTATTTGCGGCCGATCCGCCCGATGTTTCGATCGCAGGCCCCATGCCCGAATAGATCTTCTTGATCTCGTCCGCATCGACGAGCCGCATGCTGCCTTTCGCAACGCCGACGTCGGCGAGAAAAGCTTCGTCGCATCGCCCGATAATATCGACGATCGCGTTACCGATCCCGATCACGTCGTAACGCGCATCAGTCATGAAGGTCCCCTTTATTCTCAGATGAAAAGCGCTGGCACTATAGGGAGGCGCAGCCGACCTGCAAGCAGGCCTTAGCGGCGGCTCGCCGCAGCGGCATATATCGCAGCCATTGACGACAGCGCCAGGATCAGGCGCTCGGCGATGACGTCTTCAAGATTTGATGAGAGGCGCGCCGTTTTCGCCGCTTCCGCGATTCGCCGCAGCGCCTGGTCGAGCTGGCCGCGCGACCAACTGCGAACCTGCCGCGAAAACAGATCTTTTTGCTTGAAGAACAGCGGCGGTCGCAGCGATTTCAGCGCATCGTCGAGCCTTTGCCCGGCATCGACATCGCTGCGCACGCGATGCAGCTTCAGGAAATAGCGCTGCAGAACGCCAATGATCATCTGCGCATTTTCACCCGACGCCATTGCGCGCCCGAAATCGCCGATGGCGTTTTTGGTGCGCCCGTCGGCCACAGCTTCGGCGATCCGCTCGACCGCGAGGCCCGCCGCGTCGCCGACGAGCATATCGACGTCTTCGAAGGTGATCTGCTGTCGCCCGAGACAATAAAGCGCCAGCTTCTCGATTTCCGAGCGCGACAGCGCCCGGTCGGCGCCGAGGCGGCTTTGCAGCAGATCGCGCGCATCGCCGTCGATCTTGAGCTTGAACGACGTGAGCACATCAGAGATGAGTTCGTCGATATCGGCGGCGGTATCCGGATAGCAGGCGATCGCATAACACGACGCCTGCTTCTCAAAGAGCGCGCGCAGCGTGTCGTCCGCTTTCAGGTTTCCGGCTTCGACGATCAGCAGACCTTCGAGCGGCACCGACGCCAGAATGGGTTTCAGCAACTGCGCTGAGATCTTTCGCCCCGCAATCGCCCTGACGATCCGCCGTCCCGAAAACATCGGACGTGTCTGGAGCTCCGTCTCCAATAGCCCAGTATCGTCGTCGAGTTCTGTCTCATCGATCTTGAGGATTTCGCCCGGCGGATTTTCGCGGCCCGCCAGAACGCGCGCCAGCGTCGCCGAGCGCTCGCTGACAAGGCCCGGATCGGAGCCGTGAAACAGCACAGCCGCTAGATCGGCTGGTGGCGCCTTCATGAAGGCAGCGGCTTGTTGTGGTTTGACGGCGGCCATGACCAAGCTCTTACAGGGCAGCAGCCCCGAAATGAAGAGCGGCTAGGCTTGATTGCTTGCGAGAACGGCGAGCAGTCGCGTGCGAAGCTCTTCGCCGACCGATTCGGCCGCGCGGTTCTCAGCGTCCTGCCGGGCCTCGACGTTGGCGAAGATCGACGACACGCGATCGAACGACGCCCGGCCGTAGCTGGAGCCCGTGGCAACGACTTTCTTGTCCGACAGCCGCACAAGGCTGTAGGAGGCGTCGATGCCGTAAATCTGGTTGCCCGCGTTGCCGTCGACCGCGACGAGCATCGACGTGACGGATTCGCGGATTGCGATATCGAGGCGATACTTCGGCGGTGCGGGAGACCCGCCGCCCGTCGTCTGGAAGATCAGTTCGTTGCGGATGCGCTGTCCGACACGGCCCGGAATCGGCGCGACATCTACCGACGCCAGCCGCTCGTTGATCGCGGAGCCGTTGATCAGCGCCGAGCCATAGAGCGGATGAAATCCGCCGTTGCCGCAGCCGCCAAGTACAGTAAGTGTCAGAAGTGCGGACGTCAAAAACAGGCCACGTACAGCCGCAAGGCCGTACTTTCCCCCCAGTCCAATCCGCCCCTCAACCAACGACATTCACGATCCTCTGCGGAACGACGATCACTTTCTTCGGCAACCGCCCTTCAAGAGCACGCGCCACCGTCTCAAGCTTCAACGCCGCCGCCTCAACTTCCTCGGACTTCGCACTGCGCGAAATCACAAGTTCGTCCCGTCGCTTACCATTAACCTGTACGGCAATGGTCACTTGATCGTCAACGAGTAGCTCAGCCTCAGCGGCGGGCCACGGTTCGTTCGCGACCAGCGTGTTGTATCCGAGCCGCGCCCAGCATTCTTCCGCCAAATGCGGCATCATCGGGCCGATCATCAGAACCAGAAGTTCGGTCGCTTCGCGAAGTGCCCACGCCGTCTCAGGATTCCGCTTCGATAGTGCGGATTGGAGAACATTGGAAAACTCGTGGACATTCGCCACAGCGACGTTGAAACGAAGGGCGTCGATGGCTTTGCCGACGCCGTCCAGCGCTCGGTGTGCGGCCTTTCGAACCTCCAGCGCCTCGCCGCTGAAGGAGGCCGGCTTCGCACCTTTCTCGCCCGGATAAGCCTCTGCAACCTCTTCGACGATTCGCCAGACGCGCTGGATGAAGCGCCCGGCGCCCGCCACACCCGCTTCCGTCCAGATAACGTCACGCTCCGGAGGACTGTCGGAGAGCATAAACCAGCGGGCGCAGTCCGCGCCGTAATGGGCGATGATGTCATCGGGATCGACGAGGTTCTTCTTCGACTTCGACATCTTCTCGATAGAGCCGATCGCGGCCGGTTTTCCCGTCGCGATCTCGGTTGCCTTGCGGCTCGCACCTTCGCCTTCCAGCCGAACGTCGGTCGGCAACAGCCAGGTCCCGTCTTCGGATTTGTAGGTCTCGTGCGTGACCATGCCCTGCGTGAACAGCGCCGCAAACGGCTCGCGCGTGTTCGTCGAAAACGTCAGATGACCGGTGTCGCACATCGCCCGCACGAAGAAGCGCGAATAGAGCAGATGCAAGATCGCATGCTCGATGCCGCCGATATATTGATCGACCGGCAGCCAGTATTGCGCCGCGCTTTTATCGACCGGTGTCGGCGCTTCCGGTGCCGTGAAGCGCACGAAGTACCAGGACGAGTCGACGAACGTGTCCATCGTATCGGTTTCGCGCAAAGCCGGCTCGCCACAAATCGGGCACGTCGTGTGCTTCCACGTCGGATGCCGGTCGAGCGGATTGCCGGGCTTATCGAACGTCGCGTCTTCCGGCAGTTCGATCGGCAGGTCTTTTTCCGGCACCGGCACAGGGCCATGCGTCTTGCAGTGAATGATCGGGATCGGGCAGCCCCAATAGCGCTGACGCGAAATGCCCCAATCGCGCAAGCGATAATTCACTTTGCGCGCGCCCTGCGGCTTTGATCCGAGCTTCTGCTTTTCGAGCCGCTTCGCCGCTTCCTCGAACGCGGCATCCGTCGAAAGCCCATCGAGAAAGCGCGAATTGATCATCGTGCCATCATCGACGTAGGCCTTGTTCGTCAGTGCGAACGTCTCGGCCTTCTCGCTAGGCGGCAGAATGACGGGCACGACCGGCAGCTCGTAACGCAGCGCGAAATCCATGTCGCGCTGGTCGCCGGACGGGCAGCCGAAGATGGCGCCCGTGCCGTATTCCATAAGCACAAAATTCGCGACGTAGACGGGCAATTCCCAGGTCTCGTCGAACGGGTGCACAACGCGAATGCCGGTGTCGAAACCGCGCTTTTCCGCAGCTTCGATTTCGGCGACGGACGTGCCCATGCGCCGGACTTCGTCGCAGAATGCCGCGAGCTCCGGGTTCTTTTCCGCCGCAGCTTTCGCCAGCGGATGGTCTGCTGCGACCGCCAGGAACGATGCGCCGAACAGCGTGTCGGGTCGCGTCGTGTAGACTTCAAGCTCGTCGAAACCTTTAGGCGCCGTCTTCTGATTGAGCGCCCAGCGGACGAGCATGCCTTCCGAGCGGCCGATCCAGTTCGCCTGCATCAGGCGCACCTTCTCCGGCCATTTATCAAGCGTATCAAGATCGGAGAGCAGCTCTTCGGCGTAATCGGTGATCTTGAAGAACCATTGCGTCAGCTCGCGCTGCTCGACGAGCGCGCCGGACCGCCAGCCGCGGCCGTCGATGACCTGCTCGTTCGCAAGCACCGTGTGATCGACCGGGTCCCAATTCACCTTCGACGACTTACGATAAGCGAGGCCTTTTTTCAGCAGATCGAGAAAGAGCTTCTGCTGGTGCCTGTAGTAAGCGGGTGAGCACGTCGCGATCTCGCGCGACCAGTCGAGCGACAGGCCCATCGACTTGAGCTGTCCGCGCATTGTGTCGATATTGGCGTAGGTCCAGGCGCCTGGATGGACCTTCCGCTCCATTGCGGCATTTTCCGCCGGCATGCCGAAGGCGTCCCAGCCCATCGGATGCAGCACGTTGAAGCCCTTCGCCCGCTTGTAGCGCGCGACGACGTCGCCCATCGCGTAGTTGCGGACGTGGCCCATGTGAATGCGCCCCGACGGATAAGGAAACATCTCAAGGACATACGACTTAGGCTTGTTCTGATCCTCCGAGGCGCGGAAGATATCCGCCTCTTCCCAGATCGACTGCCAGTGTTTTTCACGCTCGGGCGCGTTGTAGCGTTCGTTGGCCATGGGGCCTGGATCTCATTCAAATGCTTGTCGGAACGCCGTAAAGAGCCCGAATGGTAAAAAGGGTCAAGGGATGGGCTCGCGCCGGGGCGTCCCTGATCGACGCAGTGCCGGCGGTTGCCGGCACAAGGAGTTAGCCAAATACACTTAACACATTGAAATAAAAAGGCACCCAGCCGATCGGAAGGGTGCCCTTAGAAACAGTGCCGTCGTGCCGAGCGCTCACGTCTCGGCACGACTAAAAATCAATCTCAGCACGTATGTGCGCCGGCACCGGCTTCGGCAACCGACTGATCCTGGACGCCGCTGCCGCCCGAAACGCCGATGGCGCCGACGACATTGCCATCCTTGTCCTTGAGCGGAATGCCGCCGGCAAAGATCATCACGCGATCATGGTTGGAGGCGTGAATGCCGAAGAACTGGTCGCCCGGCTGGCTGTTCTCGGCAAGCTCTTTGGTTGAAATATTGAAGGCCCGCGACGTGAACGCCTTGTTGATCGCGATATCGATTGATCCGATCCAGGCGCCGTCCATGCGGATGTGCGAAATGAGGTTCGCGCCTTCATCGACGACGGCGATGTTCATCGGCTGGCCGATTTCCTTCGCCTTCTTTTCTGCAGCGTCGATAATGCGGCGAGCGTCGGCGAGTTTCAGCATGTGGGGAATTCCTCTGCGGGGGTGGGATGGTTACGTTATGTAGTGCTGGAGCTTGACCACAAAATTGCGACACTTATTCACTGAGTGCCGGGATAGTTAGGGGAAGGAAAACAGCGAGTGAGGAAAGTGTGACGAGCGTCAGTTACCACGAAAGCGCGGTCGACAGGTTAAAGCACATAAAGGACGAAATTGTTGCCGCCGCCAAGGCCGCCGGCCGCGACGCTGAAAGTGTCGAGCTGATTGCCGTCTCTAAGACTTTCGATGCAGACGCCATTCGCCCGGTCATTGCTGCAGGGCAGCGAATTTTCGGCGAGAACCGCGTCCAGGAAGCGGAGCGTAAGTGGCCGCCGCTGCGCAGCGAGTTTCCGGATGTGAAGCTACATCTCATCGGGCCTTTGCAATCCAACAAGGCAAAAGAGGCCGTCGCCTTCTTCGATGCGATCCACACCATCGACCGCGAAAAGATCGCGCGCGCCATCGCCGCCGAAATTGAAAAGCAAGGCCGGACGCTCGAACTGTTTGTGCAAGTCAACACCGGAGAAGAGCCGCAGAAGGCCGGCGTCATGCCCCGCGAGGCGGCGTCGTTTGTTGCACTCTGCCAGGACGAGTTGAAACTGCCGATCTCGGGCCTGATGTGCATCCCGCCCGTCGACGAAGAACCCGCCGTGCATTTCGCATTTCTTGCCAAGCTTGCCCGCGAGCTTAGGCTGACCGGCCTAAGCATGGGCATGAGTAGCGACTTCGAAGCCGCCGTTGCGTTCGGCGCGACCTACGTTCGTGTCGGCTCGGCTATCTTCGGATCGCGGTAACACGTTTTCCCACCGCAAATTTTTGGCCCACCTCAGTCTCGCGTGGCGTCAGTGCTAGGGTCGTCCAAGTGATTCGCTTGGACTGTGTGCATCGACACGCGCGAGGACTGCCATGACCGCATCTGCCCAGAAAAAAGATCCTGTCGAGGTCGAAGCAAAGGCCGCCGCAGCCGAAGCCGCCACCGTCGCGCGGGACGAAGTTTTGGAGCAGGAGCCAAAGGCCGATCCGTCGAAGGACGCCGTCGCGAAGCTCGAAAAGACCAGCAAAACCGCGATTAAAGACGCAAAGAAGTCCTGGCACGACTTCAACGTTGACGTCTGGCTGACGCCCTTCAACTCCATCGAGTTCGGACCGTGGAAACGCGACCGCAACCGCGGCAAGTCGCGTCAGTTCACGACCGACATGGATGTCTTCGCCGAGATCACCGAAAACGGCGAGCGGACCGGCGTGCTCGGCTATCGCAAGGAAATTTGGAAAGACGCGACCGGCATGGACAAGCGTCTCGTGCTCAAGCTGTTCTCGGATACGCTGAACTGGAAAGCCAGCATGGACATGATGCTCGGCCGTTCGGTGCAGCAAACGCTCGCGGCTGGCGGCTTTCCGGTGACGAGCTTCGCAATCAACACGAGCGAGGACGACAACCTCATTTGCGTCGAACGCTCAGCCGACAAATGGCCGTTGCTGCCCGAGAACTTCTCGTTCTTCATCATCCACGACGGCGAGCCGCGGTTTTACCGGTTCCGCCGCGACTATATCAATCTCGGTGGCGACTACACGCTGATCGACCAGCATGGCGAACACGTTGGACACATCGACGGCGCCATTCTCACGATCGGCGGACGCTGGCGCTGCAAACTGCGCGGCGACCATATCGACCAGCGGCTGTTGCAGGTGATGAAGCTATTCACCGGCATGGTGTCGTTCAACAGCCAGGCCCGCCGCCACGTCAAACATATTGCGCGAGACATCCGCGACGGCCGGTTGAAGCCCACCATTCAGCGCCAGGAAGCCGACCTCTATATGAATCCGCGCCGCATCCGTTAAACGCCGGGATCAATCGGCGCTGAGTTCAGCCGAAGCAAATGCTCGGGCCCGGGCTTCGCCTGTCTTGCGTCATCGGCCGAAACGGCGATGGCCCAAAGCGTGAAGACTGAGCAAACACTGAAGATAGCGAAAATCGTTCGCAAGAGCATCGAAGGCCTCCCGTTCCAGCTCACGTGAGCCAGCCCGCACCTTACGCGTTAGCTCTCGGAAAAGTTCCCGAGCCGGACGACGATCTAATAGATCGCCGGCACGTACATGTCGTCCGGCACCGGCATGCGGTGGTAGTCGGGATGATGCACGCGGTCCGGCAGGACCACCGGCGCACGTGGCACTTCGCTGTACGGAATCTGGCTCAGCAGGTGATGGATGCAGTTGAGCCGCGCCCGCTTCTTGTCGTCGGCATGGACGATCCACCACGGCGCTTCCGGAATGTGCGTGCGCTCCAGCATCGCTTCCTTGGCCTTGGTGTAGTCTTCCCAACGGCGGCGCGATTCCAGATCCATCGGCGACAGCTTCCACTGCTTGATCGGATCGTGAATGCGCATCTGGAACCGCAGATGCTGCTCATCGTCGGAGATCGAGAACCAATATTTGATCAGCGTAATGCCTGAGCGCGCGAGCATCTTCTCGAACTCAGGAACGTCACGGAAAAACTCTTCGACATCGTTGTCCGTGCAGAAACCCATGACGCGCTCCACGCCCGCGCGATTGTACCAGGAGCGATCGAACAGCACGACCTCGCCGCCCGCCGGAAGGTGCGGAACATAGCGCTGGAAATACCATTGCGAACGTTCGCGTTCGGTCGGTGCCGACAATGCGACGACGCGTACGACACGCGGATTGAGGCGTTGCGTGATGCGCTTGATGACGCCGCCCTTGCCGGCCGCGTCACGCCCTTCGAACACGACGACGACTTTCGCCTTCGCGTTGACGACCCAGTCCTGCAGCTTGATCAACTCATGCTGCAGACGGAACAATTCCTTGAAATAGAACTGCCGGTCGAGAAGACCGGCATCTTCGTCGTGATCCTTGCCGTCGAGCAGGCGGGCGAGCCGATTGTCGTCGAGCTCCATTTCAAGCTCTTCATCGAAGCTGTCGGCGATCTCGGCTTCGACGCGTGCCATCATCGCGCGGTCGCTTTTGTCCTGCTCATCCATCATCGCTCGATAACCTCTTTCTCGGTGGCTCGCTTCAGCCGCAAGGCCGATAGACAGACGAGCCGTGTGACATCGCTGTGACAAGCTTGGCCATTGGCCAAGCTTGTTGAACGGCGCTGCCCTGAAAGCAAATTATACTGGCGGCGGATTGCGTTCCGCAAAGCCCGACTGATGCCAGTAGGGATAGGCCTTCGGCGTTTCGCTCGCGGCGTCGAGCTTGGCAATCTGTTCCGCCGTCAGGCTCCAGCCGATGGCGCCGAGATTGTCCTTCAATTGCTGCTCATTCCGCGCGCCGATGATGACGCTCGAAACCGTCGGCCGGTGCAACAGCCAGTTGAGTGCGATCTGCGGGATGCTCTTTCCCGTCTCCTTCGCGACCTCATCGAGCGCATCGACGACGGTGTAGACGTACTCATCAGATACCGGCGGCCCCATGTCGGCGGTCTTGTGCAGGCGGCTAACGTCCGGAAGCGGCTGACCGCGGCGGATCTTGCCTGTGAGACGGCCCCATCCGAGCGGGCTCCAAACGAGCGCGCCGAGTCCCTGGTCCAATCCCAGCGGCATCAGCTCCCATTCGTAATCGCGCCCGATCAGCGAATAATAGGTCTGGTTGGCGACGTAGCGCGGGTATCCGTAGCGGTCCGCAACAGCGAGCGACTTCATCAAATGCCAGCCCGAAAAATTCGAAACGCCGACGTAGCGAATTTTGCCGTCGCGAACCAATTGATCGAGCGTGGACAGAACTTCTTCCGGCGGCGTCATCGCGTCGAAGCCGTGCAATTGGAAGATATCGATATGGTCCGTCTGCAAACGCTTGAGTTGCGCTTCGCAGGTTTTCAGAATGTGAAATCGCGACGAGCCGACATCATTCGGATCATCACCGAAACGGAACGTCGCTTTCGTCGAAATCAGAGCTTTATCTCTGCGCCCTTTCAGGGCTTCGCCAAGAACGGTTTCCGAATTGCCCTTGGAATAAACATCGGCCGTATCGAAAAGCGTAACTCCAGCGTCAAGACAGAGATCGATCATGCGCCGCGCTTCCGCAACGTCACTAGAACCCCATGCGCCGAAGAATTCCCCCGATCCGCCGAATGTCGCTGCACCTAAGCTCAATAGAGGCACGGAAAGCCCGGACGCGCCGAGCCGTCGATAGTCCATGAAATGCGTCCTTTGAATTTGAATGTGCGAATTTATGGCGTCAAACTGCGGACAGTCGCCGCAGCCAAAGCTCAAATAAGCGCCATTGCAGCGCAATAAAAGTGTTCACATATGGCGGCGTTCCGTACGCAAACTTCACAATTTTTTCGCCTAACAGTAGCGATTAACAAAATCCGATCACGGAGCATTTAAGCTAAACTTCTCATAAATCGGCTTGAATCGGCCTACGCGCGTCAGTTGTACCGTCCTCTGACGATATGCCGCGCGTCGAATCCTCTCTTGTTTTCGCCCCATTGAGACGGTGGATGCGCCCCGTTTGTGAAGACAAGTGAAGGAGTGGAAAATGCGATTGGGTTTAATCGCAGTGGCGATGGCTCTGGCCTGGGTGGCTGGGATGTCGTCGGCGGAGGCCCGCGAGTATCGCGGCCATAAGGGGGATCGTTACGAACGTTCTCACGCGCATTGGAATGGCAGGCGGGCCTACAGCGGACGCTACGCCGAACGCGCTGACCGCCGCTATACCCGCCGTCAGTACGCATACCGCAAATCGGCATCCCGCTACGCGTATCGCTCGAGCGAGCGTCGCCGTTATGCCTACAGCGGTCGCGTACACCGCCAGTACTACGGCCAGCGTCGCTATGCGCAGCGCCACTATTCGAGCGGCCGCCGGTATGCATCGGCAGGTGGCGTCGGTGGCCGTCCGCGCGCTTGGTGCGGCTGGTGGATGCGCACGCAACTTGGCGGCGGTCCGGAATACAATCTCGCTGCCAACTGGCGCCATTACGGACGCGCGAGCGGCCCGAGGGTCGGCGCCGTAGTCGTCTGGCCGCATCACGTCGGCATGATCACCGGCCGTTCTGCGAATGGCCAGTGGATCGTCAAGTCGGGTAACGACGGAAACAGGGTCCGCGAGCGGCCGATGTCGGTTGCCGGCGCTGTGTTCCGCACTTCGGGCTGATAACGTCCGCAACAACGCAATAAAATCGGGCAGGTCGAGATTTCGACCTGCCCGATGAGCGTTTCATATGAATCAAAAAAAGAGATGATGCTGCAACTTAAGCAGCTGGGCAGGAATTCGGTTGGTCGCAAAGAATATGGCCGGTGACGCTATCGCTGTCGCCCGGCCATTTCTCGGAAAGGAAGGGGCGCTAGTAGGGGCGCCCGTTCGCCAATAAGCATTTGCGATCGAAGCCAGAATGCCCAGTCCATGGCCCCGAAACGCGAATGGATTAGGCGGCCTTCTTCTTCGCGGTCTTCTTGACAGCCTTCTTGACCGTCTTCTTAGCGGGGGCCTTCTTCGCGACCGGCTTCTTGCGAGCCGAGGTCTTCTTAGCCGCCGTCTTCTTCGCTGCTTTAACTGCCTTAGCCATAGTTCTAAATCTCCCTCTAGGATGTTCGAATCAGCTCGAACTCTGCAAACATGAGCAAATTCCAGAAGTTTGTAGACGAAGAAGTTTGATATTGCGGGCAAAAAGGAGTTTATTAACGGTCATCTGTGACATTAAAGTCGCATTTTTTCTTATTTTTCGACTTTTGGGGGTACCCGGCTAGACTCCCACCGGCAAATTTCGCAGCGCGCCGAGCCTACTGCAGTGCCGTTCCGAACTCAAAAAATCGCAATTTCACATCTTCGCAGCGAGCGCGAAGAGCATCACAACACAATTGATCCGCGCACGCGCTTTTGCAAATCGAGCGCCGACTGAAGATATGTCATCCGCTCATCGAGGATCTCGGAGAACCACGATTGGTAATCTGGATCCTTCGGCACGATGTCGGCGATGATCGATCCATCTTCGACTTTGAGTTCGGCTCCATAGTGACGCGCGATGGCTTGCATCTTCGCGTTGTCGGGTAAGCAAACAAGAATGAGGTGCCGAAATCCGCGATTGCGCGCGGTGCGAATGACGCGGCCCATCAGCTGTGTTGCAATTCCGCGATTGGCGAATGGCCTCTCGACCGAGAACGCAACTTCAGCGCCGTCGCGATGCATCAGAATGTCAGGACGCAACTCGGCAACCGCGCGCACTTCGCCATCGACGAAATATCCGAACGTGACGTTGCCGAAGTCGCCGGCGTGCGCTGAGTAGCGGTTGATGAAGTCATCCGACACATCGTGCCCGAACCGGCGATGGCGCGCCTCATGATCAAGACGCTGCAGATGTTCGCGCAGCAGATAGGTTTCGCTCGTCAGCAAGCGGCGGATCAATCCGATATGTTCGGCACTTGCCTCCGAGGCCTCATTCAACATTGTAACCAACTCCTCGATGCGGGCGGCCCGCCAGCCGTTAACCGCTTAATTCGTCCGCTAAAATGGCGATGATTTTGTGCGGAGCGATAGAAAATGCTGCAGGGCAGCAATGCACTTTTAACCGACGGAGATGAAGCGCGCCTGAACGGACGGCGTTCGGCGGCAGTCGCCAGCGGAGCGGTGGCAATCCGCCACTTCAATTCGTCGCGGCTCCTGCCTGTTGCGTCTTCCGCGTCCGCACGATTACCGAAGTCACCAGCAGGTGGTTGAGGGCATGATGGCGACAATCCTCGAGGGATATCGGCGGCGGCTGGCGGAAAACGAAATCGAGTCAGACCCCGCACAAGCCGAGGTCGCCGCTCGTCTTGATGCGCTCGAAACGCAGCTCGCGTCCTACAAGCCCAAGAACGGCGTGCTGTCGAAACTGTTCGGCAAGCCGCCGGAGCCGCCGCGCGGACTCTATATCTGGGGCTCGGTCGGTCGTGGCAAGACGATGCTGATGGATCTCTTTTTCGAAGAGACATCCTTCGCACCCAAGCGCCGCGCCCACTTCCACGAATTCATGGCCGACGTTCACGATCGCATTGCCAGAGCGCGCCACGATCTGCCAGGCGATCCGATCCCGCACGTCGCCGAAGAGATTGCGAAAGAGGCGCGCCTTCTCTGCTTCGACGAAATGCACGTCACGGACATCGCCGATGCGATGATCCTGGGGCGTCTGTTCGAAGCGTTGTTCGCTGCCGGCACAATCATCGTCACGACGTCGAATGCCGTTCCCGCCAACCTCTATAAGAACGGTCTCAACCGCCAGCTTTTCCTGCCCTTCATCGCGCATCTGGAAAAGAAACTGGATGTCATCGAGCTTGGCGCCAAGAAAGACTTCCGCCTCGATAAGCTGTCGGGTCTTCAGCTCTATTTTTACCCCTCTGACACCGCCGCGAAGGCCGCGCTCGATACGCACTGGTCACGCCTGACCGGCAATCATCCGGGCAAGCCGCAGATCATCGAAGTGCTGGGCCGGAAGGTGCCGGTGCCGCTCGCGTCGATGGGTGTCGCCCGCTTCAATTTCCGCGATCTCTGCGATGTGCCGCTCGGCGCCAACGATTACCTGCACATCGCGCACGCCTTTCATACCGTTCTGATCGACGACATCCCGCTGTTGGCACCCGACCGCCGCGACGTTGCCCGCCGCTTCATCACTCTGGTCGATGCTCTTTATGATAATCGCATTTGTCTCATCGCCTCGGCGGCGGCCGAACCTTCGTCTCTTTATCCGAAGGGCGACGGCGCCGAGTTGTTCGAGCGAACGGCATCCCGCCTCACCGAAATGCGCTCCGAGGCCTACCTTGCTGGGCACTCCGGCGGTCGCAGCCGTCATTGATGGCGAACGGACAGGCAATTCTGATCCAATCGGGCAGTGGCGCTCGTTTTCTCACCGTGCGATGAGACTTTCGGATGAAACTTGCGGCTTGCGCTTGACGCCCTGAGGATTTTGATTAGGCAGCAACGCTGTAATCGTTTGTCGCAGACATAGTCATTAATGAATTGATCCTGGGGGAAGCAGCATGGCGCGCACCAAAATCGCACTGATCGGATCCGGACAGATCGGTGGAACGCTTGCCCTCTTGGCCGGGCTCAAGGAGCTCGGCGACATCGTCATGACCGACATGTTGGCGGGCGTCGCAAAGGGCAAAGCGCTCGATCTGGCGCAGACGGCGGCAGTCGAGGGCTACAACGCCAAGCTTTCGGGAGCCGGCACCGACGAATACGAAGCCATCGCTGGCGCCGACGTTTGCATCGTCACCGCGGGCGTTCCGCGCAAGCCCGGGATGAGCCGCGACGATCTCATCGGCACCAACCTCAAGGTGATGGAGCAGGTCGGCGCGGCGATCAAAACGCATGCGCCGAATGCTTTCGTCATCTGTATCACCAACCCGCTCGACGCCATGGTCTGGGCGCTTCAGAAGTTTTCAGGCCTTCCGGCGAACAAGGTCGTCGGCATGGCGGGCGTGCTCGACAGCGCGCGTTTCTCCTGCTTCCTCGCTGAAGCGGCCGGTGTCTCTATTGAAGACGTTCGCGCTATGACGCTCGGCGGCCACGGCGACGATATGGTGCCGATGGTCCGCTATTCGACGATCGGCGGCGTGCCGCTGCCGGATTGCGTGAAGCTCGGCTTCTTCAGCCAGGAAAGCCTCGACGCCATGATCAAGCGCACGCGCGGCGGTGGCGGTGAGATCGTTGGGCTGCTTGGCACCGGTTCGGCGTTCTATGCGCCCGCAGCTTCCGCAATCTCGATGGCGGAAAGCTACCTCAAGGACAAGAAGCGGATGCTGCCCTGCGCCGCCCACCTGAATGGCGAATACGGCTTGAAAGACACCTACGTCGGCGTGCCCGTCATTATCGGTGCGGGCGGCGTTGAGAAAGTCGTCGAACTTGCCATGGACGAAGGCGAAAAGGCGATGTTCGCCAAATCGGTTGCCTCCGTGCAGGGCCTCATCGAGGCGTGCAAGACGATCAGCCCGGCGCTTGCAAAATAAAAAAGGAGCGGCGCAACCGTGCAGTCACGCCACTCCTCATTGACGATCGAAAGTTCGGCCTCAGCCGAACTTGAACATCTTTTTGAGGCTGTGCGAGAGCGCGCCGCGCTTCTCTTTCCGCGCCACGTCGGCTTCGCTGCGCAGCCACGTCATCTGCACGACGCGCCGCTCGCCGACGAACGGCGTGTGGCCATGCCACGACCAGTCCGACCGGCGGAATGCGAAGACAGTGCCGGTCAGCGGGCTGACCTGCTCGGTGTAATCCTCGAAGTCGTGGTCGTTCTTCAGCACGCGCAGGCAACCCGCGCCCGTGCCGTCCCACTTGTCGTTCAAGTAGGTGAGCATGGTGGCGATCTTGGCTTCGCCGTCCGTGTGAATGCGCCCGTCCTTCGCAGCCGAGAGCTTGCGGATGGTGATCATCTTCGGCTTGCCGACGAGATCGATGTCGAGCTTCTCGGAAACGATCTTCGAAACTTCCGGGCTCTTGAGATCGGCCAGAAGCTTCTCGAACGCGCCGTGGATGCCCGTGCCGATGTCGGTCTCCGTCAGAAAGCCCGGCTCTTTCAGATCCGGAAAGTCTGCCTTCAGCGGCTCGACCGCCGGCGACTGAATGAAGTTTTCGCCGACCAGATAATTGAAGGGATCGCGACCGGTGCGCGCGGCCTTCAAGCCATCAATGTTGATGCAGGCAAAAGTCATGGACGTTCCCCGTTGTTGACTGAACCCGTATTGAAAAACGATTTACGGCGGCGCCAGTGTCGACTCAAGAGGCGGCCTCGCCGCCTGTCGACAATTGCCCGTGAAGGGCACCTTTACCCCCTTAAATTAGGGCGTAAAAGCGGCGCGACATGTTCCAGTGCAGGCTATGACAATCTTTTGTGGAGCAAGGCGAGAGCATGAACATTCACGAGTACCAGGCGAAAGAGCTTTATCGTCAGTACGCGGTTCCGACACCGAATGGTTTTCCCGCTTTCTCGGTCGAAGAAGCCATTGCCGCAGCAAAGAAACTTCCCGGTCCGGTCTGGGTCGTCAAAGCTCAGATTCACGCGGGCGGTCGCGGCAAAGGCAAGTTCAAGGAAGCCTCAGCCGGAGACAAAGGCGGCGTCCGTCTCGCCAAGTCGCTGGAGGAAGTCGAAACCTTCGCTAAGGAAATGCTCGGAAACACGCTCGTCACGGTCCAGACCGGACCGGCGGGCCGCGTCGTCAATCGCCTCTATATAGAAGACGGTTCCGCCATCGAGCGTGAACTCTATCTCTCGGCCCTCGTCGATCGTGCATCCTCCCGCGTCGCGTTCATCGTCAGCCAGGCGGGCGGCATGAACATTGAGGACGTCGCGCACGATACGCCGGAAAAGATCCACACGCTGACGATCGATCCCGCCACGGGATACCAGCCATTCCACGGGCGCAAGGTTGCCTTCGCGCTGGGCCTCACGGGCGATCAGGTGAAAACCTGTGGAAAGCTTGTTGAGAACCTGTTCAGGATGGTCGTCGAGAAGGACATGAGCCTGCTCGAAATCAACCCGCTCGTCGTCACTAAGGATGGCAAGCTCATCTGCCTCGACGGCAAGATGGATTTCGATTCAAATGCGCTCTATCGCCATCCCGAAATCGTCGCCATGCGCGACCTCGGCGAAGAAGACCCGACCGAAATCGAAGCCTCGAAATACGATCTCGCCTTCGTCAAGCTCGACGGCAACATCGGCTGCCTCGTGAACGGCGCTGGCCTTGCCATGGCGACCATGGACATCATCAAGCTCTATGGCGCCGAGCCTGCGAACTTCCTCGACGTCGGCGGCGGCGCTTCGAAGGAAAAAGTCCAGGCAGCCTTCAAGCTCATTCTGGAAGATCCAGCCGTCAAAGGCATCCTGGTCAATATCTTCGGCGGCATCATGCGTTGCGATATCATCGCTGAAGGCGTCGTCGCCGCGGCCCGCGAGATGGCGATCAACGTTCCGCTCGTCGTCCGCCTGGAGGGCACGAACGTCGATCTGGGCAAAAAAATCCTGAAGGAGTCGGGCCTTAAGATCATTCCGGCCGACGATCTCGCCGACGCGGCCAAGAAAATCACCGATCAGCTCAAGCAGCCCGCTTAAACCGGGGGCGAACGCGCTAGGAGCAGCAATTTCGATGTTCCTGGTACGTCAGTTCTACTTGCTGCACCGCAAAAAATGCGCGACATTTAGGCCCAAGAAGCCGAGAACAACGCGGGGATGGAATGTCTATTCTTGTCGACAAGAATACGAAGGTCATTTGCCAAGGCATTACTGGTAGTCAGGGAACCTTTCACACCAAGCAGGCGCGTGCCTACGGCACCGAAATCGTCGGCGGCGTAACGCCCGGCAAGGGCGGCTCCAAGCACCCCGACGCCGAACTCGCCGACATTCCGTTGTTCGATAGCGTTGGCGAAGCGGTTGCCAAGACGGGTGCCACCGCAACCTCGATCTACGTTCCCCCGCCCTTCGCGGCCGACGCCATTCTCGAAGCCATCGACGCCGGCGTGCCGCTGATCGTCTGCATCACGGAAGGTATTCCGGTGATGGACATGGTCCGCGTGAAGCGTGCGCTCGACGGTTCCAAATCGCGCCTTGTCGGACCCAACTGCCCCGGACTTCTCACACCCGATCAATGCAAGATCGGCATCATGCCCGGAAACATTTTCAAGAATGGCTCGGTCGGCATTGTATCGCGCTCGGGAACGCTCACATATGAAGCCGTAAAGCAGACGACGGACGTTGGCCTCGGGCAGACGACGGCCGTCGGCATTGGCGGCGACCCCGTCAAAGGTACGGAATTCATCGACGTCCTCGACATGTTCCTCTCCGACGACGAAACGCAGTCGATCATCATGATCGGCGAAATCGGCGGCTCCGCCGAAGAGGACGCGGCTGACTTTCTCATCCAGGAAGCAAAAAAGGGCCGCAAAAAGCCGATGGCAGGCTTCATTGCCGGCGTGACGGCGCCTCCGGGCCGCCGCATGGGCCACGCGGGCGCGATCATCTCCGGCGGTAAGGGCAAGGCGGAAGACAAGCTTGCGGCGATGAAAGCTGCAGGCATTGCCATTGCGCCGAGCCCCGCCGCGCTCGGCCGTACTCTTGTCGAAGTCTTGAAGGCTTAAGGGGCGCCGAAAATAACCGAGCCGTAAGACTGGCGGCGTTATGTGTCCGGTCGCTGTCCGCGTCATCCAGAGCATCGAGGCAACGCTCGTGGAGAATGAATAAGGACGAACGACATGGCACGAAACGGCCAGAATGAAGCGTTCCTGCGCACCTCTTTTCTGAGCGCGGCCAACGCCCCCTATATCGAAGACATGCAGGCTGAGTATGAGCGCAATCCCGGCGCCGTCAGCGACGAGTGGCGGCGATTTTTCGAAAGCATCAAGGAAGCGCCCACACAACTGACGGGCTACGCGGGCGGACCCGCCTGGGCGCCGCCGCTGTCCGCGCTTCTCGAGGAAAGCGGTACCGATAAAGATCTCGTCGGCGCGCTGACCGGCGATTACGGCGAGACCGAGCGGACCATCCGCGACAAGATCGAACGCCGCGCGCAGATCTCAGGCTTCGAAATGACGCCCGCGGCCTCGCTCCGGGCGACGCAGGATTCGATCCGCGCACTGATGTTGATCCGCGCCTATCGCGTCATCGGTCACTTGGCGGCTGACCTCGATCCGCTCGGCCTCGCCGACCGCCGCGTCCATCGCGAATTGCTGCCGGAGACCTACGGCTTCACCGAGGCCGACCTCGACCGTCCGATCTTCATTGATCGCGTCATGGGCCTCGAAACCGCAACGATGCGTCAGATCCTGACCATCCTGCGCCGGACCTACTGCCGCAAGATCGGCGTCCAGTTCACCCACATCACCGACCCGACGCAAAAGGGCTGGATTCAAGAACGCATCGAAGGCCCGGAAAAAGATGTCCGCTTCACGCCAGAAGGCCAGAAAGCTATCCTGAAGAAGCTCATCGAAACGGAAACGTTCGAGAAGTTCTGCGATATCAAATATACTGGCACCAAGCGCTTCGGCCTCGACGGCGCGGAGTCGATTATTCCGGCGCTCGAGCAGATCATCAAGCGCGGCGGTCATTTGGGCGTGCAGGAAATCGCCATGGGCATGGCCCATCGCGGCCGCCTCAACGTGCTCGCCAATGTCATGTCGAAGCCGCTGCGCGCGATCTTCAAGGAATTCAAAGGCGGTTCCTTCAAGCCCGACGACGTCGAAGGCTCGGGCGACGTGAAATACCACCTCGGCGCCTCGTCTGACCGCATGTTCGACGGCAACAGCGTGCATCTTTCGCTGACCGCGAACCCGTCGCATCTCGAAATCGTCGATCCCGTCGTCCTCGGCAAGGTGCGCGCCAAGCAGGATCAGCGCAACTGTCCGAGTAACGATCGCACCGCCGTGATGCCGCTTCTCATTCACGGCGACGCCGCGTTCGCGGGCCAGGGCGTCGTCGCGGAATGCTTCGGCCTTTCAGGCTTGCGCGGCCACCGCACCGGCGGCTCGATCCACTTCATCATCAACAACCAGATCGGCTTCACGACCGCGCCGCATCACTCGCGCTCGTCGCCCTATTGCTCCGACGTCGCCCTGATGATCGAAGCGCCGATCTTCCACGTCAACGGCGACAGCCCTGAAGCTGTCGTCCACGTCGCCAAGATCGCGACCGAGTTCCGTCAGCGCTTCCAGAAGCCTGTCGTCATCGATATGTTCTGCTATCGCCGCCACGGCCACAACGAAGCCGATGAGCCGCTGTTCACGCAGCCGGCGATGTACAAGCGGATCAAGTCGCATCCGACGGTCGTCGACATCTATTCGAAAGACCTGATCGACGAAGGCATCATCACGCAGGCCGAATTCGCCGCCATGAAAGACGAGGTGCGCGGCAACCTCGACAACGAATTCTCGTTCTCCGACGGCTACAAGCCGAACAAGGCCGACTGGCTCGATGGCCGCTGGTCGGGCATCACTCGGCCAGACAGCGACGACTGGCGCGGCAATACCGGCGTCGAGATCGAAACGCTCAAAGACATCGGCCATCGCGTCACGACGATCCCGAACGACTTCCAGATTCACAAGACCGTCGGCAAGCTGATCGAGCGCCGCCGCGAGATGATCGACACCGGCCAGGGCATCGACTGGGCCATGGCCGAGCACATGGCCTTCGCCTCGCTCTTGATGGAAGGCTTCCGTGTTCGGCTGTCCGGCCAGGATTGCGAGCGCGGCACCTTCTCGCAACGCCACGCCGTGTTCATCGACCAGGAAAGCGAACGCCGTTTCTCGCCGCTCAAGCACTTGTCGCCGAACCAGGCGCGCTTCGAGATCGTCAACTCGATGCTGTCGGAAGAAGCCGTTCTCGGTTTCGAATACGGCTACTCGCTCGCTGAGCCCAACGCACTGACACTGTGGGAAGCTCAGTTCGGCGACTTCGCCAACGGCGCGCAGGTGATCTTCGATCAGTTCCTGTCGTCGGGCGAACGCAAGTGGCTGCGCATGTCGGGCCTCGTCTGCCTGCTACCGCACGGCTACGAAGGTCAAGGTCCGGAGCATTCGTCGGCTCGCCTCGAACGCTATCTGCAGCTTTCCGCGGAAGACAATTGGCAGGTCGCCAACTGTTCGACGCCTGCGAACTATTTCCATATCCTGCGGCGTCAGTTGCACCGGAATTTTCGCAAGCCGCTGATCCTGATGACGCCGAAGTCGTTGCTTCGTCACAAGCGTGTCGTCTCGAAGATCGAGGATTTCGGTCCGACCACCAGCTTCCACCGGCTGCTGTGGGACGATGCCGAGCGCGGCTCGTCGTCGATCACGCTGAAGCCCGACGCCGAGATCAAGCGTGTCGTGATATGCACCGGCAAAGTCTATTACGATCTTCTCGAAGCGCGCGACGCGAAGGGCCTCGACGACGTCTATATCCTGCGCGTCGAGCAGCTCTACCCATTCCCAGCGCGCGCCCTCATCAACGAGCTTGGCCGCTTCAAGTTCGCAGAGATCGTCTGGTGCCAGGAAGAGCCCAAGAACATGGGCGCGTGGTACTTCATGGACGCCAATATCGAGTGGGTTTTGAACCATCTCGGCTACATCCACCGCCGCCCGCGTTACGCCGGACGGCCGGCGTCGGCCGCCACCGCAACCGGATTGCTTTCGCAGCACATCAAGGAGCAGACAGCGCTCGTCGCCGACGCGCTGGGCATTTGACGAGCACACGCGATCGGCGGCCGGCTCCGCGAAGCGGAGTCGCCGATCGCAACAAAAAGTACACCGCGCATGGCGGCCGGCTCGACGAAGGAGAGTCGCCAGGCGCAAACAAGAAGAGGCTAAGAATGTCGATCGAGATCCGCGTTCCCACGCTCGGTGAGAGCGTCACGGAAGCGACTGTAGGCAAGTGGTTCAAGAACTCCGGCGATGCAGTCAACGCGGACGAGCCGCTTGTCGAGCTGGAAACCGACAAGGTAACCGTCGAAGTTCCGGCACCCGCCAGCGGCGTTCTCGGCGAAATTCTGGTGCAATCGGGTTCGACCGTTGAAGTCGGCGCCCTGCTCGCCGCCTTAAACGAAGGCGGCGCCGCGGCGGCACCAGCCAAGAGCGAAGCCAAAGCCGCTCCGCCTCCGCCGCCTCAACCAGCGCCGGCTCCTGCCGCGGCTCAAGCCCCTCCGCCGCCACCGCCTGCAGCCCAGAAGGCCCTGACCGAAGCAGGTCTCGAAGCATCCGACATTCAAGGCTCCGGCCGCCGCGGCCAGGTGCTGAAGGAAGACGTCTTGGCAGCGGTCGCGTCATCGGCGCGTCCCGCCGCCCCGCCGCCGGTGCATGAATCCGCTCCGGCAACGAACGTCGTCGCGATCCCGACCGCTCCCGCCTTGAAAGCCGTCCCGCAGGAAACGCGCCTGCCCTCGCCGGGCAACGACGTCGCCCGCGAAGAGCGCGTGAAGATGACGAGACTGCGCCAGACCATCGCGCGGCGCCTGAAGGACGCGCAGAACACCGCCGCCATGCTGACGACGTTCAACGACGTCGATATGAGCGCGGTGATGGCGCTCCGCTCGCAATACAAAGATATTTTCGAGAAGCGCTACGGCGTGAAGCTCGGTTTCATGGGCCTGTTCGTGAAGGCCTGCATCCAGGCGCTGCGCGATGTGCCAGCCGTCAATGCCGAAATCGACGGCGATGAACTGATCTACAAGAATTACTATCACATCGGCGTCGCCGTCGGCACCGAGAAGGGCCTCGTCGTCCCGGTCGTGCGCGACGCCGACCGCCTCAGCCTCGCGGGCATCGAGCAGCAGATCAACGAGTTCGGCAAACGCGCCCGCGATGGCCGCCTCTCGATCGAAGACATGCAGGGCGGCACATTCACGATCTCGAACGGCGGCGTCTACGGCTCTCTGATGTCGACGCCGATTCTGAATGCGCCGCAGTCCGGCATCCTCGGCATGCACCGCATCGAGGAACGCCCCGTTGTCAAGAAAGGCCAGATCGTCGCCCGTCCGATGATGTACCTCGCGCTCTCCTACGATCACCGCATCGTCGACGGCAAGGAGGCCGTCACCTTCCTCGTCCGCGTCAAGGAATGCCTGGAAGATCCGCAGCGCTTCATCCTGGAGCTTTAATTTGTTCCCTTCCCGCTAGGGGAGGGAATAGGTCTGAGGCGAAGCAATCACGCCGATGATTGAACTTTGCCCGGACGCCCGTCCGTGACAGCATCGACTTCGCCAAGACTTCATCCCGCCTCAGATTGGCAACATCAAACATAGGCGCTTCGTCGCCGGAAACCAAAGGCGACTGAAATGGCCGCATATGATCTGATTGTTATCGGCACTGGCCCCGGCGGTTACGTGTGCGCCATCCGCGCCGCCCAGCTCGGAATGAAAGTCGCCGTCGTCGAGAAGCGCGCAACCTTTGGCGGCACCTGCCTCAACATCGGCTGCATCCCGTCGAAGTCGATGCTTCACGCGTCACATTGCTATGACGAGGCCAAGCACGAATTCGCGTCGATGGGCATCGGCACCGATCCCGCGCTCGATCTCGCCAAGATGCAGGCGTTCAAGCGCGAAGGCGTCAAAGGCAACACAGACGGCGTCGCCTACCTTTTGAAAAAGAACAAGATCGATCATCACTTCGGCACCGGCCGCATCGTGAAGTCCGGTCAGGTCGCAGTTACCTCACCCGGCGGTGACACGCAGACGCTTGAAACAAAATCGATCGTCATCGCGACGGGCTCCGACGTGACCCGCCTGCCGGGCATCGAGATCGACGAGAAGCGCGTCGTCTCGTCAACCGGAGCGCTCGACTTCGAGACCGTGCCGAAAAAGCTGCTCGTCGTCGGCGCGGGCGTCATCGGACTTGAGCTGGGCTCTGTCTGGCGTCGTCTCGGCTCGGAAGTTCTCGTCATCGAATATCTGCCGCGCATTCTGCCCGGCATGGACGCCGAGGTCGCAAAGTCGTTCCAGCGTATTCTCGAAAAGCAGGGCATCGCATTCCGCCTGTCGAGCAAGGTTGCGGGCGTCGAAACATCCGACACCGGCGTTGTCGCCAAGGTCGAACCGGCGGCGGGCGGCGTTGCCGAAACGGTCGATGCCGACGCCGTTCTCGTTGCCGTTGGCCGCGTGCCCTACACCGAGGGGCTGGGCCTCGCCGAAGCCGGCATCGCGCTGGACGCCAAAAAACGCGTGCTCGTCGATGGCCACTATCAGACCAACGTCACCGGCGTTTTTGCCATCGGTGACGTGATCGCCGGACCGATGCTCGCTCACAAGGCGGAGGACGAAGGCGTCGCCGTCGCCGAGATCATTGCCGGTCAGGCGGGGCACGTGAACTACGACGTGATCCCGAGCGTCATCTATACAAGTCCGGAGGTCGCGAGCGTCGGCAAGACGGAAGAAGAACTGAAGGCCGCGGGCATCGCCTACAACGTTGGCAAGTTTCCGTTCACCGCCAACGGCCGCGCCAAGGCGATCAATCAGACGGCGGGCTTCGTGAAAATCCTGGCGGATGCGACGACCGATCGCGTGCTCGGCGTCCACATCATCGGCGCCGTCGCAGGCGAATTGATCGCCGAAGCATGCGTGCTGATGGAATTCTCAGGCTCGGCCGAAGATCTGGCGCGCACTTGCCACGCGCATCCGACTTTCTCCGAAGCGATGAAAGAAGCCGCCCTTGCCGTCGCCAAGCGCGCGATTCATTTCTGACGCCGCTACCGCCACACCCCCGTCATCCCGGCGAAGGCCGGGATCCAGTCGAACCTCGGCATGCGAAATGGTGATAATTGACTGGGTGCCGACCTTCGTCGACATGACGAAGCGTTATAAAAGCGCTTGATTTGCCCGGAAGTGATGCGACCCATGGAAATCTATGTCGACGCGGATGCGTGTCCGGTGAAGGCGGAAGTTCTCCGCGTCGCCATCCGGCACGATCTTGTCGTCCACATGGTCTCGAACAGCTGGATGCGGCTGGAGGAAAGTCCCCTCATCAAGCGCGTCATCGTCGGTGACGGCGCGGACGCCGCCGATGATTGGATTGCGGAGCATGTCACGCCCGCCGACATCGTCGTGACGGCGGATATCCCGCTCGCGGCACGTGCCCTGAAAGCCGGTGCCCAATGTATCGGTCCGACAGGAAAGCCCTTCAGCGACGCCAACATCGGCATGGCACTCGCGATGCGAGACATGCAGCGCCACCTGCGCGAAACCGGCGAAAGCCGCGGCTACAACGCATCTTTCACGCCGCGCGACCGCTCTCAGTTTCTGCAGGCCCTCGAAAACGCGGTCCAGGCAGGATTACGACGATCGTCATCATAACGCCGCGCGCATTTAACAGCCGTCGAAGCAGTGCGTCGGCGGCTGCCATGCACTCACTGGCTTATTTAGCGCTCATGGTGAGAAGGCATGATTTGGAGGCAGGTACGCAGTACCCCTTGCCCGTGACAAACACGTAGCAACACTTCTGGCTTGCGCTACAACGCCAGGTCGACTGCTTACCGGTCAGACCTGTCGCCTTACACATTTGGCCGTGAGCTCTGGCGAAAGCCGGCGTGCCCACAGCAATCGAGGTCGCGATCATTGCAAATGTAATGGCAAAAGCTCGTGTCATGGTCTCATCTCCTCTAAGTTTACTCCCGTCAGAACTTTATGAGGAGATGTCGTCATACAGTGCGAATTGTGCGCATAAAGAGGGCCTTTCTATTCCCATGATGTATTGCCGACACAGCGTAGCATCGTGAAAGTCACGCGCTAGCTTCCGACGGATTCGCACGATTTCATCGCCGTCAAAAAAACTTATCCCCGCTCTCGCAACTGCCCGCATACTCGCCTCATCTTGCCGCGTGCGAAGGGCTCTAGGCTCGAGCTGGGATCCTGAGGGCGGTGGGAGCGTGCCGGACTGCCGGGGCCCATCAGCTGGAACCGGGGTCGTCTGCCGGCTGCGGTAGCCTTGAGAGGCGCCGTGGTTCAACGCCCGTTCGAAATCTCGGAATGCGCGGGCGGATGGCGGTGTCGACGGTTCGAAATGGGGGCCCACCCTCGTTGCACGTCGCGGATCGGCGAAGGCTGCATCCCGAACAGACAAACAAAAACGCGAGGCGTCGCCGATCTGCCCCTTCGCTTTATCTTTGGCCATCGGCGACTCTGCTACGCGGAGCCGGCCGCCGACGGCGTGTATGTTTCCGGGGAGGAGCGTTCTACTTAGCGTTGCCCGATGTCCCTGGCGATGCGCCGGTCGCAGAGGACGAACCCGACATCTTGCCCTGTAACTCCTTGACCATCGCCAAATGATGTTCGAGCGTCGGCAGCGTCTTTTCGGCAAAGCTCTTCACCTGACCGGCCGGACCGTTGGCAGAGTAATCTTTGAACAAGCCAACCGCATCTTTGTGCGCCGAGAGCTGTTCGTCGACATACGCCGCATCAAATCCGTTTTCGGTCGTGAACACGCGAAGTTTCGCGTATTTGGCCGTGTGCGCAATATCGAGGGCGTCTTTCGGCGCTTCGATCTTCGCCTCGGCAAGGCTTGCCTTGAAGTCCTGTCCGGCCTTCGTGTGGTCGTCGATCATCTGCTGGGCAAAGCTTTTGACGTCGGCCGCTTTGCCGTATTTGAGCTCAAGTTGGCTCGTGTCGATCTCGAATTTATTGGCCACCGCGACCTTGTCGATAAAGTCTTGCGTGGCTTGGGGCACGGTGTCAGCAACTGCTGTTGCTGCGGTGAGCATGAAAATGCCTAGGGCGAGTAGTTCCCGGCGCATGGCAGCGTCTCCTCTAACGAGCTGGCAGCCAAGCAACTTTATCGACGATGCTTCGTTCCGTAGAAAATGCGTCCGTTCGCACTGGCGCGATAGGCTGCGTCCCCGAAGGGTCCCGCCATCGGCAACGTTGGTAGGTGGGCGATTCATTTTTAGCGGAGGTCAAAAATTAGAACGGCGAATGGCCCGGCCCATTTCCGTGATCTTGGTAATACGACCAATCGCTGTGCCACCACTTGGCTGACGTCCAGTTCAAGGGCTTATTGAGTTTGCGAATGTCTTCGGCTGTGTAGTCGTGCCGCGCGATATCGAATAGATCTGCAATTTCAGCGCGGTGGGCAAGCCGCTGTTGTTCGACCAGCTTGAGATCAGGTATAAT
Organism: Hyphomicrobium sp. MC1; assembly: GCF_000253295.1. Lineage (NCBI taxonomy): Bacteria > Pseudomonadati > Pseudomonadota > Alphaproteobacteria > Hyphomicrobiales > Hyphomicrobiaceae > Hyphomicrobium > Hyphomicrobium sp. MC1. Next base: position 4,347,961 of record NC_015717.1, on the reverse strand, counting down.
ATCGGCAGTTTTGCAATAGGCGGAAAACGCATAAGGCCGAAGCTCTGGATGCGCTCGAATTTTTTCCAGTGCTCTCCTGATCTGTTGTGGGGAGTAGTGATCCGCTGGCCCATACGCCTTCGTCAGCAAGTCAGGCAAAATACTGACAATGGGCCTCAAAAAGCGTCGCTGTCGCCATCTGAAGAGGTACTGAAACATATTTCACTCCACAGGCGTCACCGTGTAGCCCGACTCGCGCAGCAACGCGACGAGTCCTGTCGGCCCCGGCAGATGCAGCGCGCCGACCGCAATGAAGGCGTTACCCTTATCGAGCAGCGGCAGCGCAGCATCGCGCATCCGCGCGTTGCGGTCGACGAGCAGAGATTTCTTGAAGCCGTCAAACACCGACGGCGAAATTCCGCTCTGCGCCGCCAGCGCCAACTGGAACGGCATTGCGGCACCGATCTGCCGCTTGACGTACATCTGCACCAGCGTTTCCGTCATGTCGTCGGCGCGATCGAGATATTTCAAACCGACTTTGAGCATCGCGATTTGCTGATCGTCGGGAACGGAGGCAAGCGCGCTGAGCTGATCCTCGATCGTCTCAAGTCCCGTGATGGCGATGCCGTGCTTTTGCGCTTCGGCCGCTACTTGCAGGTCGAGCACGGTCTTGCCCGCAGCGAGCTGCTTCCTCTCGCAGTCAGACGTGGCAAGCAGCATGCTGACGAGCCAGGGCTTCATCGACGCCGCCAGCTCTCCCGGCATGCCGGCTTTCGCCACGGTCTGCTGAACGTCCTTATATTCCTGGTCGGTGAGATCCTTTTTCAGCGACGCGCCATTCGTATAAACGATGAGCGCCGCCATCTTGCTCATCGCTGCAGCGACCGCTTTGTCCGAGAGATCGGCCACTTCGAGCGCAACCGATTTCGATTGCGCAATGTCGTCTTTGACCGTTGGCGACAGCGTCGCAACGCGCGGATCGCTGAGATGCATCGTGCCGAACAGATAGGAGGTCGGCACGTCCGGCTTATCTATTTTCCAGAGCATCGCTTGCGTGTTGGGCAGCGCGTCGCTCTCAGCCATCACTTTTTTGTAGATGTCGGGAGCCTTGGTCTGCATCTCAGCCAGCATGTCAGCGCCTTGGCATCGCGCTGGAGCGTCGTCGGCGAGAGCAATCCGCGGGCCGAGCGAAAGAAATGCCAGCACACTGACGATATGGCCAATGAAACGCAGGTTACGTGAAAACGTCATGGGTACTCGCAAACGAAACAGCAGATGGATGTCAGCGCCGCGCCGCCCGTGGATGGGCTTGGTCGTAAACGGCCAGCAGCCGGTCTCGATTGACCTCAGTATAGACTTGCGTCGTCGACAGTGAGGCGTGACCTAAAAGCTCCTGAATTTGGCGTAAATCGGCCCCCGCCGAAAGTAAATGCGTGGCGAACGAATGGCGCAGCGCATGCGGCGTCGCAGTATCCGGTAAGCCAAGCGTCCGCCGCAGTTTTTCCATCGCAAGCTGGATGAGCCGGGGCGACAACGGGCCGCCCCTGGTCCCCCGAAACAGCGGGCCATCAGCCTCCAGCGGATAGGGACAAAGCCCCATGTACGTGGTGATCGCGTCCGACACGACGGCCAGTGCTGGGACGAGCCGTTCTTTGCCGCCTTTGCCGCGGATGTGCATGATATCGCGGCCATTGATCGGGGCGGTCTTCGGCGTGAGACTCAAGGCTTCGCTGATGCGCAAACCGGCACCGTAGAGCAGCAGCAGCACAGCCGTATCGCGCGCCGCGATCCATTCTTTTTCTTCATCGCTCGCATCCCGTTCGATCAGCGACGCTGCACCCTCGACCGTCAGCGGCTTCGGAATCGAATGCGGAATTTTTGGCGCTGCGACTTGCAAAACAGCCTGGTTTTGCAGCGTATCTTCGCGTTCCAGCCAGCGAAAGAATGTCCTCAGCGCCGACAGCGATCGCGCGAGGGATCGCGATGTCAAACCGGCCTTGCGCCGGTTTGCCAGAAAGGCACGAAGCGTTCGCGCGTCGAGCCGTTCGAGATCGGCGAGACACGGCGGATGCCCGAGATACGATTTGAGGAAGGCAAGAAACTGCCGGGCGTCGCGCGCATAGGCCTCGCGCGTCGCCGCGCTCTGCCCCCGCTCGATGACGATATGATCGAGCCATCCCTCGACCACGCGCTTGAGGTCGCCACCGAGCGGCAGCTCCGCGTCGCCTGCCAGAATGTCGTCGAGCGATTGTGCCACCGGCCCACCTTGAGAAGCCTCACGACCCTTCGCAGGTTCGGTTAACAAGCCGTTAACAGCTACTTAGAGCACCTTGCCGGGGTTCAAAATTCCCTTGGGATCGAGGGCCTTTTTGATCGCCCGCATCATGTCGAGCTCGACCTCGGACTTATAGCGCTTCAGCACGTCGCGCTTCATTTGCCCGATACCATGCTCCGCCGAGATCGAGCCGCCAAGCTCGGTAACGAGTTCGAAGATCGCGTCCGACATGGTATCCCACAGCGCCAGATATTGCGCCTTATCCATGTGCTCGGGCTGCGTGACGTTGTAATGCAGGTTGCCGTCGCCGAAATGTCCGAACGGGACAGGGAGCGCTCCCGGACAAACGCCATCGACCACTTTTGCGGCGCGCTGAAGGAATTCGGGAATGAGCGCCACAGGCACCGAGATGTCGTGCTTGATGCTGCCGCCTGCACTCTTTTGCGCTTCCGAAAACGCCTCGCGCAGCCGCCAAAAATCTTCCGCTTGCCGAAGCGAACGCGCGATGGTGGCATCGCGAATGAGTCCCTGTCCATGCGCCGACGTCAGCAGCGGCTCGATGGTGTTCGCAATTCGCGTGCCCTTGCCGCCATTCGACAGCTCGATCAGCGCGTACCACGGATAATCGTCGGTGAACGGATCGCGCACGTTCGGCATGTATTTAAGCGCGAACTCCTGGGCCCGATGCGCCCAGAGTTCAAACGCCGTCAGTGACGATCCCGCTTCGGACTCGGCGCGGCGGAAAAGTTTCATCGCGGCGTCCGGTGTGTCGAAGGCGACGATGGCTGTCTCACGCTCGGCAGGCATCGGGAATAGTTTGAGGCTCGCCGCGGTAATGATGCCGAGCGTTCCTTCCGAGCCGATCAGGAGATCGCGCAGATCGTAACCGGTATTATCTTTTTTAAGTCGCCGGAGGCCGTGCCAGATGCGTCCGTCCGCCAGCACCGCTTCGAGACCGAGCGCCAGACTGCGCGCATTGCCATAGGCGAGAACAGCGGTGCCACCCGCGTTGGTCGCCAGCACGCCGCCGATCTGTGCGCTGCCTTCGGACGCGAGACTTAAAGGAAAGAGCCGGCCCGCGGCTTTGGCAGCATTTTGCGCTTCGGTGAGCGTCACGCCGGCTTCGACGATCATCGTCCCGCCAATGGCATCCACATTGCGAATGCCCTTAAGCCGCGCGAGCGACAGCACGATCTCGCTGCCGTCGCCTGATGGAATCTGTCCGCCGACGAGTCCCGTGTTACCGCCTTGCGGCACGACCGCGACATCCTCGGCATGCGCGAGCGTCAGAATGCGCGAAACCTCATCCGTCGAGCCCGGTCGCAGAACGACCGGCGTCGAACCGGTATAACGGTCGCGCCATTCGTGCAGATATGCGCCTTGATCTTCCGCGCGCGTCAGTGCGTTTGTTTCGCCGACGATTTTCGCGAAACGCGTGATCAAGCTTTCGGACAAGGTTTTTACGTGCACGTGCTCGTGCCTGCCTCACACGATGGTCTGGCCGGTCTTCTTCCAGTCGTTGACAAAGGCCGTAAGGCCAGCATCCGTCAGCGGATGCTTCACGAGCGACTTCAGAATGGCCGGAGGAATGGTGGCGACATCGGCGCCGATCATGGCTGCTTCTTTGACGTGGTTCACAGTGCGGATCGAGGCCGCCAGAATGTCCGTCGAAAGATCCGGATAGTTGTCGTAGATCGTGCGGATCTCGCGAATGACGTCCATGCCGTTCAATCCAATATCATCAAGACGGCCGATAAATGGCGAAACGAATGTCGCACCGGCCTTCGCCGCCAGTAGCGCCTGGTTCGCCGAGAAGCACAGCGTCACGTTGACCATCGTGCCCTCGCTCGTCAGCGCCTTGCAGGCTTTGAGCCCGTCCATCGTCAGCGGCACTTTGATCGTCACGTTCTTGGCGATCTTCCGCAGCACTTCCGCTTCCCGCATCATGCCCGCATAATCGGTCGCAGCCACTTCCGCCGAAACCGGACCCGGCACGACGGCGCAGATCTCACGAATGATGTCCTTGAAGTCGCGGCCCGCTTTTGCAACGAGGGTCGGGTTCGTCGTGACGCCGTCAAGCAGGCCCGTCGCCGCCAACTCCTTGATCTCGGCCACGTCGGCGGTATCGACGAAGAATTTCATTTCAATCTCCTCACCTCGTCCCTTAAGTCTTGGGAATCTGCCTTTGGTGCGCCCCAAGTTAGAGGCAAACCTAGCACGACCGATTCTCGGAGGAAGCTTCTAGTCCGTTGAACGCCCCTTTGGATAGCCTGCTTGAAATCCTGGATAACGGCGCGACACCCGGCGCCCGCAGCGTGCCGGTATTGATGCCGGTCGCGCTCGACCAGACTTACGACTATCTGGTGCCGGAAGGCATGGAAGCAGGCCCCGGATCCTTCGTGCTCGTGCCGTTTGGGCCGCAGACCCGCATCGGCATCGTCTGGGATGGCCCGCGCGGCGATGGCAAGCCGGTCGATCCCAAGAAGATGAAAGCCCTGACCAGCGGCATTGATGCCCCTCCCCTCCCCGAAATTTCCATGCGGTTCGCGGAATGGGTGGCCCGGTACACGCTGGCGCCGCTCGGTATGGTCGTTCGCATGATGATGAGTGCCGATACCGCATTCGAGCCGCCCAAGCATCGCTTTGGCGTCGCGATAGTCGAAGGCGCTGCGCCGCCCCCCAAAATAACGCCGGCCCGAACCCGCGTGCTGGATGTGGCCGCCGACGGCCTCGTGCGCGCCAAATCCGATCTCGCCGAACTCGCGGGCTGTTCGACCGGCGTGATCGACGGCCTCGCGGCGGCCGGCATGCTCGTTGAAGTCGCCATCCCCGAGCGCGTCTTCCCGCGCCCCAATCCAGCGCATGCGACGGCAACCTTCACCGCGGACCAGACCCGCGCCGTCGACTCCCTCAAAAGCGCTGTCGATGCGCAGAATTTCTCGGTCACGCTGCTCGATGGCGTGACGGGATCGGGCAAGACGGAAGTCTATTTCGAAGCCGTGGCCCGTGTGCTTGAAGCTGGACAGCAAACGCTGATCCTACTCCCTGAAATTGCGCTGACGAGCCAGTTTCTCGATCGGTTTGAGCGCCGCTTCGGCGTCCGGCCTGTCGAATGGCATTCGGCTTTGAGCCCTGCCGAACGCGGCCGCATCTGGAAGGGCATCGCGCGCGGTGACGTGCGTTGCGTCGTCGGCGCCCGGTCGGCGCTCTTCCTGCCGTTTTGCCAGCTCGGCCTGATCGTCGTCGACGAGGAGCATGACCAGGGCTTCAAGCAAGATGATCGCGTGCACTACCAGGGCCGCGACATGGCCGTCGTACGTGGCAGCCTTGGGAAGTTCCCCGTTGTGCTCGCCTCCGCTACGCCATCAATCGAAAGCCACGTCAACGCATTGATCGGCCGCTATCGACATGCCGTATTGCCCGGACGTTTCTCCGGCGTCGACATGCCGGACGTCTCGGCAATCGATTTGCGTGCCGAAAAACTGGAGCCCGGCAAGTGGCTGTCGCAGCGCCTCGTTCAAGGCATCACCGAGACGATGGAGAAAGGCCAGCAATCGCTGCTCTTTCTGAATCGTCGCGGCTACGCGCCGTTGACGCTTTGCCGGTCCTGCGGCCATCGCCTCGAATGTCCGCAATGTACAGCTTGGCTCGTCGAGCATCGCTTCAAGAAAAAACTGACGTGCCACCATTGCGGCTTCTCGCTCGCGCTGCCCGAGAAGTGCCCGAAGTGCGCGACACCCGGTTCGCTCGTCGCCTGCGGTCCCGGCGTGGAGCGCGTGCAAGAGGAAGTCGCCGAGCGCTTTCCCGATGCACGCGTCGCGCTGCTCTCGTCGGATTTGATCCCCGGCCTGACCGAGATGCGCGAGATCATCCGCAGCATCGAAGCCCGCGAATTCGACATCATCATCGGTACGCAAATCGTTGCCAAGGGCCACAACTTTCCGGGTCTCGCGTTGGTCGGTGTCGTCGATGGCGACTTGGGTCTCGCGCATGGCGCCGATCCGCGCGCAGCAGAACGCACGTTCCAGCTTTTGCATCAGGTGACGGGCCGCGCCGGGCGCACGAGCTTCGTCGGTCGTGGCTTGGTGCAAACCTATGCACCCGAACATCCCGTCATGCAGGCGATCGTTGCCGGTGACCGCGACGCCTTCCTGAATTACGAAGTGCGCACGCGGCAGGCCGGCCTTTTGCCGCCCTACGGCCGATTGGCTGCGATCATCATTTCATCGCGCGACAAGGCGCTGACGGAAACCGTCGCGCGTGACATCACACGCCGCGCGCCGCAAAGCGACGCGATCTCAGTTTTGGGCCCGTCGGAGGCGCCGATCTCGGTCGTGCGTGGTCGTTATCGCTGGCGCCTGCTCGTCAAAGCCCCGCGCGACGTCGATTTGCAAAGCTACCTCCGCGCCTGGGCTGGAACGATTCCAAAACTGAAATCCGATGTCCGCATCACTGTCGATATCGACCCCTACAATTTCCTTTGAGGCCGCAAATCGTGCGCATCCGCGGGCTCTGCGGCATGTTTGCCATAAGCGCGACGGCATCGTGAGACGCGTCGTTCATGTCATTCCGCGACGGCGTCAAATCGTATAAACGACGTGGGGCTGCGCGCCACTCAGGCGCGCCCGAAATGCACCGTCCTTGAAAGCCTGACATGCCGCTCCGCATAGCCGTTCAGATGGACCCGATCGACCGCATCGATATTCGCGGCGATTCGACCTTCGCCATTCTGCTCGAAGCGCAAAAACGCGGGCACGACATTTTCTATTACACGCCGCCCGATTTGGCGCTCCGCCAAGGCAAGCTACTCGCGCGCGGTCAAACGCTGAAGGTCGAGGATAAGCACGGGGCACATTACGCTCTGTCGGACCCGCGTGTCGTCGATCTCAGTGAGCGCGATGTTGTCCTGCTGCGCCAGGACCCGCCGTTCGATATGGCCTACATCACGACGACGCATCTGTTGGAACGCATCCATCCCAAGACGCTGGTGGTGAATGACCCTGCGCACGTTCGCAACGCGCCGGAGAAGCTTTTCGTCCTTGATTTCCTCGATCTGATGCCACCGACGCTCGTCACACGTTCGCTTGCCGACGTGCAGTCATTCCGCGCCGAATACAAAGACATCATCATCAAGCCGCTCTATGGCAACGGTGGCGCTGCAGTATTTCGCATCAAGCCCGAAGACGGCAACCTCGGCTCTCTCGTCGAACTGTTTCAAACCGTTTTCCGCGAGCCCTTCATGGTCCAGGAATATCGCCCCGAAGTGAAAGACGGCGACAAGCGCATCATTCTCGTCGACGGCGAAGTCGCAGGCGCTATCAATCGTGTTCCGCAAGCCGGTGAGACGCGCTCGAACCTGCACGTCGGCGGCACCGCTGCACCGGTCGAGCTCACCGCGCGCGACCGCGAAATCTGCGCGCGCCTCGGGCCGGAACTGAAACGCCGCGGACTTATTTTTACAGGCATCGACGTCATCGGGCCCTACATCACCGAGATCAACGTGACATCGCCAACGGGTATCCGGCAGGTGAAGGCCTTTGGCGGCAACGACATCGCGGCGATGATTTGGGACGTCATCGAAGCAAAACGACAAGCGAAAGTGTGAAGCGCGGATTTGAGGCGCACGGGGCAGCAAGGGACATCACGATGAAATCAATCATGATCGCAGGTGCCGCAGCCACTGCCTTCAGTTTTGCAGCCGCACTTCCTATCGAGGAAGCCAATGCCGTAACGGCATCGCCCTTCGCGTCGCTGATCGGCCGTTGGAGCGGCTCTGGCATGATCGGCTACAAATCGAGCCCACCCGAAAAAATCAAATGCCGCGCCACCTACCTCACGGCAGGCTCGGAAAACGAGATCAAGCAAACGATCCGCTGCGCGACTTCGGGCGGCAACGTTGAGATCATCAGCAATGTTAAGGAGACCGGCGGCAAGCTCTCGGGCCACTGGAAAGAGACGATTCACAATTTCGAAGGCGACTTGACAGGTGACGTCACTCCACGGGGCTTCCGCGTGATCGTGAAAAGCGCCGACGTGACGGCCAACATGGACATCATGGTGATGGGCAGTCGCCAGGCCGTCGAAATCCAATTCGTCAATTCGCAGTCGCTGCTCGGACTGACGCTTGCGATGACGAAGGGCTGAGCCGAAAGACGGCCGAGCGCATCAGCCTCATCGGCGTTGTCGGGCTGCTCATGTCGACCGCGAGCGTGGTGATAATACCGATCGGCGGAACAACCCTCGGGTTATATCAATTTAAGAGGGTCTGGAGATTGAGGCCCGTTAGCCTGCTGACGATCTCCGTACTGTCCGCCGGATGAAGCGAGGCACGCATGGAAGAGATCGAGAAACAAGCTCGTGAGTACCTCAAGGCTTTGTATGGCCTGGGAAAGTCTTCCGCCGACATCCTCGCCGTTCAAAATTTGCCCGCCATTCTCGCTTTCGCGCGCCAGAAAAGATGGATTGTCGAGGGCCCCGATGGCGGCCACGGACTATCTCCCCTGGGTGTCAGAGAGATCGCGCCGGAGTGAACACAGCCTCTCCTCAACAAATTGTTCCACGTTTGTTCTTGCCTTTGGCTCGGGATTGTCCTTTTAACAAACCCAGAATCGCTTTAGACAATGATCCTTTTCAGCATAAGGATCATTTTTATGGCTCGATGTTTCGTCTATTTCCTAAAAGGCATTGATGCAGCGACTGCTTCATCGCTGCTTATGGGTGTCCATCAGTTGATGACCGAAAAAAGTGCGGCAACTGCCGCATCAAGTAAGCCGTCTTGGGACGACATGACAATAGTTATGTCGTCAGGGGGCGGTGACGTAATTCCTGCCTTCGGGCTCTACAATGAGTTCATGGGCCTTACGGTCAAGCTTGCCACTCACAATGCTGGTGCAATCGACTCCGCCGCGATCCTTCCATTTATTGCTGGAAAAAAACGTACTGCGTCTGCAGCATCGGCGTTTTTCTTCCATCAGCTGCAGTGGACATTTCCTTCAAAGGACCAGCTAACGATGGGGACGATTTCGGACTCCAGTACTTGGCTTAGTCGCTATGAAGGGTTGATGGCTGAAGCTGTCGCTTCACGCACGAAACTGGACAAGAACAAGGTGCTGAGCCTGATGCGTGCAGGCACAAGTGTTGATGCCGCCCAAGCCAAGGAATTCGGCATAATTGATGGCATAGAAGAGCTGTCGTCGTCCCAGACACTCCGGAGCTACATTGCATAATCACTCCTGCCTCAGGGGGTATTCTATGGCCAGACCCATAGGTCATGCGTCCCTCCTATAAAAAGGCCCCCCTGACTTGGCGGCCCACTACTTTTGAAAAATGGAGATTGCCGATGAGCGAAGAGATACTGAAAAGCATTGATGAAGCCGCACAACGACAGGCGAAGGCATTGGAAGAGATCGCAAGCGCGCTGAAGGGCATCGCGACAAGTCAGGGCCGGGTGATTGTCGAGCTTGCGAATATCAGAGCCGCCGCGGCACGCAGGTAAATGCTTGGAGAAAGAAATGTCAGACGACCACTTCACGAAGAATTCGAAATTGATCAGCATCGAATCAGGATCTTTGCCGAATTCGCGCGATCCTGCTTGGATCGTGAAAATGGGATACTTCTCAAACGGACATGATCCTGAACCGATGCTGGCTGTTACCTGGCATTTGCCCAAGAAGCAGTACGACGAGGCGGGGCTAGTAACAGTTGCACGACATTATCTTCACCGCCTTTGCTCAGATCTCGGTCAGGGCACCGCCGCATGGAAATTAGATGATGAGCAGTTTGAGGCGGTGACGAAAGCTAAGCCCCCGTCCGGGGACAAAACCAAAGCTGCATAATCTAAGTTCCTTACAAGAAAGCCCGCTCACTTGGCGGGCTTTTTGGACTTAAGTTTTTCTCTAGTTATCCAGTTTAGCCACTAAAACTGTCCTGGCACATTCAGAGATAGGGACAAGGGGATCTTAAGCCAGTATGGGCGCTTGGTTCATTCGCGCTATTATTGCGCTCGCCACGACTGCTGTCGTACGCGGCGTCGTCATGGCATTCCATCTCGATGCGATGGTCGCTCGCATAATCAACGTCGCCGAAACCAATTCAAACCTTGAAGCAATCGCTTGGTCACTCTCTGGTGTGACCGGCCTTATTGCCGTTTTTATATGGATTGCTTTGGGGGCGCCGGAGCGATTGGCATCACTTTTTTGGCCGCGGCCCGCACTCGGCAGCCTATCCTATCAAATGTTCGAAAATCACGCAGCTATCCATGGCGGCGCAGAAACTGCTCCCATGGAGCTTGTGGTTTTACTCAACAATCAAAACGAAAAGCTGGTTCGATACCGTGCAGTTATCTCTGGGGCGGTGAATGGAGCTAACTGGCAAGATGAAAACGGGAACCAGCAGCTGTCTGTTGATGGCTTCGTTCCTGCAAAAGAAACGCGCTCATTAATTCTCAACATTCCAAACGTGCCCATTACCTTCATTGGCAGCACAGTCAGGATGGATGGGCGATTTGTTTATTCTATTGAATATTTTTTCCCTCCTCATTTTCGGAGATTTCGAACCACCGCACGTACGGTGACTTTCAATCAGCAGGTAACCCTTTCCGGGGTTAGTGGCATCACAGCCACTCCGATGCGCGTGCTATTCCGAGATGAAAGGGAAGAGTAGAGCCGCGTTTAGCGCTTCTGTTTTTTCACAGGCTGAGTTTGCGGCCGTACAACGACGACCTTTTTCAATGCTTTATCAAACGCTTCTTCATCTTCAGAGCAGCCGAGTTCGCGAGCGGCGTCTTTGAACTTCTGCGCCTGCGTCGTCCGACTCGAATCAGATGCTTTGGTTTTTTTCATCACACAAGCCTGAGTTTGTTCGCTCTGAACGTCAAGGCTTCAGACCAAGCCCAGAAGACAACCAGAATCCAGTGCAAAACCCCAAGGCTCGCATTGCCGTCTGATCTTGCATCGCCCTAAATGGAAAAGGCGACAAGAGGAGTCGTGATCCTCAAGTCGCCTGGTGAGCCGTTGTTACGGGCCCATGCGTCAGTTCCTGGCGTATCCCGATCCCTGGACAGGACAAAGGAGGAAGCAAAGAAGATGACGCAGAAAAAATAACCCTGCTCTAGCGAGCATAGGGGAACGGGGTGCCAAAAGGCTGCCCGTTCCCATCTTTCTACTACAAACCGGAGGACTCAGCCATGGGCACAGAGTCAATTTCAACAGCCAATTATGCTGCTGTCATCGCGGACCTGCGCGCGAAGCGGGATGAACTTGACCGCACAATCAATATGCTAGAGGCAATGGCTCAAGTTTCTTCACCTGCCGCGCCAGCGAGCAAGCCACAGCGACCATTGTTCATGATGGAAGTGAACGCGCACGGCCCGACCGGGCAATTTGTTCCACCCACGCCGACTGGCAATACCGGCATTGGCGATAAGGTCGTTAGCATATTGAGAGAGAGCGCGGACCGGTCATTATCCACTCGTGAGGTGACTGATCGCCTTTTGGCCTCTGGATTTCCTCAAACCACGGAAAACCCGATTAACAATGTCTGGTCCGCCTTATCGCACCGCATGAAGGTCAAGGGCGATGTCGTCCGAGATGGAAAGAATTGGCGCTTTGCGAGGTCAGAAAAAGCTTCTACGACGCCGATTGCGCCGATTGAGCACGTAAACGGGCACTGAGGAAGGGCCAAGCCCATCAGAGCGTGGGCTTGGCGATCTTCTTAGTTGGCTGCGCTTGCACCAGCTTTTCGATACGTCAGACGCTTTCCCTTGATACCCCTCAGGGCGCGTTCCGTGCGCGCGGCATCTTCGACGCCGAGTGCGATCCGGTTGTTATAGCGGAAGTCGAACTCTGCCAGATAACGGTGCAGGTGCTTCTCTTTGCAGTGCTGGTAGGTGCCGCGCATTCCGCGCTTGAAGACTGAGAAATAGCCTTCCACGGTGTTGGTGTGGACGGTGTGGTTCAGGTCCACGTAACGGACGTATTCATCCTTGGTGTGGTCCACGCGGTCATGGCTCGCAAAGTCCATAAGCTGGTATTTGTAGAGCTGGGCGCTGTCGGTCATCATCGAGGTTTCGCGAGAGACGTTGGCCTTGATGATCGGAATGACTTCGCCAACGGTCGAGCCCGCAACGTGATAGCTGCGAACCGAGCCCCCGCGTTCCACCAGCGAAAGAATGACATTCTTATGGACCGCGCCGTAATGCTTGTCGCCCTTGCGAACGCGGCCCTTGGGATGGGTTGAGGCACGGCCATAGATGGTCTCATCCACTTCCACCACTTCGCCCTCGCCACCCATCGGCGGCAGGAGAGAGCCCGAACGCATCGCTTCACGGATGCGATGGGCCATGAACCAAGCCGACTGATACTTGATCTCCAGAACCCGGTGCAGTTGGTGGCTGCTGATGCCCTTCTTGGACGAGCACATCAGGTGCACGGCCTGGAGCCAAAGGTGCAGCGGAATGTGGCTGCTTTCAAAGACCGTTCCAACGCGGACCGTGAACTGCTTACGGCAGGCGCCGCACTTTTTCAGACCGAATCGCTCGATACCGTCCGGGTTCTTCTTGCTCGGCTTCGAACGGACGCCCTTCAGCTCATAGATGCGCTTGTCGGCTCCGCAGTGCGGGCAAACCGGACCATTCGGCCAAACCACGCTTTCGAGCTTTGCGAAAGCGGCGGCTTCATCATGAAAGTGAGCGGCGGTCAGGATCGACATTGGAATCTCCTATGATTCCAATCTACTCCATCCGTTGGGTTTGTCAAATGGATAATTGCCCTTTGGCTCGCCGCCGTGATTACCTGGAAACGAGGGGTTTTCGGGGGCAGGCATGTACGGCCAGATCTCAACACTCGCGTTCATTGGCATCGAGGCACGCCCGGTTGAGGTGCAAGTTCGGGTCACGCCCGGCGCAGCGGCCTTCGCGATCGTCGGGCTCCCCGACAAAGCCGTGGCCGAAAGCCGGGAGCGGGTCAGGAACGCCCTTCACGCTGTAGGCCTCGGCCTCCCTTTCAAGCACATCACCGTCAATCTCGCGCCTGCCGACCTGCCGAAGGAGGGCAGTCACTTCGACCTGCCGATCGTACTCGCGATGATGTCGGCCATGGAGGCGATCGCGCCCGACGCCATAGCGAACTATGCCGCCATCGGCGAGCTGGCGCTGGACGGCTCCATCCGCGCCGTGCCGGGCACTCTACCGGCTGCCATTGGCGCCAATGCGCTCGGCAAGGGTCTGATCTGTCCGGCCGCCACCGGGCCGGAAGCCGCTTGGGCCAGCGAAGAGATCGACATTCTAGCAGCCCCGCATTTGCTATCGCTCGTCAATCACTTCAAAGGCATGCAGACCCTGTCGCGGCCAAAGCCGAACGTTCTCCCTGTCCAGAATTACGCCGCCGACCTTCGCGATATCAAAGGCCAGGAGACCGCCAAAAGGGCTCTCGAAATTGCGGCGGCCGGAAATCACAATCTCCTTCTGATCGGCCCGCCGGGCTCCGGCAAATCGATGTTGGCGTCGCGCCTGCCGTCAATATTGCCGCCGCTACAACCTGAAGAGATCCTTGAGGTCTCGATGGTGCATTCGCTCGCCGGTGAACTGATGGGCGGCAAGTTGACAGTCGAGCGTCCATTCCGCGCGCCGCATCATTCCGCCAGCATGGCGTCGCTGGTCGGCGGCGGCTCGCGCCCACGCCCCGGAGAAGTCTCGCTCGCGCACCACGGTGTGCTGTTTCTCGACGAGCTGCCGGAATTCCAGCCCAACGTGCTCGACGCATTGCGCCAGCCGTTGGAAGCCGGCGAAACCGTCATTGCCCGAGCAAACCACCGGATTTCATATCCCTCGCGAATCCAGCTCATCGCCGCGATGAACCCGTGTAAATGTGGAGGTGGCAATCCCGGCGAGCCATGCCGGCGCGGACCCCGCTGCGCTGCCGATTATCAAGCCCGCGTCTCCGGCCCGCTGCTCGATCGCATCGATCTGCAAATCGAAGTACCGGCAATCTCCGCGGCTGATCTGGTCTTGCCCGCGCCCTCTGAAGGCAGCACAGAAGTTCGCGCCCGCGTTGCCGCCGCGCGCGGCCGTCAGCTCACACGTTTTGCGGCGCTGGGTGCCAGAGGCGTCCGCACCAATGCCGATTGCTCCGCCGCGCTGCTCGAACAAACCGCGATGCCCGATGAGGCCGGCGTCGCCCTTCTCCGGCGCGCCGCTGAAACGCTCGGCCTCTCCGCGCGGGGCTTCCACCGCACGTTGAAAGTCGCGCGAACCATCGCCGATCTCGAAGGTTCAGAACATGTCGCCCGCGCTCACGTCGCGGAGGCCTTAAGCTACCGTGGCGAAACCCTGCGCCAGGCCCGCGCCGCATAGGCGAAGTGGGAGCAGCATATGGAATTTCCGCGCTCCTCGGTCATCAAGTCCGCCGATTACGATCCGGAGGCACGAACACTCGATGTCACCTTCCGGACGGACCGGCGCTACACCTATTTCGGCGTCCCGGACCACGTTTTCGATGCTCTCGTCACGGCATCGTCAGCGGGCGAATATTTCAACACCCATATCCGCGACCACTACGAAAGCGAACGCCATTAGGTCCAAAAAAATCCGGGACCCGAAGGCCCCGGACGAACAAAACATTCACAGCTCGCCGTTTCGCTGATCTCAGCCGAACACCGACTTGACGCCCGCTTGCATTGCTGCCGCCTGCGCCGCATTGCGGAGCAGACACGCAATGGTCATCGGTCCGACGCCGCCCGGCACCGGCGTGATCGCGCCCGCAACCTGCGCACATTCTGCGTAGGCCACGTCGCCGACTATCTTGGTCTTGCCGCCTTCCGAGGGCACGCGATTGATGCCGACGTCGATGATCGTCGCGCCGGGCTTGATCCAGCTTCCCTTGACCATCTCGGGAATGCCGACGGCAGCAATCACAAGGTCGGCACCTCTGACGACGCTCTCGATATCCTTCGTTCGTGAATGCGCGATCGTCACGGTGCAATTCTCGCGTAGCAGCAGCGCCGCTACCGGCTTACCAACGATGTTGGAACGCCCGATTACGACGGCATTCATGCCTGACAGGCTCTGATGCACCGTCTTGGCCAGGATCACCGAACCCGTCGGCGTGCACGGGACCAGCGCCCGCTCGCCGACCCAAAGACGGCCGACGTTGACCGGATGGAAGCCATCAACGTCCTTGTCCGGGTTGATGAGGTTCAGAACCTTTTCGGCGTTGATGTGCTTGGGCAGCGGCAGCTGCACCAGAATGCCGTGGCAGGCCGGGTCGTTGTTCAGCTTCTCGACCATCGCCAGCACGTCCGCTTCGCTCGTTTCGGCGGGGAGCCGGTGCTCCCACGAGTTCATGCCGACTTCGACGGTCTGCTTCGCCTTGTTGGCGACATAGACCTTACTCGCCGGGTCTTCGCCAACGAGCACGACCGCGAGGCCAGGTTTCAGCCCATGTTCTTTCTGAAGCCGCGCGACTTCCGCCGCCACCTCGGCGCGGACCTTCGCCGCAATCTCTTTTCCATCGATGACCTGGGCTGACATTCCTCTCGTTCCTCCTCGTTTTCCTATTTTTTGAATTCGCCTATCCGGTCCTGCAATCGTCTGTCGAGTTCGTCCGGATCGCCGGATATCCGCAAGGATTTGAGCCGCGATTTCCCGCCCTTGGCGAGCGAAACAGACTGCTTCGCCACGCCCAGCCATCGGGCCACGAGCTCTTCAAGAGCCCGGTTCGCTGCTCCATCCTCGGGAATTGCGCGCACGCGCGCCTGAAAGGCCGGACCGTCGGGGGTTTCGACAATCCCGTCAACCGCCTCTTTGCTGGATTTTGGCGTTAAGCGGAAGCGCGCAATGACGCACGCGGTATCGTGCCGCCAAGCCCCCTCAGCCGACTGCGCGCCGCCGGACGCCGCCGTCACACCACGGCCTTGGCGATGTTCGGCAGCACGACGGTCTGGATGAAATAACAGGCGAGCAGCAAGATCACCGGCGAGATATCGAGCCCGCCCATGTTCGGCATCGCATTGCGAATGGGGGCGAGCAGTGGCTCCGTCACGGCGTTGAGCGCCTGCCAGATCGACCGCACGATCGGATTGTAGGGGTTAACCACCCCGAATGCCATGAGCCAGCTGACGATCACCACGGCGATAACGACGTAGGTATAAAGCGTGATGAGATAGTTGATAAAGCCCAGAAGCTCGAGCATTCGCCGTCCCGCAATTTGGTATCGTTGCGCCATGTAGCCCCGACACCCTGCCCCCTGCAAGCCTTTGGCCCGACTTGTGTCCAGACTTTCGCGCCCGAACCGCAAATGGGGTTATCAGGGCACCCCAAGTCTAGCGCGATTGTCGCAGCCTCCGCGCAAACGACCGTCCGCCGCCCCGCGCCCTAGGTGCTGACAAGCGGAGCGGATTTCTTGACAACTACTCAGGGCGAACCCTAAATGCCGCGCATCCGGGGCCGTAGCTCAGATGGGAGAGCGCTGCAATCGCACTGCAGAGGTCAGGGGTTCGATTCCCCTCGGCTCCACCAAATGCTTTGGAACCGCTGAACTATTTAGCACTTTATCGTCCTCGACATCAGCGTTGCACTCCCCCTCGCCCGGCCATCGCGGCAGCCATATTAAGAACTTGCGCTTTGTTTTCGCCGTTCGCGAAAAAGGCGCGCAGGTCTCTGCACAATTCAAGCGCCACGCGAATCCTACGAATTGACCCGTATCAACGGGCTCGGCGATGAGATTTTTATGTTGCCTTCGATACGCCAAGGCTGCCACCAAAATGGCAATCGCCGAACGCATTCGAAAAACCCGGACTACAGATAGCTTCGCATGGTTGATGAAAAAGCGGACGAGGGAGTGGTCGACGGCGCATCTTCCGTGCATCTGTTGACTGTAAGCACCGCGGACCAGATCACCATACTCGCGGCATCCGACCAATGGACGGCGCCGAATGCGGCCAGCCTGGATGGCTCAATCAGCGCGGTTCTCGCCCGCCCCTCTCTGGGGAACGTGACGCTGGATATGAGCGGTATCGAGCGGATCGATACCTACGGCGCATGGGAAATTTCGCGCCTTCAGCGTGAACTCAGCGCGCGTGGCGGCAAACTCAAGATCTCGGCGCTGCCGGAACAATATGCTGGACTGTTCCGGGCCGTGGAGCAGGCGGCCGAACTTGCCGATAAGGTTCCCTCACAGCCGCGCAAGGAATTTACGGGCCTCGCTGCCATCGGCCAAGGGATGGCCAACTATGGCCGGGGCTTCGTTCTTCTGCTCAACATGATCGGTGCAGTCTGCGCTGCGGCCTTTCGGGCGATCCTGAAGCCTTCAACGTTTCGCTTCACATCGACGGTCCATCAGCTCGATCGCGTCGGCTGGCAGGCGATCCCGATCATTTTTCTGATTACCTTTTTGATCGGCAGCATCATTGCCCAGCAGGGCTTCTTTCATTTCAGAAAGTTTGGCGCCGACGACTATGTCGTCGATATGGTCGGCATTCTTGTTCTTCGCGAAATCGGCGTTCTCATCGTCGCTATCATGGTGGCGGGGAGATCTGGCAGCTCTTACACTGCCGAACTCGGCTCGATGAAGATGCGCGAGGAAATCGACGCGCTCCGAACCATGGGCTTCGATCCGGTCGACGTGCTCATTCTTCCTCGCATTGTCGCGCTCGTCATCGCGCTCCCGCTGCTGACCTTCATCGGTTCGATGTCGGCCCTTTACGGTGGCGAGCTTGTCGCGTGGCTCTATGGCGGAATGAGCCCCGAAATTTATGTCGCCCGCTTGAAGGAAGCGATCTCGATGACGCACTTCAAGGTCGGCATGATCAAAGCGCCGTTCATGGCGTTCGTGATCGGCATCGTTGCGTGTACGGAAGGCCTGAAGGTTGGAGGGAGCGCCGAATCCCTTGGGCTTCGGACGACGGCATCGGTTGTGACCTCGATCTTTCTCGTCATCGTCCTCGACGGTCTGTTCGCTGTCTTTTTTGCATCGATCGGAATGTGACGAGAATGGCCTCTCCGAGCAAAGCACCTGTCATCAGCGTTCGTGACCTGGCCGTCGGGTTCCGCGACCGAATGGTCCTGGATCATCTGTCTCTCGACGTCCGTCCCGGGGAAATTCTCGGCCTCGTCGGCGGCTCAGGCAGCGGCAAATCCGTCCTATTGCGCACCATTATCGGCCTGTTGCCGAAACAGTCGGGATCAATCGAAGTTTTCGGACATGATGTTGACCGCGTCGACGATGAGACCCACCGTGCGCTGCAGCGGCGATGCGGCATCCTCTTTCAAAACGGCGCGCTGTATTCGTCGCTCACCGTAATACAAAACGTGCAGTTTCCGATGCGCGAGTTCCTGCACTTGCCAGAGCATTTACTCGACGAGATCGCGGCAACCAAGCTCGCGATGGTCGGACTGTCCCGGCTCGACGCCAACAAGCTGCCGTCGGAGCTCTCGGGCGGCATGACGAAACGCGTCGCCATGGCTCGCGCGCTTGCACTCGATCCCGAGGTCGTTTTTCTCGACGAACCGACGTCAGGTCTCGACCCCATATCGGCAGGTGATTTCGACTCGTTGATCCGAACGCTGCAGCAGACCCTTGGCCTGACCGTGTTCATGATCACGCATGACCTCAACAGCTTACACACTGTGTGCGATCGCATCGCCGTATTGGCGGATGGCAAGATCGTCGCCGACGGTCCACTCTCGGCAATGCTCGCGAGTGAGCACCCTTGGGTTAAATCGTACTTCCGTGGCCAACGCGGACGCATGCTGGAATCTTCACGCCAACAGTCATCTGGTTGAGACGCCGTTATGGAAATTCGCGCGCGATACACGCTGATCGGACTCTTCACCCTCGCGACTGTCGCGGCGGCGTTTGTATTTGTCTATTGGCTCAACCACGCAGGCGGCTTGGCCCAGCAGGCGCTTTACCGCGCACGTTTCGAGACGCCGGTCTCCGGACTTCTCAGAGGTTCGGCGGTTCTCTTCAATGGTATCCGCGTCGGCGAAGTCGTCGCGCTCGAGTTGGCAGCCGACCATCCCAAGCAGGTCACGGCTCTGATCTCCGTTGAGAGTACGACGCCCGTTCGTTCCGACACGAAGGTTGGTATAGAATTTCAAGGCCTCACCAGCTCGCCCGTCCTGGCATTGCGCGGCGGCGCACCCGATGCACCCCCCGTCACATCGACCGGAAGTCAGCCGCCGCTCCTTGCCGTAGATCCGAAGGACACGCAAAGTCTCACGGAATCAGCGCGCGATATCCTGCACCAGATCGGCGCCGTCATTGATGAAAATCGCGAACCCTTCAAATCCCTGGTCGCGAACATCAACACGTTCTCAGCAGCGCTCGCGAAGAATTCCGACAAGGTCGATGGTATCCTTGCTGGATTGGAGCGGATGACGGGCGGCGGCAAGAAAGCGGACGCTCCTATTGTCGATCTCGAAGCTCCCAAGAAATTTCCAGGCCTCGGCAAGATTCCTGAGGGCCAGCTCGTGGTGCCGGAACCCGATATCGTCGGCAGTGTCTTCAACGATCAGGTCGCGATCATGACGCCTGCGGGCGAGCGTTCGAACGCCATCGCCGCCAAGTGGCCGGATACGCTAAGCCGGGTTGTGCAATCGCGCATCGTTCAAAGCTTTGAAAATGCCGGGTACCTGAAAGTCCTTGGACGCCAGCCGGACACGCTTGATGTCGATTATCAACTCATCTTGGATTTGCGTAATTTCGAGATCGTGGCCTCGGACACGCCGTCTGCCGAGATAGCATTCTCAGCAAAGATCGTCGGCAAAAACGGACAGATTCTCGGCGCACGCATATTTAAAGCGAGCGTGCCTGCAACGATCACCGATCAGGCTGGAATATCGGCTGCACTCAATCAAGCGTTCGACAAGGTCGCGTCTGAACTTGTCGTCTGGGCCTGCAGCGTCGCCTGAGCGCAGCAGCTCGACTTCATTCGCGCACCTGAGCTAATGAGATTTATTCGACGCCGCTCGACTGCCATCTGATCCGAGTGCGACCGGAATCGGCGACAAGAATTATGCGAACTTACGACGTTATAGCGCTCACAATTGAGCACTATGGCGATTTCGAAAATTCAGTATCGCGGCAATGCCAAGCACCGCATTCAGCCAACCGCGGATCGCCTATTCCGCACAGGGCCGCGGCCATTGATGGGAAATACTGTCTGCCCGATTGTTCGTTGTTGATTGCGTCCACTGAATCCAACAGAGATCGCTGGAATCCCCATCTCTATAAGATGGGCAGTCCCTGGGCCTTCTTCCGTTGACCACCTCATAAGCACAGAGATGTAAGGGGGAAAGGCCAATTTATCGCGATTTACGGACAATAGGGCTGTGTGATACGTATACTGAGTAACCGTATTGCTCTAAATTGCGACGGCTGAGCGGGACCGAATCCGGACCGACCTCGCAAGGAAAAAATATTTCCATTATTGCCATGAAAACAGGCCAGCCGAATTTGGAATATTGATGATAATTGGCCATCGAATCCGCCGACGGCTTTTTTGGGACGCGATATTGGTCTTTAGTTACAATCCGATATTTTTGGTGTTAGGCCATCATTAACACCTCGCCTACATATAATGGCCCAGACTTATTGTCGTTCAGTAAGTCATGAAAGTGGGGCGGAGTTTTGCGGCGGCAACATTCCGAGGGGAAATGAGCGAAAATTGCAATTCGACGCTGGATATTTCTGGTCTGTTGACAATTCGGACGATCGGCGATGCGAAAAACGCAATTCTGAGCTCCATAAACGATAGCGAATCACTCGACCTCCTTATCTCCGAAGAGTCCGACGTCGACATCGCCGGCATCCAACTCATCGTCGCCGCGCGGCTCTATGCGCAGGGCGCCTCCAAGCAATTATCGCTCGCCGCTCCGATATCCGGGCGTGCTTTGAGCCTTATGGATCGAGCGGGACTGCTCGCTGAAATGTCGGCTGAAAATCGCCGGTTCTGGTTGCACGAGGGAGCCTGAAATGTCCGCGTCAATTCTTACGGTAGACGATTCATCAAGTATCCGGGTCGCGATCAAGGTGGCGCTGACAGGGGCCGGTTATCAGGTCAGCGAGGCGGTCGACGGGGCAGACGGCATTAAGAAAGCCAACGCTGGAAAGTTCGACCTCATCATCACCGACTTGAACATGCCCGTCATGGATGGGCTGACGATGATCGAAGAGCTGCGCAAAATCCCGGCGCACAGCGGTGTTCCGATCATCTTTCTCACGACGGAATCCGACGCAGCGCTCAAACAACGGGCTAAGTCCGCGGGTGCCACTGGCTGGCTGACGAAGCCCTTTCAAGCCGACAATCTTCTGAAGATCGTCAAGAAGGTTCTCGGGCAATGACTTCGAATACGGATGCAATTGCAACATTTCGCGCTGAGGCGGACGAGCTTTTGGATCGCATTGAGCTTGGCTTGCTCGATTTGTCGAGGAAGCCCGGTGATCGCGCGCTCGTCGATGATGTTTTTCGTAGCCTTCACACTCTGAAGGGCTCCGGCGCCATGTTCGGGTTCGATGTGCTTGCATCGTTCACGCACCATTGTGAATCGGCCTTCGATCAGGTTCGCAAGGGTGAGGTCACGGCAACGGCGAACCTCGTCTCGGTTGTTCTGGCTGCGCAAGATCACATGCGGTCTTTGCTCGAAGGAGCCGAAACAGCCAGCGAGGCGACAGGCCAGGAACTGCTCATCCGCCTGGAGCAGGAAGTGAAGATGGCAGGACATGCTCCGCCGCCGGAAGAACCCGAGAAAACGTCTTGGGAGATTAATTTCTCGCTGCCGCCGAATGCGTTGGTCAACGGTTGCAACCCGCTGGCGCTTCTGGCCGAAATGCGCGATCTCGGCGAGTGTAGCGTTGCGGCTGATATTTCGGAAATCCCGGCTCTCGACGCGCTGGTTGCGAACGAGTGCTACATCACGTGGAACGTCAAACTTCTCACCGATAAGCCGCGGACGGATATAGAAGACGTCTTCATGTTCATTATCGATGACATGAAGCTCGATATTCGTCAGGTCGAAGCCGAGAAAGACAGCGAACCAGTCCAGCTGGAAATTTCCAGCGATGCCGCACCATCGTCCGATGCGTCGCAGACGGATAAGCGGCGGCCGTCGGCCGGTGCCGACACGCGCCAGGCAGCCAAAAGCTCTGAAAGCGTTCGCGTTCCTGCTGAACGGCTGGACGAGCTCATGGATCGTGTCGGTGAACTCGTCATCGCGCAATCGCGTCTTAGCCAGATTGCCGCCGCCAGCCCGGACCTTAATCTGCGCGCCGTCTCCGAAGACATCGAGCGGCTCTCCAACGAGCTGCGCGATACGATGATGGTGCTTCGCATGGTTCCCGTCGGAACCCTATTCGGCCGCTTCCGTCGCCTCGTGCATGATCTCGCACGCGAGACGGGCAAGACGATCGACCTGACGACCGAAGGCGAAGGAACGGAAGTAGACAAGACCGTTATCGAGCGGCTGGCGGACCCGCTCGTGCATCTCGTCAGAAACTCCGTCGATCACGGTCTCGAAACGCCGGAAAAACGCAAGGCGGCCGGAAAACCGGAAGCAGGTAAAATCAATCTCTCGGCGCGCCATGCAGGCGGCGAAGTCATTATTTCCATCACGGACGACGGTGCCGGCATCGACCGGGCGCGTGTTCGAGCCAAGGCGGAAGCGCAAGGCTTGATTATGCCGGGTGCCCACATTGGTGATCACGATCTGCTGCAAATGATCTTCCAACCCGGCTTCTCGACCGCGCAAGCTGTCACCAATCTCTCCGGCCGCGGAGTTGGTATGGACGTCGTCAAGCGGACGGTGGAAGCGCTGCGCGGATCGATCGATCTCAGCAGCGAGCCGGGCGTAGGCTCGCGTATCTCGCTTCGTATCCCGTTGACGCTTGCCATCATCGACGGCCTTTTGGTTCGAGTCGGCACGGGACGCTATGTCATTCCGCTATCCGCGGTCGAGGAATGTCTCGAATTGCCGGTCGAGCAGGATTTGCGCTCGCGCGGCAGAAGCTTTATCTCGCTGCGCGATACGCTCGTTCCGTTCCTCAGGCTTCGCGAAATTTTCCAGACAGGAACACAGCCGGATCAATTCCAGAAAATCGTGGTCGTTTCGACTGGGGCCGAGCGCGTCGGATTGGTCGTCGACCAGATCATCGGTGACCATCAGACCGTGATCAAGGCCATGTCGAAGCTGCACGAAGACGTCGCGATGTTTTCTGGCGCGACGATCCTCGGCGACGGCTCGGTCGCGCTCATTCTCGATATCGCGCATCTGGTGGCGACTGGGCAAATGGCCGAGGCGCAGCTGCGCAAGGCCGGTTGAGCACGTCCGACCATAACGACGAAGGCATTCGGCTATGACGCAAGAAATTGAAGTACTGACGTTCGATCTCCAAGACGAGACGTTTGCCTTGGAGGCGAGCATTGTCCGCGAGATCATGGACATGCCGATCGTGACGATCGTGCCGACGGCTTCAAAGCTGGTCGGCGGCGTCATAAATTTCCGCGGCAAAGTCATCCCCCTCGCGAATCTGCATGTCGCATTCGGAATGGAAGCCGGACCGCTGACGATCGACAGTCGTACTGTCGTGATCGAACTCGATATCGATGGAGTCGCGAGCTTCATCGGACTTCGGACCGACCGCGTGAACGAAGTCACGACACTTGATCTTTGCCGCAGCGAGCCGCCGCCGAGCGTGGGCATGCGGTGGCGATCCGAATATGTGAAATGCGTCGTCAAGCAGGGAGGCGAGTTTATCGTGCTTCCTGATCTTCAGAATATTTTCTCGATCCATTCGGAAACGACAGGAGGATCGCTCAAAGCAGTCGCTTGAGCGTTTTTTTGAAGGCCCTGCGCATGGATGCGCCGGCGAGACTCATGACGAGTTCCGTTCGATAGCAGCGGCGAAGCTATCGCAAACAGTTCATGAAGTGCGCTGGAAACCACAAGGTTTCCAAATTTTAGGGCAAACGCAATGCGATTCACGATCAAGGCCAAGCTGGCCGCTACGTTCGCGGTTCTGACGATTCTCTCCTGTGTGATGGCGGGACTTTCGATCGCCAATCTAAGTTCTCTCAACTCGGCGATCACAGATATGCTTGCGGGTCCCGTGAAGGAGACGCAGCTTATCGGCGACCTCCAGAACGCGTTGAATACGATGTCTCGCAACGAGAAGAACGCTGCGATGACCAATGACCCCGCATTGACAACCGAGTTCAAGAAAAAATCGGAAGATGCGGCAGATAAGGTTAGTGTACTGCTCCCGAAAATCACGTCGATCGCAAACGACGAGATGAAATCGATCCTGGCGGATTTGGGACGATCCTATAATGAATACCTTGTAGAGAATCGCGAGGTCATACGTCTTGCGACGCTGAACACCAACGAGTCCAATGCGCAGGCTGGCGCCCTGTCGATCGGGGATGCCCGAAAAAAGCAGAATGAACTTCTCGCCTTAGCGGACCGGGTGCGAGACGCGGCAGACGCCAATATGAAAGCGACCGATGAGGAGACGAGTGCCGAATACGCGATGTCGCGAAA
This sequence comes from Hyphomicrobium sp. MC1, assembly GCF_000253295.1. Classification (NCBI taxonomy): domain Bacteria; kingdom Pseudomonadati; phylum Pseudomonadota; class Alphaproteobacteria; order Hyphomicrobiales; family Hyphomicrobiaceae; genus Hyphomicrobium; species Hyphomicrobium sp. MC1. Next base: position 4,323,176 of record NC_015717.1, on the reverse strand, counting down.
CATTCTGATCAGTGCCGCAATTCTTCTGATCGTTGTTTCAATCGCAGCGGCCATCTGGATTTCGCTCAATATTTCTCGTGGCCTTTCGAAAGGTGTATCGTTGGCTCAAGCCGTCGCCATCGGCGATCTCGGCCAGCAAATTGAAGCAAAGAGCAACGACGAGATCAAAGACCTCATCGATGCAATGAATCGCATGACCTCGAACCTTCGCGAGACTGCCGACATCGCCAATCAGATTGCAGGTGGCGATCTCACGGTGCAGCCGAAGCCGCTTTCGGACAAGGACACGCTGGGTCACGCCCTGGAAAGCATGGTCGAGCGCCTGCGGGGCGTCGTATCGGATGCGGTCGCGGCTTCGAGAAACGTATCGGCTGGCAGCCAGCAGCTATCTTCGGCCTCCGAGCAGGTATCGCAGGGCGCAACCGAACAGGCTTCGGCCGCCGAAGAAGCATCGGCGTCGATGGAAGAAATGGCGGCGAACATTAAGCAGAACGCTGATAACGCTGCGCAGACAGAGAAGATCGCGCGTCAATCGTCGAAAGATGCTGAAGCAAGCGGCGACGCAGTGAGCCGCGCAGTCAACGCGATGCGCACGATTGCAGAAAAAATCGGTATCGTTCAGGAGATCGCCCGCCAGACGGATCTTCTGGCTCTCAACGCCGCGGTCGAAGCCGCGCGCGCTGGCGAGCACGGCAAGGGCTTCGCGGTCGTTGCATCCGAAGTGCGCAAGCTCGCGGAACGCAGCCAGACTGCGGCCGCAGAGATCGGCGCGGTGTCCGGCGACACCGTGAAAGCGGCGCAGGAAGCCGGCGAAATGCTGACGCGCTTGGTTCCGGATATCCGTAAGACGGCGGAACTCGTTGCTGAGATCAGCGCCGCGTGCCGTGAACAGGATATCGGTGCTTCGCAGATCAATGAGGCGATCCAGCAGCTCGATAAGGTCACGCAGCAGAACGCCGGTGCCTCGGAAGAAATGTCGGCGACCTCTGAAGAATTGGCGGCGCAGGCCGAGGAGCTTCAGCAGAGCATCGCGTTCTTCCGGACCGACGACTCGAACCGCTCGTCCGAGTCTGCGAACGTCCGCTCGGCGTCCGTCAAGCGGATCACATCGGCAAAGCCGTCGGCCGCTCAGAAAGCGCTTGCCAGGGCTTCCGCTGAGAAGAAAGCGACCTCGTCCGCGCACCGCAATACCGTTGCCGAACTTCAGTCGCGTGTGAAGGGCTTTGCCCTGGACTTGAGCACGGGTGGCCCTGATGCCGACGATGCAAATTTCCGGGAGTCGGCGTGATGACCAGCGCTGGGTCCGAAGCTCAATATGTGACGTTTAGCTTGGCCGACGAAGTCTTCGCGGTCCCCGTTAGGGAAGTGCGCGAGATCCTGGATTACCGAAAGGCATTCAGGATTCCGCACGGTCCCGACTATCTCCTTGGCCTCACCGACGTTCGGGGCCAAGGCGTACCGACTATAGATCTGCGCCAGCGTCTCGGGCTGGCGCCGACGGAGCCGACGCCACACACGCGCATCCTCGTTTTGGATGTGGCGCTTGCGGGGCGAGTCCTGTGCCTGGGTCTTGTGGCGGATCGGGTCTTCGAAGTAACGCCCTTCCACAGCAATCAGATCGAAGCGGCGCCGGACATCGGCGTTCGCTGGCGCTCGGACTACATCGCCGGTGTGGTCCAGCGGCCCGAAGGTTTCGTCGTGCTGGTCGACCTGCCAAAACTGTTCTCGTCGTCCGAGTCGGCGGTGCTTTCGCAAACTGCGGCCGCTGCGTAACCGGTCTACGGAGCTTTTGGTATGACTTCTCAAGGCCTCAGCGTCGACCGCGGGCAAGATACGCGGCTGCGCAGCGATAACCTGAGCAAGCGCAACTTCGATCGCTTGGCGCGTTTCATCAATGGGTATAGCGGCATCCGCATGCCGCCGACCAAAGTGACGATGCTTGAGGGACGGCTCCGGCGGCGCTTGCGCGTCACCGGCCACGCCTCACTCGACAGTTATTGTCACTTCCTTTTTGATGAAGATGGCATCGAGTCCGAAGCCGTTCATCTGATCGACGTCGCGACGACGAACAAGACGGATTTCTTTCGGGAACCCAACCACTTCGCTTACCTAGTCGAAAATGTTCTGCCCGCGATGATGCAGCGAGACAAAGGTGAGGTTCGCATTTGGAGCGCGGCATGCTCGACCGGCGCCGAACCCTACACGTTGGCGATGATCCTTGAAGACTTCAGGCAGAGCTATCGGCTTGGATATTCGATCCTCGCGACAGATCTAAGCACCGAGGTTCTGTCGACCGCGGTTCGTGGCATCTATCCCGAAGAGATGATGGATCCGGTCCCCCCCGACATGGCGCGGAAATACGTGCTGCGTTCGGTCCGTGGCGACCGGCAGGTTCGCATCCACCATTCGCTTCGATCGAAGATCGGTTTCGCCCGGCTGAACCTTATGGACGATAGCTACGCAATTGGCGCACCGGTCGACGTTATCTTCTGCCGAAATGTGCTCATCTATTTCGAGAAAAAGGTGCAGGAAGCCGTTCTATCGCGGCTTTGCGATTGTCTCGCGCCGAACGGCTATCTGTTCATTGGTCATTCCGAATCCATTGGCGGATTTTCACTTCCGGTCAAACAGGTCGCAAATACCATTTTTCAGAAGACGCGATAGATGCCTCATAAAAAGATACGCGTTCTGATTATCGACGACTCGGCAAGCGTGCGCCAAACCCTGACGGCGGTGTTGAGCTCGGACCCGGACATCGAAGTCATGGGCGCAGCCTCCGACCCGATCGCCGCTGCACGTCGTATCCAGGATGAGGTCCCGGATGTCATCACGCTTGATGTCGAGATGCCGCGTATGGACGGCATTACGTTTCTCAGAAAGCTGATGGCGCAGCGGCCGGTTCCGGTCGTCATGTGCTCTTCGCTGACGGAGGCAGGATCGGAAACGCTGATGCAGGCGTTGGAGGCAGGTGCCGTCGACATCATCTTGAAGCCGCGGATCGGCGTTGCCGATCATCTCGCCGAAAGCTCGCTTAGAATTTGCGAAGTGGTCAAAAGCGCGGCTTTGGCTCGGGTCGGCGGACGACGGCCGCGCGATGCGATGGAAGTCAGCATGGGAGGACCGGAAAAGAAGCTGACGGCGGACGCGATGCTTCCGCCACCGTCCGGCCGCGCTATGGCGAAAACAACCGAAATGGTCGTGTGTATGGGCGCCTCTACTGGCGGAACGGAATCGCTGCGCGTCGTCTTGGAAGCCATGCCCGCGAATGCGCCGGGCATCGTCATTGTGCAGCACATGCCGGAGAAATTTACTGCGGCCTTTGCCAAACGCCTGAATTCACTCTGCGCCGTCGAAGTGAAGGAAGCGGTCGACGGCGATGCCGTGCTGCGCGGCCACGTCCTTATCGCGCCAGGCGACAGACATATGATGCTGGAACGGCAGGGCGCGAGGTATTTCGTGTCCGTCAAGAGCGGCCCGCTGGTCTCTCGCCATCGCCCGTCGGTCGACGTGCTGTTTCGGTCGGCCGCGCAATCGGCTGGTTCCAATGCCGTCGGCGTCATCATGACGGGCATGGGCGACGATGGTGCGCGCGGGCTTAAGGAAATGAAAGCCGCAAACGCCTTCACGATTGCCCAAGACGAAGCGACGTCGGTGGTCTTCGGCATGCCAAAAGAGGCCATCGCAAGAGGGGCAGCCACTAAGGTGGTGCCCCTGAACGCGATCGCAAGCGAAGTGTTGCGAGCTGCAAGCCGCAGCTAAGCGGCACGCGCCGAGACGGCCGCATCGGGCAAACAATGTGCGTGTACGTCTCGCTCTCTCGCCATCGTATAGGTTGCAGCGATAGCATCGAGAAGGCTTTTCAGCGGATCAAGAATATCCGCGACGTCAATATCGTCTTCACCGGCAAGCGATTGAAGTGACGCCGCGGAAGTCGACAAAACGTTTCCGAGTTCGGCATCGAAATTCAACTCGGTCTCGGCTTTCGAGAGCGAATCGACAACGTCCTTTCCTTGTCCCATGATTGTCGCGAGCCGAGACTCTGCGAGATCGGCAGCGTCGCGCAAGCGTGCGGCTGCGCATTCGAGCTTGGATTTCGGGCTAGTCTCTGCGCGGTCCGCATTCAAATGCGCCATATCCTCGCCGAGGGAACGAAGTGCCGCGAGCGTCACATCGGCAATGGAATCGAGCTTTTTGGCGTAGAGGCGCAGCTCGATGGCAATGACCTGGAGCGGCTTTCCCGCGTCGCCCATCCGCGAGCAGCTGACCGTCGTGTTGAGCGCCATGAATTGCACGTCTTCGCGAACGCGTTTGATCGTATCGATCCGCCGCAGCAACTCGTCGACCGTGAGAGCCGTCGCGGATCGGACATCATTGGCCGCCGCGACTGCTTGCTCCATATCTGTGACGAGGATTTCGGCGTCAGCGACGCTTCGCTCGAGAGATCGAAGATTGTTATGGCTATCTGATGAGCTTTGCGTTTGCTGGAGGCGCAAAAGAGATTGCGCATCGGCTGCCATTCCAGCCATGTTGGCGAGCATCACGCGGGAACCGCGCTCGAAGTCCTGGGCCGTATCCGCGAGTTGCGTGGCGAGCAGACGGCAGATGAATTTGGTAAATCGCTTTCTCGTGTCGTCCGAGAGCCCGTCTTGCGCCAAGCGAGAATCGGCTTCGGTCAGGAGATTGAGCCCATTCTGAATGTGCTCGATGCGCTGCCGCGATATATCTCCAATTTGAAGCGACGATAGCGCATCGACGACCTTGAGCTGGATATTTTGCGCAAGCGCAGAGGCTTCACCGGTCATGTCGGCGATCTGCTTTTGATGCACCCGGATCGCGGTCGCATCGTCCGCCAAATGATTGGGAACGGCCGGAACCATCGCGGAGACTTCTTCGGCGAGGCCAGATTCAAGCTTCAGCGCCGCGCGGACCTGGTCAAGAAGACCGTTGAGCCGCATATCGATGTCATTGAGTTCGGTGCCGCCGACCTCGATTCTGGTCCGCATTTCCTGAGAAAAGGCGTGAAACTGTTGGGCGTCTTGCTGATCGTCGGCGGCAGTGATCTTCAAGTTGAGGGCGAAGACCAGAAGGTAGCGCAGAAGGCTTCGCATATCTTCGATATCGCGCAGCAATTCAGCGCTTCGGCATTCCAGATCGCGCAGCTCTTGCCCGCGCTCACTGAGCATATTCGGCAGAGACCGCAGCTCTTCGGCGGCGGCGGAGAGTTCCCGCGTCGCTTCTCCAACAGCTTCGCCGTCAAGAAGGTTACTCAACTGCTGAAGGTATTCGAGCTGCTGACTGATCAAAGAGACGGCGGATTCGAGTATCGTTCCGGCGCGCGAGAATTTCCCCTCGATCTGGCTTCGCGAAGTTTCCAGATGGCCTAAGATTGCCTCAATCATCGAAATGCGGGTGTCCAATTTGGTATGACGGCCGAAAGTTTGCGCGTTCGGCACAAGCACTGTTGCGCACGAGTCAGACCATAACTGGCGATGTATGATTGGAGACTTTACCGGTGACGGCGGCGTAATGTCCCGCCGGCATCGGCTTGCCGATAAGATAGCCCTGGATCTGCTGGCATCCGAGCGTTCGTAGAAGTTTCAGTTGTTCTTCTGTTTCGACGCCTTCAGCAACGACCGTCAAACCCATCGCGCGTCCAAGCCCAAGCACGGAATCGACGATTGCAGCCGCGTTGGAATTGCGAACCATATCGAAGACGAAACTCCGATCGATCTTGATGCGGTCGAACGGGAAAGCGCGGAGCGTGCCGAGCGACGAATAGCCGGTGCCGAAGTCATCGAGCGCAACGCTGACGCCGAGGTCCTTAACCCCAGTGAGAACCTTCGACGCGTAAGCGAGGTTCTGGATGAACAGGCTCTCGGTCACTTCGATTTCAAGGCGTTCCGGCGCCAAACCGGTTTCGATGAGCGCGTTTCTGACGACCTGTACGAAATCGCCGCGTTCGATTTGCACGGGCGATACGTTGACAGCAATGCGAAGACCGTTTTTCCACGAGGAGGCTTCGCGGCAAGCCTCACGCAGGACATAGGCGCCGATGGCGCCGATGGCTCCGGATGCCTCGGCCGCGGGGATAAAATCGGCGGGAGACACCGGACCAAAATCGGGATGCTGCCAACGCGCAAGCGCTTCAAATCCACTGATGGCGGACGTTGAGGCTTCCGCCTGGGGTTGGAAGGCGAGGGAAAGCTCGCCCCGTTCCAGCGAGAGGCTGACGTCATGTTCGAAGATCAGACGCCGGTGCTCTGTATTCAGCATCTCAGGGGAAAACGCCATGACCTCATCGCCGATTTTCTTGGCGTGGTGGAGCGCCAATTCGGCCGCGGCGATTAACTCCTCATGATCGGCCCCGTGGATGGGAAAGAGTGCGGTGCCGACACAAGCCGTGACGCGGATCGTCTTGCCGTTTTCGAGGACGTGGGGCTCGCGCAGCGTGTCAACGATGTGATGCGCCTTCGCGCTAAACTCGCAGTCCGGTTTATCGCTGGGGGAGATCAGCAAAAATTCGTCGCCGCCGGTGCGCACGATCGTGTCGGTGTCGCTAGAGATCGAACGCAGACGGTTGGCGATGCGGCTGATGATGACATCTCCGACCGCCTGGCCATGCAACTTGTTAACGGCACGAAAATCGTCGAGGTCGATATAGAGAATTCCGACGGTTTGCCGGTCGATCGTCGCTTGCTCGAGAATTCTTGCGAATAATTCTTTGAGCGTTCCGCGATTGTGTAGGCCAGTCAACGGATCACAAATCGCCAGCTGACTGAGACGTACGATAAGTTCATGCTCAGATTCTGAGCCGGAGAATTCGATCATTTCAAAAATCCGCTCGCGATATCGAGAAGCCCCTGTGCGCTGAACGGCTTAGTGATCCACGCCGACGCGCCCGCGGCACTGGCTTCTTTACGCGCGGCCTGATCGGACTCGGTTGTCAATACGATAATGGGCAGACCGTGATAGGATGGTCGCGCGCGCAAATGCCGAATGAACGCGAGGCCGTTCATTCGTGGCATGTTGAGATCCGTCACGACGATGTCGACGAGATTGGACGTCGCCTTTTGCAGGCCCTCGAGCCCGTCGGATGCTTCTATGATATCGAAGCCGGCGCTTACGAATGTTACCCGGATCATCTGCCGGACGCTTGGCGAATCATCGATCGCGAGCAGTGTCGGCATAACCTTCCCCACCATGACGCAAATTCTCACGTACGAACGCAATGCTGCGGCACGACACGTCACTGCTTGCACGTAGTTCAATAGTACGCCACAGGAGTGAAAGATCGCTTAATTTGCCACATTTCCGAATGGCACTTAGGAACCGGAATTTTAAAATATCACTGCGACTTTTGAATAATAAAATCGGCATAAAGCTGTTTCGAGGCGGACTAAGCGAAGAATTACCACGCGTTTTTTGAAAATGGCCGAGGCGCTTTTTGAAAGACGATTATCGCGATGGCATGCAAGTGATCAGCATTCGACGCAAGCGCGATCGAGACATTGCAATTAAACCATTAGTACGATTCAGCGTGCGTGGCCTAGAGAGAGGAGGTTCTAGCGGCCCGTCTTGCTCGCACGTGGCGAATTACGTCCGCAGGCTCTATTCGCCTGAAATGCATCGATTGATCTCGCGATTGTCTTCCAGGCAAAAAGGTTGCCGCTTGCAAACGTGAGTTCCGTCTTTTCATCAACCGGAATGCAGCGAATGGCTGAGTCCGTCGCGACGCTCAATTTCCATGCAGGCGCTGCGAGTCGACCTTGGGGGCAATGCGTGATCGGATGGAGCGGCCAAATCGCAAGCGAGAAAACCAGGGCATTAATTTCCTAATAATTGCCGCAGGTGTTGCTCCTTCGAATATCGCAACGAGACCCGTTTGGCTCATCTGACGCATTGCGGGCCGGGGCTATAGCACGCAAAATGAACGTCATTCGTTTTTGCGCCAACGGCTCCGTAGGGCAATGACAGCACTGGTTTTTCAGGCCTGCAATCGAACTGCTCCGTCTCGAGCAGTTACCATCAACAGTGATTGTGCTCGTCGGCTCGGCCCTGAGATCGGTAAATGTTCCATTAAATTTCTGATTTTTTGAACATTCGCCATGCGCAAAGAAGAACGAAAACCCGTAAGTCGTCCGGCGAAAATTGAACTCGGCGAGGGTCAGGTCTTGACGTGCCGCATCGCCGATACCTCGCGCGGCGGAGCGTTGCTGCTGGTTGAAAACAGCGAGTGGTTGCCGAAATCATTCGTCATCCACGATACGTTCTCTGGCAGTCGCCGTCGTGTGCGCGTCAAGTGGACGTCCCCAAATCGCGCCGGTGTTCAATACGTGGATGCCGCCATCGCCGTGCCGGCTGCGCGCCGGTCAGCCGGCTTCGGCAAGCGGGTATAAGCAAACGTCTGGGTCAATGCTGTCTTTCGGCGGCCGCCCAGCGGTCCAAAATGAGCTTCGCGATCTCTAAGTACGCGCCGCCGAAATGATGACCGCCGGTTCTTTCAATAAGCGTTGCGCCTTTGAGTTCCGACAACGTACATCCGGTATCACCATCCGCTTTTTCTTCAACGCTGAAGATGCACGTCACCTTAACCTTGGGTAACTCGGCCATGAACGGACGCAGGCTGATGTCGGCGGACGATGGAATGCCGAGCCAACCTGCCATTGACATTTCGAGACGCCCAACTGGCTCCGGCGCCATCAGCACGATCAGCTTGACCTGCTTTTGCAGATCGGGATCGAGCTTCGTCCAGACCATTGGAATGGTTGCAGCTCCGAATGAGTAGCCAATCAATGAAACATCCTGGATATGCCACGCCGTTCTATAATAACGCGCGATGCGATCGAGATCGTCGGCGATCGTCTGCGGGTCCTTCTCGCTCCAGAAGTACCGGAGGGTATCGAGGCCGATAACGGAGATGCCGTTTTTCGACAGCGTCTCGCCGATTTGCTTGTCGATGTCCCGCCATCCGCCATCTCCCGAAAGAAAGATCGCAAGCCCCGTAGGGCTCTTCGCGGGAAGTTCGGTCAGCGGCAGATCGCTAATGGAGGCTTTCGGCACGAGGGTCATGTCGAACACGGCTTTGATCGCCAACGATAGGGTTGAATCATTGGTCGCCTCACCATGTTCGATTGAAGTACCGGGATTGACCGCGACGAAGGGTTTGAGAGCGGGACTAGCCGGATCCTCCGTAAAGAGTGTCCATTTGCCGTTGAGCTTGATCGGCCCATATTCGAACGCGCCATCCTTGTTCCCAAGAACCGGCGCGCCGCTGCAAAAAGCATCCTTTGATGTGAGCGAAGGCGAAAATCCGGAACTCAGCGCCCCAGACACACTGTTCGGCGGTGCTTGCGCCAGAGTGAGATACGCGATCGTGCCGGATCGCCCGAGGCCGAAGAAAACCGGCGACTCCCACGCTTGCATGCCGAGCGCACGTTCGGACAGGCGCACGAGATCTTCGATGTCGCCGAAGAGTTGATTGCATTGGCCCGCCGGGACGGTCGTATTGAGAATGTCACGCATCACGCCGGCGTCGAGAATTGCGACCGCCGCGCCTTGGCTCTCGAGCGCGGCGGCTATGGGCTTGTAGGAAGGCGACGCTGCATCGGGATCAGCCATCAGAACGACAAAGGCGGAAGGTGCATTGCCGGACCACAGGACCGGGACATTGCCAAATCGCTTCTGCGCGATAGTTTTCGTGTCGGCGGACGCAGGCGTTCCGATAGAGATAATCACACAAAAAATGCCGAAGGCTGCGGCCAACACGCGAGCGATGTCTAGATAGCGCGATCTTTGGACCATTCTTTATTCCCGTCGGATGTTGAGCGCCGTGCGCTGGCACTGATGAGGGAGGTGATGTCGAAAAGCGTTTGCGGCAGGCGCAACCCGTGCTCATAGGCGAGGTATTTTGTGCGCCACTCCGGCTTGAACTTGCTTTTGAAAATACGGACCCCCTCGAAGTGATAGAGCCGGTCGCCGTATCGGAAAAATAAACCGGCGAGACGAGCCCACCGCGATGCCAGTCTGTGATCGGGAAGGCCCGAGAGCGGTGCCATTCCGAGATTGAACCATTTATAGCCTTCGGCCTTCGCCTGCTCCAAAAGCTTGAGCACAAGATATTCCATCGCCCCCTCCGGAGCGCCGGGAACCTGGCGCATCAAATCCAGCGTGCACGCAGAAGCCGGAGCGTTCCGCCAGAGGTTCGCGAATGCCACGATGCGATTTTCATGACGAAGCACCGCAATGTCGTGGCGTTCGACATACTCGGGATTCCAAAAGCCGAGTGAAAAGCCCTTCTCGCGATGTCCACGCTGTGCGAGCCACGCGTCCGATACGCGCTTTAACGCCGGAAAGAATTTCGGCACGATCGTAGCGGGCAAGATTTCGAATTCGATATTGGCCTTTTCGGCACGCGTCTTAGTTTGACGAAGCCGTTTTCCAGCCTTGCCATCCAGCGTGAACGTTTCGAGATTGACCCACGCTTCCTCTCCGAGCTTGATCAAGGAAAAACCGGCATCGAGATAGACAGGTAGATGATCGGCAGTGATCTGATAGAAAACCGGAGCCCCTTTCTGCTCGTCGGCGCCTTCCTTGAACCGCCAAACGAGATCGATGAGATCGGCGCTGTTGTTCGCAATCGGGTCGCCCATCGCGACCCACGTCGATCCGCGAACGCCATACATCATGAAACCGTTGCCGCTTTGCGAAAACAGAAAGCGCTTGTCCCCGGTGAATGCGAGCTCGGCTGTGACTTGCGAGGAATGATGTGCGATTTCCTTCGCACGCCGAAGTTCTGCGGCTGAGGCCTTGCGGCTGATGTTCGGCGCCTTGTGGAGCAGCTGGTAAGAGGCGATGATCATCACGATGATCGCGGCGCCGAGCGTAGCGCGCAGAAAGCGCGAGGCATCCTGATGGTAGGCGAATTCCCACCACAGCGAATTGTCGTAGGGCACGCCGCGATAGATGGCCAGTCCGATTAGGATCGACGCGCCGATGGCGATCAACACCGCAAGAATTGCTGATGCCGAGAGCCGGCCTGCAAGTACGCCGCCCTTGCGGTAGAACTCCCGCCGTCCCGCAATCAGGATCAATGCCGCCGCGAGACAAGCGAGCGCTTCGATGAAATCGAAACCCTTTGTGATGGAAAAAACAGCGCCGCTGAGCAGCAGGACGATTGCCAGTTGCCACGCTGAACGTAGCCGGTGCGCGAGGCCGTTTGCGATCAGCAGAAGAACGGTTCCGACGAGGCTCGCAATGAAATGCGATGCCTCGACGAATGGCAACGGCAGAAAATCGCGAATGAGCCACAGGCGGTGGGCGGGCAGCGTTCCAGAAATCACCAGGATCAGCCCGCCGGAAAAGGTCACGACAGCCGCGAGCGGCGGAATGATCGGTTCGATGATCGTGGCGGACGTGCTGTCGTCCTCATGCGCTAAACCCCTTCGGCCGCGCATCTCGTGCACCATCAGCATCGTCAGCGCGACAATGACTGGCGCGATGTAATAAATCAGCCGGAAAAGCAGGAGCGAACCGACGAGTTCGCCGCTCGGATGTTGCGTCACGCCAAGTAGGATGACGGCGTCGAATACGCCGAGGCCGCCCGGTACGTGACTGACCACGCCGAGCACAGTCGCGAGGGCAAAAACAACGAAAAAGCCCGGCATCGTAATGTGCAGCTCTTGGGGCAACAGCACCCAAAGCGCCGATGCCGCCGCCGCAACGTCGAGCATGCCGACGAAGATTGCCCCGATCGTTGCGCGCGTGCCGGGGAGCGGCAGCCTCCAATTCCCGATTTCGATCCGGATTGGATGGATCGACACGTAGACGAGCCAGACAGCAATGACGGCCAGGATCATCGTTCCCGCCAGCCGGCACGTGGGGACGCTCAGATGCACCAGTGCGGAGACGAGCTGCGGATCGACCGCGAGGCAGATCCCGGCAATTGTCGCAAGACCTGCCCAGAAACTTAGCGCACAAAGCATTACGATGCCGAGGACGCGGTCGGTATCGACGCCCCAGACGCGATAGAGCCGCAGCCGGACTGCCCCGCCTGTGAGGACGCCGAAGCCGAACGTAAAGGTGACGGCATGGCTGATGAAAGACGTGATCGTCGCAATGCGTAGCGGGACCTGCCTAGCGCCGACAACCCTGAGCGCGATGAGGTCATAGCCTACCAGCGCCGCATAGGAGAGGACCGTAAACAGCCCGGAGAGCGCCAGATGCGAAAGCGGGAACGTTGCTATCGTGTGCCGGACCTGCGGCCACGAGATCTCTTCGAGGTTCCGATAAAGGACCGTCGCCGCATAAGAGAACGCCGCGAGCGCGACGATGGCGCCGACAACGGACCAATCGATGCGTTCGAGAAGTCTTGGGCTGGGCGCCGTCGGCTGTGGAGCCTCATTCTGCGTCTCAGCCATTGTAAAGTGTACCATCTGAAAGGGAAGATTGATCCGCACCGGTGCTAGCGCGGGGCTCGGAGCCGGAAAAGTTAGGCATTGGTAATCTTGAAAGAAACGCTCTTCTTACGTTATCGCCAATCTCCACAGGCCGGCCGACGGCGGACGTGCAAAGCTAAAAGGCCGCACGTTTAGCGCATCGGCAATCAGGCAGCCGGGCGGGCTCAGCTAGAACGAAGGTACAAACTCTTCCGCTCAGGAATTTTATTCCCCCTTCCGAAAAGGACGCCCGGGGGCGCTCGCATCCGCTGCGACGCTCCAGGAACATAATCCGCAGACATACCATTTTCCCGACGCCATCGTCTCACTCTGCGTTCCCGGCCCATCCGCCGACTGTCGATTAATAGACGCTCTAATCGCGGAGGTCCCTGCCAGCGGCCACGGTGATTCGATACGATAATCAACAGAAGACGACAGCCTTGCAGCAAACCGCGGGTTTGTCGTTGCGCTTCGGCCCAACGGTTCGAATATTTTGGCCGCTCCGCTTGAGCGTTCAGCGCTTGGACATATATCCCCCTCTTGCGTTCGATCTATTGAGATCGTGCAGCGCATGGACGTATCTTTATCGTTGTCGGTCACGTGCTTCGACGGCGATGCCGGGGGAACAGGGCGAATGCGCAGCCGGGATTTGATTTCCGTATTTTTGCTGGCAACTGCCATGGTGTGCATCGCGCAACCGAGTATGGCCAGACATGGGCCGAAAGCTGCCTCCGCCACAAATGACGATCCTTGCGCGGCGCCGCAGGACTATGTGCGCCAACGGATCAATAAGATCAAAGCTCTTCAGGCTGCGGTGCCGGTTACGAATAGCAACCTGTTCGATTTGTTCGGCGGCAAAAAAGACGTCGACCCTCAAAAGTCCGTGGAGATATCGAACCTTCGCTATGAGGCAGACGGCGTCAACGCCCTGCTTGCGGCTGGCGGATGCCAAGCCTTCAACCTGGATCAAGAACTCTTGCAGAGTTCAAAATAGCGCTTGCGCCGGAGCAGCGTTCGGAAAGTCCCCGAAATGCGCTTTCACGACGCAATTTCGGTGAGCTGTCTCAGTTACATAGTTTTTCATATTTAAAGAGTGACGCGAAGACTATTGCCAACTGAGAATTGGACGGTCAATCTCTCTAATATTCATATTCGGGCTCAGACTGAGCGGCTTTTTTATTCTATCTAAAGTCACGCTAGCCATGACGATAAGCGCCTTCGTTGCAGAGGAGCTGCCGGCGTTGCTGGATCTCCTCTACGGCGCAGCCTTGGACGGAGATCAGTGGCCGCTATTTCTCCAGGGGCTGATGAAGCCCTTTGATGGAGCGAATGGCATTCTGCATTTCTTCGATATCGAAACGCAGACAACGCCGCTGGCGCATCCCTTTGGGCTCGAGGCCGAGTATCTTATCGGCTATCAGGAGCACTTCGCGAGCTGCAATCCCTATCCTATTCAGTCGTTCGCCAAACTACCTTTTCTCCACGTCGTTCCGGCAACGACGGTCCTGAGTAGAGAAGAAGCGCTGCGCACCGAATTCTATAATGACTGGATGAAACCGCAGGGTATTAGTCCGGATCACCTCGGGTGTATGGTCCATAAGGACACCCAGCAAATGGTGATCCTCGCGATCGCCCCCAAAGAAAAACAGCTGGAGCGGAACAACGATCGCTACGTCAAACAGTTTGAAATTCTGGCGCCGCATATAAAACGCGCCGTCACCCTTTCGAAAGTCAGCCGTGTGGATCCGGTCCCGGGTGGTCTGCCCGCACAATTCTCGTGCGCCGCCATGCTAATTTCGCAAACTCGCGCCGTTAAGGCCGCAAATCCGCCCGCGGAAAACCTACTGCGGGAGGGATTATTTTTAACGGTCGATCCGCTGGGAAAATTGCGAGGAAGAGACAGCGATATCCAGTCCGCGCTTGTCGCTGCAATCGACGCCGTGTTTGTTCGTCGCGATCCATTCGGCGGTCCCGTCCACTGCCGGTCGCTCACGACGGGAGATCGAGTGTCGCTGATTGTTTTGAAATTGCCGATGATTGCTGCGCAAATGGCCCTGGTTCTCGTTATTGCGCAGCCAGGTAACGGAGCATCTCGTTTTCCAGAACAATTCACGACTGCCGAAGCGCGATTGGCTGACGCTCTGTTGAACGGTCAATCCCTCGCAGAGTTTAGCGAACATGTCGGTGTATCGATCAACACAGCACGTAAACAGCTCGCAGCATTGTTTGCGAAGACCGGAACGAATAGGCAGGCGGCGCTCGTCGCCTGGCTTCTGCAACGAAATTCATAAAGGCGACAAATTAATTACGCTAAAAGTATAGGGTTCCGAATTTCGATTGAAGTGAGATAATTTTATCGAAGGGCACGAGAAAGAAAGATCGGACGGCTTCCATCCGGAGCGCCCGACCTATGCGAAGCAACGATTGAACATATCTTGAAGCGTGATTGTTAATTCCATAAATGGCGATTCCACCTAATTTTTTCAGTTTTTCTCATTGCTTGATACGTGCCAGCGTCGTGCCTTCTGTACCATTTGAAGGAGATATTATGTCAGATGACCGACTCGACTTTCTCGCCCTCTGCCGCGCCGTGGAAGAAGGTGCGCACACTGACCTTTCTGAGGCCGATCGTGAGCTTTTGATCGTCCTTCATAAGGCGTTGAGCGGATTGAAAGTTGCGGTTGAGCGAGCGCTTTTGAATTCTTCGATGGAAGAACGTATCTCGAATTAATTCGGCGCTGCCGAAGGGCACGGATAGCGGAATGACACGTTGACGAAAGGCGCCGCGCCCCGATCACGCAACGATCAAATTAAAAGCCGAGACGTGTGGCAGGCTCTAGCCGTGTGGCGTGATCGCTTTGATGCGTGCCCAGGCTACTGCTATCAAACCGTCACGTCATTGGCCTACTCAGTTCGGATGAGGCTTGAGAGCGAATCCGATGAGATATTGGAAACAGTTTGTGGCAGGAGCGCTCGTTGCAACTGCGATGGTTGCCCGGCCGACGTCCGGTATTCAAGCAGAACCACCCGGCGCGCGTCTTCAACGAGCGGGATCGGAAGTTTACATCGAGCAGCCTCCGAAGAACGCATTTGAAAAGAGTGATCCGACCCTTCGCAAAGGCGCCAGGGACGGTACGGGAGACGGCGACCTGAAGCCCGCAGAAGGTCCAGAGCAGCCATCTGCCAGACAGCCCGAGGGATGCGATCGCGAAAACACGCCCTCGCAGGCGTGCTACGCCGCGACACAGCAAGCTCGCCCGATCCCGAGATAGCGTAAAACCAGCCTCAACTTTTTGGAGAGGGCCTCACGCCCGGCGCAATGGCAACGGCCTGCTGCTGGCGGTCGAGTTCGCGCATAAAAGCGGCGCCCGCGGCACGATCCCTGAATTCCCAAAGGTGCTTCTTCACGCCTTCAAATATAAGGGCGTAGACAGCAAGCTGAATGCCATCGCGTACCGCCAGCGTAGCGGGCGCGTTCTTGGTGAATCCCAGCTCGGCCTGCAGAAGCTGATCGACGGCCGCATATTGGAACGCCGAGCCGTGGACGAGCACGGAATAAAGCGTTTTGGTCGTCGTGACTGAGGCGAGAACGCGACCCGACTGGACGCTGACGGCGCGCAGCGCAACGGTAATGACATCGCGGCGATACTGCATGTCCCCGCCAATGCCGAGATAAGTCGCGCCTATGCCGCCGTTCGTCTCATCGGTATCGTAGCCGATGACGCCACCTTCCAGGATGATCCCGGCAAAGCGCAGTGGTGACAGGGCTTTGGCCTTATCGCCGTCAAGCGCCGCACGAGTATTCTGTATGATCTGCCGTTCCTGTAGTAGCGGCTGTAAATCGTTGCGCTCGACGACGTTGAACCATCTGCCGCCACCAGCTTTCGTCAGGACGTCGATCAACACCGCACCGCCGCCCTGCGTGAGCGCTCGTGAAAATTCGGCGAAGTTATCGTTCGACTTGTTTTGCCCTGTCAGGTCGGGAAAGTCGTAGACGGAAACGTCGAGCCTTCGCACCGGCGACGGAAGCGCATCGAGTGCGATGCCGGATTTGGTATCGGGAACGAGCCTTGGTGCTTGGTCCAAGCGATCGTCAACGCTGCCCGTAATCGGCGAAATAGTGGTGCAGCCGCAGAGACCCAAGGCAAGCAAGCCTGCCGCTGCGAAACACGCTTTACGATAAGTCACAAATGCCCCCGGCCGATACGCGTTACGGAATGTTGTGGCTGTTCGTCCGGAGAGTCTGCTGCTGCGTGCTGCCTGTCGCCCCGTTACTTCCGCTCCCGCTTTGGCTGCTGCCGCTTCCGCCGACCACAATGACGGAGCCGCCCCCGCCGCCCGCGCCGATGTTGTTCAGCGAGTTTTCCAGGCCGGAGAGGTCGGGGCCAGCGGCGCCCGATTTTGTGCCCAGTCCCTGCGCCTGGGCCTGTGAGAGCAGATAGCTACCGTTGAGCGGATTACCGCCAAAGGTGGGATTGGCGGGATGATAAACCAATTGAGTGGCACCGCTGTCTCCAGCGAGACAAACCAAGCTCAACACCATGCCGACGGTACGCATAACAATCTTCAGCATCATTGAATCCGTTTCTGAGAAAGGTCCTCTATTTTTTGATGAGGAGTGCACCGTTCGGCAGACGCGCGATGAGCACATTGGACGGCGCTGCGCCCTTCGGCTGCAAAACGCCGACCGAAAGGCCTTGTGTGTTGACCAGATAAAGGTTCGAGACGTCGTTGCCCGCCTGCAGTACGCCGACTGCATTGCGCGAACCGCCGAGCACGCCGACATTCGAAAAGTCGTTTTGCCCGGCCTGGAACTGCGCGACCGCGTTATTGGCTCCGGCCTCGAGCGTCTGGGCGAGGTTGAAGCTTTTGCCGGATGTGGCCATTTCGGGCGTCGGGACATACGCCACCGAACCTCGCGTATAAGGAGAAGCAGGCGCGACCTGAATCGGCTGCAATGCCATACGCTCTGCTGTCTCTGTCGCTGCTTGACGGATATAGGCGCCGTCAGCGCGGGCCGACGACTGTGGGCCACAAAGCGCCAGAGACACGGCGACAAGAACGGATGCGGCGCGAAGCATGCCCGAAGGTTTGGTCGTCATGGTGAATGGCACGATACTCTCCCTGCATTCGTTTCGATTGAAAGCCGGGCGCTGTAGTGCCCGATGGCCCCGCCATCCAGGACTGTCGTCGTCAGAACGCTGTCGTGACCCTGATTGAGGGTGAATTCGCCGCTCTGCGCATTGTCGCTGCTGCCGCTCTCGCCGCGTTTGCTGACGATCAGGTGATACTGCCCACTGACCGGATGGTGCGAATGCGCGATGGCAGTGAGCCAAAGCATTCCGTTTTTGCTTTCGCTGCGGATCTCGCATGTCACCGCGTTATCTGCCGCAGATGTCGTCGCGCTCGCATGAACGATGCCACCGATCATGAGCAAGGCCGCAAGACACTTCAGGCCGCCATATTGTGACGGCATTCCGCGTACGGCGGATTCGGAAGTCTGGTCTTTTCGAAAACGGAACATGAAGCCAACAACTAAACTGATAGCATAGGGTTCGTTTGTCGATCCGGCTTGGCTGCCATTTGCGCAGCAAAGAGAAGACGGCGGACGAATGTCCGCTGTCTTGCCGATCCTAAGACTACTTCTGGGAGACGATCGCAGCGTTGTGGGCGCCGTACTGGGTAACGAGCGAAGCGTTCACCACGCCGGCCGAGCCGCTATAGGCCTGCGACGTCAGCGCGTAGTTGCCGTTGCCGACCTGGAACGTTGCCTGCGTGTTCGCGGCGCCCGCAACGGTCGGAGCATCAGCCGTCGTTTGGGCCACAACGGCTTGGTTGCCGGCGCCTGTCTGCGCGATGAACGACGCGTTGGTATTGCCTGCTAGCGGATTCGCCATCATCTGGTTGGTCAAAGCGACGTTCTTCACGCCCGACTGAAAGGTGAAGGCATTGTTGACTCCGATGGTAGAAGTCGGCGCGTTCTGCTGCGAGGTGATCGCCGAGTTCTGGCTGCCGTACTGAAGCGTACTCTGCGTGTTCGCAGCATTGGCCTGAGCGACGATAGCTGAGTTCGCTGAGCCGAACTGGCCCGTGAACGACGCATTCGTCTGGCTGTTGCTTGCGCCGTTGAACACGGTGCCGCTCTGCGCCGTAACCGCTTCATTCTTGGAACCGGCCTGAACCGTGAGCGCCTGGTTGCCAACGCCGCGAAGCGAACCGCCACTTGCATCCTGGCTGGTGATCGCCGAGTTGGCATCGCCGGTCTGGAAGGTCGCGGCCGAGTTCTGCCCGCCTGTGCTGAATACGCCCGTCAGGCTGTCGGTGTGGTCCTGCGTCGTCTGTGAGGTCAGCGACTGGTTGTTCGAGCCGAACTGGCTGGTGAACGAACCGTTGGTGCTTGCGGTGACGACCGAGTTGTCGGTCTGCGCCGTAATGGCGGTGTTGCCTTTGCCGACTTCCAAAGTAGCCTGGTTGTTCTTGCCACCGGTCTGACCGGCAAGTGCGCTATTGCCTTCGCCGACCTGGGTCGTGAGCGAGGCATTGCCGACGGCAATCGCCATCGCCTGGCTGTTCGGAGCGTTCGTGCTCTGGACCGTCGTTGCGACGTTGTTCTTGCCGAACTGAGCGACGCCAGAGGCATTGCTGCCGTTGGCATAACCGTTGGTCTGCGCCGTGATGGCCGAGTTACCCGTGCCGACCTGCTGGGCGGCTTGAGTGTTGTTGCCGTTTTCCTGCGCAACCGTCGATGCGTTCGAAGAGCCGATCTGGTCGATGAAGGATTCGTTGTCGGCGGCATAGGCCGACGAAGCGCTCGCCAGAACGAGCGCCAGTGCTGCCACTTTGTTCATAGATGACGTTCCCCGTAACTACTCAAAATACGGAGCAGGTCCGTCTGCAGCCGATCCCCTCCACGTCGGCGTTAAAACATTCTTAACCCTACGCTTTAATGACGTTCAGTCCCAGGGACCGCGATTGGGATCAATACAAAAATGTAAGAAAAATAAGGCCTTACCCGGCCATTTCATCAATGAACTGTCATGGAGATGAACGCTTGCGACGCGACCGCGAAGGTTTGGGCCCGATGCCGCTGCGGGTGCGAAGCAGAGTCTCCCATCGTCACAAGCGCAATGCAAAGTCTGACGGCTATCACACGTGGGCCGGAAGACACATCGCATTGCGCCAAATCATGCCTATCTTCCGCACGGGAATCACGATCGAAAAAAGGATTGAGCATTGCCAATCGAGACGGAGTTCACGCCGATCGCATCGGCGGTAGGCGGAGCATTGATCGGCTGTGCTGCCGTTCTTCTCATGTTGATGGGTGGCCGCATCGCCGGCATCAGCGGAATGTTGAGCCGCGTGCTCGTACCGGGGCGTGAAAGCAAGCCGCTTCAGGCATTGGCGTTTGTGGTCGGATTGATTTCAGCGCCGATCGTTTGGATGGCAGTATCCGGTAGCGCGATTTCTCAAACCATCACCGATAACCTGCCGCTTGCGGCGATTGCTGGTTTGCTCGTTGGCTTCGGCGCGGTGTACGGCGGCGGATGTACGAGCGGCCACGGCGTCTGCGGCCTGTCAAGGCTTTCGCCTCGCTCCATCGTGGCAACCATCGTTTTCATGACGACGGCGTTCGCTGTCGTTTTCATTGTGCGCCATATGATCGGAGCCGGCCAATGATTGTGCTGGTCAATCTGCTCGCCGGTCTTGTGTTCGGTTTCGGTCTCATCCTGTCTGGCATGGCCAACCCGGCAAAGGTCCTGAACTTCCTCGACATCGCCGGTCATTGGGATCCGAGCTTGGCATTTGTCATGGGTGGCGCCGTGATCGTCACCGCCATTGGCTATCGCCTGATCTTCCGCCGCGCAAAGCCTGTGCTCGATGAGAGCTTTCATCTTCCGACCGCCCGGCAGATCGATGGTAAGCTTGTCCTCGGTGCGGCCGTCTTTGGGATTGGCTGGGGACTGGTTGGCCTTTGTCCTGGCCCGGCGCTCGTATCGATCGCGCTCGCGTCTCCGGCCATCTTTGTTTTCGCGCCGGCGATGTTGATCGGAGTGGCGCTCGCCGCATGGCTGAAACGTGCATGATCTTGCATCGCCTTGCCTCGCCACTTGCTTCAGAGTGACATCTGCCAATCACGTCATGACGTTGCTATTTGAGCGTGGTCCAACGTCACGAAGACGATCTTGTTTGCACGCTGTGTCGTACGCGAGGATATGAAACATCAGCGGTTCCAGGCGAAATCCAGTGACCAATCGTTGGAGATGCGAACGGTTGGAGTTCGACGATGAATGCGTCTGATCCCTCCGAGCACCATGAGGGCGCCCCGCATCCGCCGCCCGGCACCGACAACACCGGTGTGCTGGTTCTCGGACTGCTGGTGATCGCCGCATTCTGCGGCTGGTACCTGATCGTTCGCGACCGCGCGAGCGATACGAAGCCACTGCCCGTCATCCAAAAACCGATCATGCCGCCGTCGACAACCGACACGTCCGCGGAATTTCCGGGCCACAAGCACTACAGTATTCTAAGCCCGCTTCCCGACCAAGCCGACGCAACAAAGCAGCGCTAAGCTTCGCAGCAGAGCCAAGTGTCTAGCAACGCTTGTGCCGAGCTTGGCTGAGCTTAATTGACCGTCGTGCTGCCGGTCTGAAGCGCAGCTTTGTTGGCTTGCGGCGGCGGCGCCGTGAGTGGCTGCACCGGCGATCCTGGACCGATCTTCTGCAGATTGCCTGTAATCACGAGATCCTTCTCTTCCAGTCCAACCACGCTGACGAGATCGCCTTCAGTCGGCCCGAGCGTTACCAGCTTTTGCTCGGCAATATTCTTTGGCCCGACAACATAGACGTATTTGCCAAGCTGGCTTGAACCGATCGCTGTTTGCGGAACCATCAGAGCATTTGGGTTTTCACCGGCGTGCACATGAATACGAACGTATTGACCCGGCAGCAGCCCATAGTCGGCGTTCGCAATCGTCGCCCTGGCGGTCAGGGTGCCCGTCAGATGGTCGACCGCATTGTCGACGAACGTGATCTTACCCTTATGCGGCGGCTTGCTGTCGCCCGGCACGAAGACCTCTGCCGCAATAGCTCCGCTCTTGCGCACCTTCTCAATCGTATCGAGATCCGTTTCCGACGGGTTGAACGTGACGTAAATCGGATCGAGTTGAACGAGCGTGTTGAGCGGCGCACCCGCGACGCTGATCAGCGTCCCGATTGGCGCTTGGTTCTTGCCGAGCCGGCCTGAGAACGGCGCGCGGATTTGCGTGTACTCGAGATTGAGTTCGGCGGTGCGGATGGCTGCATCGTCGATGTTGATTGCAGCCTCGCTCTGGCGCAACGAACTCGACCGCTGGTCAAATGTATCTTTGGCGAGCCAGCCGCTTTTCGTCAGCTCGGTTCCGCGCTGCAGATTCGATTGGGCGTAATCGCGCGCGGCAATATCCCTCTGCTTTTCGGCCTTCGCCCGGTCGAGCGCAGCCTGATAGTCGCGTGGGTCGATCGTATAAAGCAGCGTGCCTTCCTTGACATCAGAACCGTCAGGCACGTGCTGCACTTGAAGGTAACCGGAGACGCGCGCTTGCAGCGTGATGTTATTGATCGACTCGGTCCGCGCCGGATAATCGAGATAGATACTGACCGGACGCTTCACGACCGACGCGACCGGAACCGGCATGACGAACGCACCCTGATGCGGCGGGGCGCCGGTGCTTTCAACCTCGGCAAGGAGCTTTGGGATCTCCGCCCGATAGGCATAGGCCGCTACGCCACCGATGGCGATCAATCCGAGAAGAGCTGCTTTCCAAACGCGCATCGCGAATCCCTTATCTATTCGGCAGCAACGGGGGCTGAAGGACCATGTGGCGTATGGGTCTCGCCGGACGCATCCGCATCGCGGCCCTCGCGCCATTTTTCGATGGTGGCATAGAAGACCGGCACGAACAGCAGTGTCAGCAGTGTTGCCGCCAGCATGCCGCCGAATACGGTCGTACCAATGGACTGCCGGCTCGCGGCCCCCGCGCCAGAGGCAATCATCAGCGGTACGACGCCGAGGATGAAGGCGAAGGCGGTCATCAGGATCGGCCGGAGGCGAAGGCGACCCGCTTCCATCGCCGCCTCGACGATCGACAGACCTTCGAGCCGTCGCCGCTTGGCGAATTCAACGATCAAAATGGCGTTCTTTGCCGATAGCCCGATCAGCATCACGAAGCCGATCTGCGAATAGACGTCGATCTGCATATGGCGCACCCAGATCGCGAGCAAAGCGCCGAACAGAGCGAGTGGCACGGCTAGCAGCACCATGAATGGCATCGACCAGCTCTCATACTGCGCGGCGAGGATCAGGAAAACGAATACGCTCGCGAGCGCAAACACCATAATCGCGATCGAACCGGCTTTGAGCTCCTGGAACGTGATCCCGGTCCATTCGTAGCTAAAGTCTCGCGGCAGCGCCGTTGCCGCCGCCCGCTCCATGGCAGCGATTGCTTGGCCCGTACTGTAGCCTGGCGCCGGTCCACCATTGATGAGTGCCGACGCATAGTTGTTGTAATGTGGAACCGTTTCCGGTCCGACGATCGGCTTCAAGGTTCCGAGCGTGCTGAGGGGCACCATGCCGCCGGTATCATTGCGCACGTAGAGCTTCGACAAGTCAGATGCATTCGCCCGTGAAGACTTGTCCGCTTGCAGTGTGACCCGGAATGTTCGCCCGAACAGATTGAAGTCGTTCACGTAGAGTGAGCCGAGATAGATCTGTAGCGTGTTGAACACGTCCGGCAGGCTGAGCCCCAGAAGCTTCGCCTTCGAACGGTCGAGGTCGTACTTGAATTGCGGCGTTGACGTCGAGAAAGACGAGAACAACTGCTGCGCATCAAGCTCCGGCTGCTTGCGGGCTTCTGCAATCAAAGCCTGTGTCGCATCGTTGAGCGCCTGGCTGCCGCGGCCAGTCAAATCTTCCACCTGGAACTCAAAACCGCCCGTCGTGCCAAGACCTGGGATCGACGGCGGATCAAAGCTCAGCGCAATCGCCTCCGGAATCATCAGCAACTTGGTGCGCACCGCAGCCACGAGATTGGATGCGCTCTGCGACGGTGGCCGCTCGTCCCAGGGCTTCAAGATAGCGAACTCGACCGCTGAGTTCGACTGTGCGGCGTTGGTCAAAAAGTTGAGACCACTAATCGAACCGACGATATCGACGCCCGGCGTTGCCTCCAGAATGTCTCGGACTTTTTTCGCAACCTCGTCGGTGCGTTCGAGCGAAGCTCCATCCGGCAACTGGACGACGACGAAGAAATAGCCCTGGTCTTCGACTGGTAGGAACGTCGAGGGAACGCGCTGGGCGATAAAATACGTTGCGGCCAGGATGCCGGCGAACAGCATCAGCATCACCCAGCGAATACGTATAAGGAAGTGCACGAGACGGGCGTAGCCGTGCGACATGCGGTCGAAACCGGCGTTGAACCACCGGAACAGAATGAACGTCGACGCAGGCTTATGCCGCAGAAAAGCTGCCGCCAGCGCCGGACTGAGCGTCAGCGAGTTGAACGCCGACAAACCGACCGAGATCGCAACCGTCAATGCGAACTGGTTATAGAGCCGGCCCGAGACGCCCGGAATGAACGCCACCGGAATGAAGACGGCCATCAGCACGCCGGTTGTCGCGATGATGGGGCCTGTCACCTCAGACATCGCCTTCAGAGCGGCGTCCATCGGCTTCAAACCGTTCTCAAGCTGGCGCTCGACGTTCTCGACCACGACGATGGCGTCGTCGACGACGAGGCCGATTGCGAGCACCATGCCGAGCAGACTCAGCATGTTCAGCGAAAAGCCGAGCGCCTCCATGATGACGAGAGTCGCGATCAACGATACCGGGATCGCGATTGTCGGAATGATCGTCGTGCGCCAGCTTTGCAGGAAGACGTAGACGACGAGCACGACGAGGAACAGTGCCTCGAGCAGCGTGAATACCACGTCATGCATGGCGGCCGAGACGAAGCGCGTCGTATCGTAGTGCATCGCGTAGGAGATGCCCTTCGGAAACCGTTTCGACAGCTCCTTCATTTTGGCGAGCACGCGCTCTTGCAATTCGAGCGCGTTAGACCCCGGCATCTGAAATACGGCCAGCACCACGGAGGGGTCTTTGCCGAAAAATGCCGTCGAGGAATATTGCAGCGCGCCTAGCTCAATCCGCGCCACATCTCGAAGCCGAACGATTGCGCCGGTCGTCGGATTGGCGCGCAATACGATATTGCCGAACTCTTCCGGATTGCTGAGGCGCCCGGTGGCGTTGATCTGCATCTCGAATGGCGTGCCGGGCGGCGCAGGCGATTGTCCGATCTTACCGGCGGCGACCTGGATGTTCTGTTCAGCGACCGCATTCTGAACATCGACCGCGGTAATGTTGAGCTGCGAGAGCTTGTCGGGGTCGAGCCACACGCGCATCGAATAGCGGCGCTCGCCGAAGATCTGCACGTCGCCGACGCCCGGCAACCGCTTCAGCGGGTCGACGATCTGGAGATAGGCATAGTTGCTGAGCGTGACGGGGTCGACCGAGTGGTCGGGCGACGTCAGATTGACGATCAGCACGAAGTTCGGATTTTGCTTGCGGATGGTGATGCCGGCCTGATTGACGATCGGCGGCAACTGCGATGCGGCTTCCGAAACGCGGTTCTGCACGTCAACCGCAGCGATGCTGAGTGGATAGCCGACGTCAAAGGTAATCGTGATCGTCGATGAGCCGTCGTTCGAACTCGACGACGACATGTAGGTCATGCCTTCGACGCCATTGATCTGCTGTTCGAGGGGCGTCGTAACGGTATCGGCGACGACTTGCGCGCTGGCGCCCGGATAGATCGCGCTCACGACCACCTGGGGCGGCGTAACATCCGGAAGCTGCGAGACCGGCAGCAGGAAATAGCAAATCGCGCCCGCCAGAACCATGATGACGGCGATCGCCGAAGCAAAGATCGGTCGGTGTATAAAGAAGTTGACCATGCGTCGTCCGTGCTGAAGCGCGGGAGCAATCAATCGCTATTGGTCCGGCTCTTCTCCCCCAAAGCCCGAGACGCTTTTAAAAACCGAAGTGACCATTATCTCAAGCGCGCATTCGCCCGATTGTGGGGCAAGTTTCCCAAGCGAACTATGAGTTTATCGAAATTACGGAGGATGGCTCCGGATTTCTCAACAATCTCCGTGGCTTCGAATCGGCGTCCGGAAAAGAGCCGGATCGCCGCCGCGAGCGAGCGTGGCGATATGTCATAGCAATAAGGCGGGGCCTCGAACCCGTGACCACTTTCACTCGCTTTGTGAATTATCCGCGCGGTGACGATCCGAGACGGCAGGTTTGGGGAGCTGCTCGCCGATACCGATAGAAAGCTCCGGACGCAGAATTTGGCATACCGACCGTATCCTCGCGGCGGGGCAATCGCGTCAATGAAGGTCGGGCGCTTCGTTGTGCGTTCGCGCAATCTCTTTTTCGAGATCGGCGAGATCCAGGAACTGATCCGCCTGACGGCGCAGCTCGTCGGCAATCATGGGAGGCTGCGTCTGCAATGTGGAGACAACGCTCACCCGTTTGCCCATCTGTTGGAGAGCTGCGACGAGACTCCGGAAATCTCCGTCGCCGGAAAAAATGACGATATGATCGAGATTCTCCGCAAGCCGCATGGCATCGACGGCCAACTCGATATCCATATTGCCTTTGACTTTGCGCCGGCCCGAGCCGTCCACAAACTCTTTCGACGGCTTCGTGACCATCGAAAACCCGTTGTAATCAAGCCAATCGACCAGTGGGCGGATAGAGGAATATTCCTGGTCGTCGGCCAGCGCCGTGTAATACAGCGCCCTCACCAAGAGAACCTTGCCGCGGAAAAGCCGGAGCAATCTTTTGTAATCAATATCGAAGCCCAGCGATTTTGCTGTCGCGTAGAGATTGGCGCCATCAATAAATAAAGCTACCCGCTCAGTCGGATAGAAATTCATTCGCGCCTTCCAGATAAAAATGCGGTCAGGATCGAGCGCCAGATATTTGAGTAGCAGACCAGAATGTCAATCCATCTGATCTCTCTACCGACGCTATTATAGCCTAATTCACGCGACCTGTGTCTGATACTCTCGAACAGAGCGCCGTTGCATATGATCAGTACGCGTCATTATTAATCGCAGATGAACGAACGAAATTTCCGATGCTAAACAAAGGGGCCATCTGCGATTGGAAGTAGACTCCGCATTGGCCGGAGCGCCTGATCGCTTATTTCGGCTCAGAAGCCCGCGCGTGCACTGCAATCAAGGTGCTGACCGCGCCGCGCCTTGAATGCAGGCGCCGCGCCTCAAGAGACTGCGCCGCGTCCCTCTCATGTTCAAACATCAGGATGACTGAGCGGAATCGGCGTGCTACCCACCGCCCGCAACCCGGCATTAAGTCGACTTCCCGTCGCATTTTGGCACCACGTCAGGCGTCCGTGGGGGCTTGGCCGGGAAAATCAATTCAGGGAATAAGCGATGTCCACATCAGAGCGCGGAACGCAGACGCTGGCGTCGCGCCAGGACGAACCGTCCGAGCCGCTATCGATCTCTTTCTTCGAATTCGTCTGTCTCTGCGCGTGCCTCATGGCCATGACGGCGCTCGCCATCGACATCATGCTACCGGCCCTTCCCGAGATCGCCTCATCATTCGGCGTCGCAAGCGAAAATGACCGGCAACTGATCGTAGTTCTTTATATGGCTGGCTTCGCCGTAGGGCAGATTTTCTTCGGTCCGCTTTCGGATCATTATGGCCGCAAGCCGATGTTGCTTCTTGGACTTGCCGTTTTCATCCTCGGCACGATCGCGGCTCTGTGGGCCGAGTCATTCGAGATGCTGTTGGCGGCACGCCTCATTCAGGGCGTCGGCGCAGCTTCGCCCCGCATCATTGCTATCGCTGTGATTCGCGATCTCTACGCCGGCCGGCAGATGGCTCGCGTGATGTCGTTCGCGATGATGGTGTTCATCACCATTCCAGTCCTCGCACCGTCGGTCGGGCAGGCGCTCGTCCATGTCGGCAATTGGCATTGGATCTTCATCGTGCTTTTCGTGATGGCGGTCGGTGCTGCAATCTGGTCAGGCTTGCGGCTGCCCGAAACGGCGCGTCCCGCGCGGGGCGTCGAACGGCCATTGACGTTGGTCCAAGCGCTACTGACCGCGCTTTTGAACCCTCTGACGGCTGGCTACGGCGCGGCTGGCGGCTTCATGTTCGGGTGTCTGCTTGCCTATGTGGCGAGCGCTCAGCAGGTATTCGTTGATGTATTCGGCATCGGCGATGAGTTCCCCATCGTCTTCGGCGCTATCGCGTCCGCGATTGCCGTTGCGTCGTTCGTCAACGCACGGTTGGTCGGGCGCCTCGGCATGCGCCGCGTCTCGCATACAGCGCTGGTCGGATTCATCGCCGTGTCCTTGTTGCTCGTTGCCGCATCGGCGTTCGGCACGGCAGGTTTCGCGACGTTCGCTCTCGCCGTCGGATTGAGCTTTTTTCTCTTTGGCCTGATCGCGCCGAACTTCAACGCGATCGCCATGGAGCCTCAAGGGCATAATGCCGGAATGGCCTCGTCCGTTATTGGGGCGCTCGGTACGGCAATCGGTGCGCTGGCTGGCGGTCTGGTTGCAAGATCCTTCGACGGTTCGATCTTCCCGATCTCCGCCGGATTCGCCATCTGCAGTCTCATCGCGGGTGTGCTCGTTCTGAGCGTCGAAGGGTTCTCCGGCATGTTCGGTCGCAACCGGACGGCGTGAGGGCGTAAGCCTAAAATTTCTGTAACGCACGCCAGAATGTGTCTGCGGGCTTGGCCTCGTATGCCGTCCTGTACTACATGCTGGCGCGAATGAGGTTTATGCTGTTGGCCAAATTCGCGAGCTGCGAGGCAAGACGAGCATGAGAATTCTGCTGCTTGAAGACGATCAGAATACCGCAGCGTACATTTTGAAAGGCCTCGAGGAAGAAGGTCACACCGTCGATCATCTGGGGGATGGTCGCGACGCCGTCGCTCAGGCCGTCTCGGAAAATTACGACGTCATCATCCTGGATCGCATGCTTCCGAGCCTTGATGGCTTGGCGATCATCAAGACCATCCGCAGCGCCGGCCGCGGCGTGCCGGTTCTGTTTTTGACGGCCCTCGGCGGCGTCGATGATCGCGTCGAAGGCCTGGACGCCGGCGCCGACGATTATCTGGTGAAGCCCTTCGCCTTCTCCGAGCTTCTCGCGCGCGTCAACGCGCTGGCCCGTCGCCCGCATACGAAGGGCGAAGAAACGCGGCTCAAGGTCGGCGATCTTGAAATCGATCTCGTCAGCCGAAAGGTGACGCGCGGTGGCGACCTCATCGATTTGCAGCCACGCGAATTTCGCCTCCTTGAGGTTCTGATGCGCAATCGCGGGCGTGTCGTGACGCGCACCATGCTGCTTGAACGCGTCTGGAGCTTCCACTTCGATCCGAAAACGAGCGTCGTCGAAACGCATATTTCGCGCCTCAGAGCGAAGATCGATAAGCCCTACGGCAAAGAATTGATCCATACCATCCGCGGGAGCGGCTACACGGTCCATGACGGTTCGTGATCTTCTGAAGCGTACGCCGTTTCGCTTGGCGGCAACATTTTCGCTGTTTTTCATCACGACGATCCTGGCGCTTTTCACCGTCGTCTATCTCGTTGCAAGCGCGCGCCTCGTCGCCGACATTCGCGATCGCGTCGAGACCACACTCGATTCTCTCGCAGCTCTTGATGGCGAGCGGACATTCGACGATCTCGTCGGTCTCGTCGCGAGCGAAAGTGAATCGGTGCGCGATCCCGATTTCATCATGGAGCTTGTCGACAAGAAGGGGAATTTTCTGGCCGGCAACGTCCGCGGCGTCAAAGATTCGAACCAATGGATGACGCTCAAGCGCTCCGACCTTTTTCTGACTTTAGATCGCGGCGAACCGGACGACGAGTTCCTGGCGATCTGGCGGCCGCTGGTCAAAGGTAAATTGCTGGTCGGAAGCGACAACAGTGAAGTCAAGCAGATGAAATCGTTTCTGCAGAAGCTGCTGGGTTACGGTCTGCTTGCAGCTTTCCTGGCAATTGCGCTGTGTGCGACTTATTTCGCGCGCGAAACGCAGCATCGCATCGACGCTTTCGCGCGTCCGCTGGCGCGCGTATCGAAGGGCGAGGTCACGGCCCGCGTTCCGACATCCGGCCAGCAGGATGATATCGATCAGGTCGCGATGCAGGTAAACGGAATGCTCGGAAATCTGCAGCGGCTGATTGAAAATGTGAATCAATCGTCGTCCGACATTGCCCACGATTTGAAAAAGCCGCTCGGGCGATTGCGCCAGCGCCTTGAGGACGCCAGTCGCGGCGCGGGCGATAAAGCGGAATTCCAGGGCGCAATCGACAGCGCGCTCGACGATATCGACTCGATTTCCGAAACGTTCGACGCGCTTTTACGCATCACACAGATCGAGGCTGGCGCTCGCAAATCCCGTTTCGTCACGCTCGATCTGGCGCAGGTGCTGGCCGACGTCCGCGATGTCTACGACATCGTGGCCGAAGATGCCGGAGATCGGCTCGCATATACGTCGGCGTGCTCTGGTCCGGCGCATGTTCGTGGTGATCGCGAGCTTCTCGTGCAGCTCTTTGCCAATCTCATCGAGAATTCCATCCGTCATTGCCCGCCGGGCACAGAGATCGCGATCCATCTGACGTCGGAACCTGGCGCGTTTGTCGTGAACGTCTCCGACACGGGTCCTGGCATTCCGGAGCACGAGCGCGAAAATGTCTTCCGCCGTCTCTATCGCCTTGAGCGGGCGCGATCGACGGATGGCAGCGGGTTAGGGCTCAGCCTCGTCGCCGCGATCGTGGAACTGCACGGCGCAAAAATCGATCTGTTGGACAATGCGCCAGGGCTTCGGGCCGAAGTGCGATTTCCTGTAGCGTCCTGAGTGCTGAGAGCGAACGCTAAAATAAAATCGGACGGCGCATCTCCCCATGCGCCGTCCGACATCCCCCCGGTTCATCCAGTTGTCGATCGTCGTCAGCTGGTGAGTTCAGTCTTCAGCGCATCAAAAAGCTTCACCTGCTCTGCGACCAGTTCGCGCTTCTCGTCGCGACGAACGAAGATCTTGAACATCGCCTCTCCCGCCGCATTGAAGAATTGGATCGAGCGGGATTCATCACGAAAGCGATCGACGTGCAGTTCTCAAGCTTGATATGGCCGCCGATCGGGCTGTCGCCGTGTATATTGAAGTACCCCCGCCCGACGGAGCCGGGTGGAATGGGTCCTTCGCATTCGAGCACGATATCCGGCGTGTGCACGATGAAGACCATCGGACCCCACGATGTGAGGGCACCAAGGATTTTCTCGAATGCACTTCCGGGAACGATGGCGCGATGCTCAGCAGGCAGCGCTTCCACCACATTGAATGTGCTCACGCCATACTCGCGCGCAATCTGTTCGAGGATGCCGTCCGCATTCTTGGCGAGCCGCTCCCGTAGCGGCTGGCGCGCCGGGGCATCCGATGTCAGAGCTTCGCTCATAATGCCTATTCAGCCGCCGCGAGAACGGATTTCGTGCCGTCGGAGGTAACTTCCTGGATGACCTCGAAGCCTTCGAATTCGGGGTGTCCGAGATAAAGCTTCTTGGCCGTTCCGGCGCCCGAGTGCGATTTCCGGAACGATTCCGATTTCGTCCAGGCATCGAAGTCGGCGAACGACCGCCACATCGTGTGCGAGGAATAAAGGACATGATCATCTTTGGTCGGACCACGAAGCAGATGGAACGTGATGAAGCCCGGTTCCTTGTGCAGGTTTACCTCGCGTGACAACCAAACTTCCTCGAAATCCTTCTCTGCTCCGTGTTCGACTTTGAAGCGGTTCATTGCGATGTACATGTGATCACCTTCATTGACATGTGAACAGCGGGCCGGGAGCTGGGGTTTGTTGGCGAACCGGCCCGCTGCTTATGATCTCAGAGCGGCGAGACGGGAAGTCAAAAGCTCTAAGACGCATATTAGATCGAAATTCGTGTGATGCGAGAGGCAAGCGCCCAGCACGGGTGAACGCTAAAATTATATACACAAAGAGTCAACATTATCCGCATGCGATTTAAGCGTCGAACGCGATGTGACTCGGTAGCATTTGCCCGATATTGAGAAGATTACCGTCATCGTCGATGAAGTGAAATTCGCGCATGCCCCACGGCTTGTCTTCGACGGTCGAAAGGCGTTTCGCGCGCCCGTTTTTGAAGGCGGCATGCCAATCGTCTACGTCACTCACGCGAATGTATGCCGAAACACAGTGTGGCTCGGGAATGTGTGTCACGCTGGACATATGAAGCTCAACGGTGCGCCGACGCAGAATGAGATAATTATGTGCAGCGTTCACAACGCTGAAGCCCTTGCTGGCGTACGTCTCCGAAGCCCGCGCGATGTCTGTCGAAATGAGAACAGGAATTGCCAACGGTACGGCTACGCCAACGTGGTGAAGTTCGTCCGGCAATGTCATCATTGTGTTGCGGCTCCGGTTCCCAGTCTGCGGGCGATCGCTGCTGGCAGAACCAACCGCCTACCGTCTCGCGATGCCTCGATCTGCAGTCGACACCCGAACGTGTGACTGAGAAGCTCTTCATTCAAGATGTCGTCCGGTGTACCGCACCCAACAATTCGGCCGTCGGCCATCAGCACGACGTCATCTGCGAACGCTGCGGCAAGATTGAGATCGTGAATGACAAGCAAAACGGCACGTCCGCTTTGCGCTTGTTTTTTAATAAGGCTCAGAACGTCGCCTTGATGCTTGAGATCGAGGCTCGCTGTCGGTTCATCGAGAAGAAGTGCGGCAGTTTCGCCCGGTTCGCGCGGTGCCGTGCCCAACTGGCACAAGGCGCGCGCGATATGCACGCGCTGCTTCTCTCCACCGGAAAGCTCATGCAGCATACGGGCTTCGAAAGCAGCAAGACCAACGGCGCGAAGAGCTTGGCGCGCGGTCGTCGCAGCTTCCGTGTCGCGAACGCCAAAGCCGGGCACCGTTGCACCCAGCATCACGACTTCAAGAACGGTGAAGGGAAACGACAGGCTGGTCGATTGCGCTACGACCGAACGCCGCGTTGCAAGACGTGCGACGGAAATATGACGGATGTCATCGCCATCAAGTAGAACAGCACCGACCGTCGGGCGCAGTTCGCCCGCCATGACGCGCAACAGCGTCGATTTTCCTGCGCCATTCGGACCGATAATCGCCGTCAGGCGGCCGGGCGCGATGGCTAGAGAAGCATCGGCAAGAAGCGCCTTAGGGCCACGTTTGACCGTGATGTTGCGGGCTTCGAGCATGACGTCACTCCAATCCTCGCACGCCGCGCCGCAGAACGAGATGAAGGAAGACGGGCGCACCGATGAATGCCAAAACGATTCCGATTGGTAGTTCCGCGGGTCTTACGATCATCCGCGCAACGATGTCGGCAGCGATCACAAGCGCAGCGCCGAGCACCGCGCTGCCGGGAAGCACGACACGATGGTCGGGCCCCGAAATCAATCTCATGACGTGGGGAACCACAAGGCCGACAAAGCCGATCACGCCTGCAACCGCAACCGATGCGCCGACCGCCGCCGCTGTTGCGGCAATCACGAGCCGCTTGGTACGCTCGGTGTCGATGCCGAGATGCATGGCTTCCGCTTCGCCGAGCAAAAATCCGTTGAGACCGCGCGTCAGCCGCGGCACCAAGAGCGCGAGCGCGACGGCGAACGGCGTGACGGCAAGAACCTTTTGCCAGCTCGCGCCCGAAAGCGATCCCATCTGCCAAAGTGTCAGATCGCGCAGCTCGCGATCATCGCTGACATAGACGATAACGCCGCTGATCGACGCCGCAAACGCACCGACAGCGATGCCAGCTAGAAGCAGTGTCCCGACCGCAAGCTCTCCGTGGCGCGACGCAATGACGACGAGAATGATGGTCGTGAGCAAGCCTCCGAAAAAAGCTGCAATCGGCAACGCATAAATTCCAAGGGGCGCTACGATGGGCGCTGCGATGCCATGCCCGAGTACGATCGCCGAGATCGCAAATAGCGCGGCTCCCGACGACACGCCGATCAGGCCCGGATCCGCGAGGGGATTGCGGAACAGGCCCTGCATCATGGCGCCTGATGTCGCTAGCGCCGCGCCGACGAATGCGGCGAGCAACGTTCGCGGCAACCGCAGATCAATGAGCACGAGGCGATCGCGTGCCGCGGCAGCTTCCGTCGTCAAGCCAAGCGAGGCTTCGAGTGCACGCGGCAACGCCTGAAGCGAAATTCCGGTTGGTCCGATGGCGAGTGAAAGTACTGCGACCACTAGGAGCACAGCCGCGAGCGCAAAAAAAACTTTACCGCGTGATGGTCTGACGGTCGCTCCTACCCAGGCAAGTTTGGTATCGAATGTCGTCACGGCGTTGCGGCCGCGTGACCGCCCTCTGCGTAAATCGCCTTCATCAGGTCGCGTGCGGCCCAAGGGGCACGCGGTCCGAAGCCAAGCAGGTATAGCCCATCCATTGCGATGAGGCTCTTTGTTTGGGCGGCAGGTGATTGGCTCAGGCCCGGGAGCGACAACGCTTGGCTCGCATTGTGATCGTCGGTCGTGCCTCGACGCATCATCACGACAACGTCGGGAGCAAATTCCGTCAATTGCTCGTCGCTGACCGGTTTGAAACCATTCACCCCGGCCGCCGCGTTGTCGACGCCCGCGAGCTGCAAAATGGAATCAGCAGATGTGCCGGCACCGGCCACTGTTGCGCGGCCGTTTTGAATGGCGAGAATGAACAGCGCTTTCTTGCGGGTTTTGATTTGCTTTCTATCATTCTCGAGCGCTGCGAATTCAAACTCGACCTTCGACGCCAGCGCCTTCGCTGCATCATCGGCGCCAACCACGCTTCCGATATGGCGGATCTTGGCGGGGACGCCCTCCGCCGACGGCTTGTCGGCGATGTCGACGTAACGGACGCCACTGCTCTTCAGCGCGTTGACGACTTCCGGCGGCCCGGCGCCATCGGAGGCGATGATCAGCGTCGGATTGACGGACAGAGTGCCTTCCGCCGAAAGCGCGCGCATGTATCCGACCGATTTCTTCTCTTTCAGAGCCTCGGGTGGAAATTGGCTCGTCACGTCCACGGCGACAATCTTATCCTGCTGGCCAAGGTCATAGAGAATTTCGGTTATGTCACCGCCAATCGATAAAATGCGCGGCGTTCCAGCCGACGCATCAGCTGCCATCGCGCGATGAGAGAACGACGCCGTGGCCGCCGCAGCGAGTGCCACGCCAGCCATGATGAAAAGTCGTGTTGCAACGCGCATTTGAACAAGTCCTGTTGATGGGCCGTTGAACAGATTACTTCGTCAGAATGAGCTTGCCTGTTGATGTGATCCGCAGGCGGTACGCTTGTTCGCGATGAATGAGCACCGCTTCGCGGCCGCCCTTGAGAAGTTCATCCACACGATAGCGGATGGGGGGCTCGCTTGCATCCCGATGATGGTCATCGGGCGCTGGCGTGCAAGTCTCAGTGCCGGGTTCGCCTTGGTGCAGAATAGATCCGGCAAACGGCTTTTTGGACGGCATTCTCTCATTCAACGGGACAAGGTTCAAAACAACCATGACGATCTAGGTCTTAGTGCAGATAGACGGCCTGAACAGTCTGCGCCTGCAATTCCGGAGCGTCCGATCCGCTATCGACCTGCGTGCTCGCAAGCTGCATTTGAAGGGCGGCGAGAGAGCGAGCAGCGGATTGTGTCCGCGTCGATGTCTGAGGCTTGTCGAGCGCCAGCATCAATCCGCGTTGGACGCCATGCTCATCGCGCGTGCGCACGGCCTTGAGAAGACCTGCGACGGCAAGTTCATCGGGCGACACATGCTGACAGCCGACGCTGAGGTAGGAAAAGCCGATCTTTCGTTCAGCGCGAAGCGCCCGAAGCAATGACGTCACGCGTGCGACAAGAAGTGGCCCATCGCCCATTCCGAGATTTTCTTCCGAGATCTTGATGGCGATCTCCCAGGGCCGCGCCGAGCCGCTGGTGTAGACTTCGCAAACTGCGCGAAAGACATCGAGCGTAACGTTCTCGACCGGAGAAAATCCGAGTTCGCTACGAAGAGGAAATCCGAGCGCATGTCCGGCGCACACATCTTCGCCGTCTTGGGCATGGGTATTGGGTTTGGAGGTCTTATTCCGCATTGCTGTTCATCCGCGGGTTAGGAAGGGGAAGAAGGGCTTGAATGGCCGCGTCGACCTACTCAGCGAGGCGCTGCGACCGGCAAACGTCGCTGGCGGTTATGATGCCGTCTCGTCGGACGTATCTTCCGATAGATCTGACAGCATGCGGTCGAAAGCAGAAACGTGACCCGTCGCGAAATCCCAGATCATTCCAACGGAGGCTGAAAACATCGAAGCGGCGAGCGCGGCGTTGGACGTATCGCATACGTCAAACCGCTCACCATCGAACTGTGAGCGCTTCATGTGGCTTCTCTCCAAAGTATCGGGGTTCAAGGCCCCGCAAATGGCAGATGCCCCATTAAGCTAATGTATACTTATGTAGTCAAGTTTAATGTTTGAGCATTCTCTGATGCGGCCGGCTCTTGCGGCTGTTGCTCGATGCGCTCGTGGATCATGCGATGTACGAACGCCAGCTTGTCGTAGGCAGGCTCGGGAATGACGAATGGATAGAAATCGTCATGCCCCATGCTTCGGCTGAGGCTGTTCATGGCGATGGTGAGCGGAATCCACCGCGCCATCAACGCTCCGAACGTCACGCTGGAATAAATATCGTCTCGAATGTCGAGCCGAAGGCCGTGTCCTTCCATGCCTTCGGCCGCAGCGGTGTCGAGCGCATCGACCATGTGAAGATAATGCGCCCACGTCTCGGCCCAATCTTCCCATGGGTGCGCGCTGGCATAGGCTGACACGTATTGCTCTTGCCAATCGGCCGCTGGACCGTGGGCGTGGTGGCGGGCCAGCGCCGCATCGTAATCGTCACGTTCGTCGCCAAAGATTTCGCGAAACTCTTCAAGTCGTCCCGCTTCTTCGACGAGCACCATCCAATAGTAATGGCCGCTTTCGTGGCGAAGATGACCAAGCAGCGAGCGATAAGGCTCATCGAACTGCTGGCGCTGTCGTTCCCGTTCGACCGCATCGGCTTCGCTGACGTCAATGGTCACGACGCCATCGAGATGGCCCGTCAGCGCATTGCGGACGAAGTCGAATGTCAGCGGGCCTTTTGTCGAAGCTGAGCCGTCAAACGGCAGACCGAACCGCAACAGCGAATAGACCAGCCGCTTCTTGGCGTGCTCGATAGCGCGCCAAGCGAGCAGGCTGCCGGGTTCGGAGAGATTGGGAATGATGCGATTGAGGTCGCAGGCCTTGCAGAAGATGTGGCTTTCACTGTCGGGCGTCAGCCAATTGCAAACGCCGAATTCGGCATTGGCACAGTAGTGCAGCGCAACGTCATCTGGACCGGCATTGAGCTTGCGGAAGATCGGAACGTCGGGTGTGGTTTCGCTTAAGCCCGCATCTGCGATCGCCACGATCGCCTGCTCGGCGCTATCGAAGCCAAGCGTGCTACCGCATTTCACGCACGTCACGTTCTCGAAATAAACGGTGTTTCCGCAGTTCGCGCAGGCAAAATTCTTCATTCTGGCGACCGCCAACTCCTGAAGGGGAATGTTTGCCTTTCCGGCATGGTACCAAAGCACTCGGCGGCGACGTCACGGCTTCCGTTCAAGCGATTTTGCGGATAAGTCACGCAGTTGCCTTCATAAAACGCAGGGGGCCGCCAATTCTTCAGCATTCTGCCCAAACGTCCAGCAGAATTTTAGGCTGCGCAGTTTTTAGGCTGCACCACGCTTGTACCACATCTATCGGACCGCTAACGCAGGTAGACGTATTTCGTTGCCAAGCGCTCGTCTGACGGGCGTCCATCGCGAGATCAAACAGGGATAATGCCTCATCCATGGTCCTCCACGTCGCGCTGACCCATAAAACGAGCTACCGCTACGATCGACGTGTCAACATGGGGCCGCAAGTCGTCAGGCTCCGCCCGGCGCCGCACTGCCGGACCCCCATTCTCAGCTATTCGCTGACCATCACGCCGAAGACGCATTTTCTCAATTGGCAGCAGGACCCGTTCGGCAATTTCCTGGCGCGCGTTGTGATGCCGGAGGAGACGACGGAATTCTCCGCGACCGTCGACCTCGTCGCCGATATGGCGGTGATCAATCCCTTCGATTTCTTCATCGAGGAAGCCGCCAAGGACTGGCCCTTCACCTATGACGACCACCTGAAGCAGGAGCTTGCGCCCTATCTCGTGCCGGATGCCGTTGGCCCGAACCTCAAGCGCTATCTCGAAAAGGTCAGTACCAAACCGCAGACGACGATTGATTTCATCTGCGATCTCAATCGCATGGTGCAAGGCGACGTCGGCTACCTGATCCGCATGGAGCCCGGCGTCCAGACGCCCGAGCAGACGCTGTCAAATGCTTCAGGCTCCTGCCGTGACAGCGCCTGGCTGCTGACGCAGATCATGCGCAACGTCGGCCTCGCCGCGCGGTTCGTCTCCGGCTACCTGATCCAGCTGAAGCCCGACGTGAAGCCGCTCGACGGCCCTGCCGGCACCGATACCGATTTCACGGATCTGCATGCCTGGTGTGAGGTCTACATCCCCGGCGCTGGCTGGATCGGCCTCGACGCGACCTCGGGCCTTCTCGCAGGCGAAGGCCATATCCCGTTGGCTGCCACGCCGCATCCCATCAGCGCTGCGCCGATCACCGGCAGTCACACCAAGGCCGAGGTCGAATTCGACTTCGTGATGGCGGTGACGCGCATTCGCGAAACCCCGCGCGTCACGAAGCCCTACGACGACGAAACCTGGAAGACGATCGTCGAAACCGGAAAAGCCGTCGACGAACGTCTGACGAAAGGCGACGTTCGCCTCAGCATGGGCGGCGAGCCAACGTTCGTTTCAGCGGACGACATGGAAGGCGCAGAGTGGAACACGGCTGCGGTTGGGCCGACCAAGCGCCGCTATGCCGACGAACTCGTTCGCCGTTTGCAGCAACGGTTCGCACCGGGCGCGATGCTGCATTATGGCCAGGGCAAATGGTATCCCGGCGAGCAACTGCCGCGCTGGGCTTTTGCACTCTACTGGCGGGGCGACGGGCAGCCACTCTGGGAAAATCAGGATCTGATCGTCAGCGAAAGCGTCGCCCGCCCGGCGATGCCGGAAGACGCGGACAAGCTGATGCGCGGCGTGTGCAGGCAACTCGGCCTGCCCGAAGACAGCGCCATGCCGGCTTACGAAGACCCGGCGCACTTTCTTCTTGTGGAACGAAAACTGCCGATCAATGTCACGGCTGAAGACAATAAACTCGAAGACCCGGCTGAGCGTGCCCGCATTGCCCGCGTATTCGATCGCGGTCTTGGCGCGGTCGCGAGTTATGTGCTGCCGATCCAGGCGTGGCAGACAGCCGATAGAGGCCGCCGCTGGGTCACTGAGCGCTGGGCGCTCCGGCGCGATCACCTTTTCCTCATTCCCGGCGATTCACCGGCAGGGTTCCGCCTTCCCCTGCAGTCGTTTCCGATCGTCTCTCCGCTCGACTATCCGCATGTGATCGAGCGCGATCCGATGGGCCCGAACCGACCGCTTCCTGAACGCACGATCCTTTTGCAGCAGCGCCGCGTCGTGACGCTCGAAGCACCGCCCGTAAGCCAGCAAGCTAGCGTCGCGCCGGAAATATCGGGATCGGTCCGCACGGCCCTGGCGATCGAGCCGCGCGGCAACGCCGTCTGCGTGTTCATGCCGCCGCTTTACGATGCCGAAGACTATGCGGCGCTGGTCGCGGCTGTCGAAGAGGCCGCCAAGCAGACCGGCGTGCCAGTGCAGATCGAAGGCTACAATCCGCCGCCGGACGCGCGCCTCAATGTGATCAAGGTGACGCCGGACCCAGGTGTCATCGAAGTCAACATTCATCCTTCGACGAGTTGGGAAAGCTCGGTCGCGATCACGACAGCCCTTTACGAGGAAGCGCACAACGCTCGTCTCAGCGCCGAAAAGTTCATGCTCGACGGCCGCCACACCGGAACCGGCGGCGGCAATCATATCGTGCTTGGCGGCATCACGCCCGCCGACAGTCCGTTCCTCCGCCGCCCCGATCTGTTGGCATCGGTCGTCACCTACTGGCAGAACCATCCGGCGCTGTCGTACTTCTTCTCCGGCATGTTCATCGGCCCGACGAGCCAGGCGCCGCGCACCGACGAAGCACGCCACGAGTCGCTCTACGAGCTTGAGATTGCCCTTTCGCAGGTGCCGAATCCGGGATTGGGCCACATCCCACCGTGGCTGGTGGACCGCCTGTTCCGCAACCTGCTGATCGACGTCACCGGCAACACCCACCGCGCCGAGATCTGCATCGACAAGCTCTACTCGCCGGATGGGCCGACGGGCCGCCTGGGCCTCGTCGAGTTCCGCTCGTTTGAAATGCCCCCGCACGCCCGCATGAGTTTGGCGCAGCAGCTTCTGCTCCGCGCCTTGATCGCGATGTTCTGGGAGAAACCCTACCGCCAGAAGCTCGTTCGTTGGGGTACCGCGCTGCACGATCGTTTCATGCTGCCGCACTACATCTGGGCCGATCTTTCAGCCGTCATCGCCGACCTCAAAGAGGCAGGACTACCGATCGAACTCGAATGGTTCCGCCCGCATTTCGAATTCCGCTTCCCGCTTTTCGGCACCATCACCGCTGACAACCTGACCCTTGAGCTGCGTCAGGCTTTGGAGCCATGGCACGTCCTCGGCGAGGAAAGCACTGCGGGCGGCACAGCCCGATACGTCGATTCTTCGCTCGAGCGTGTCGAGGTAAAGGTTAAGGGGCAGACCGGCGACCGATACGTCGTGACCTGTAACGGCCGGCCTCTGCCGCTTACCGGCACGGGAAATTGG
The DNA here is from genome assembly GCF_000253295.1 of Hyphomicrobium sp. MC1. NCBI lineage: Bacteria > Pseudomonadati > Pseudomonadota > Alphaproteobacteria > Hyphomicrobiales > Hyphomicrobiaceae > Hyphomicrobium > Hyphomicrobium sp. MC1. The sequence continues at coordinate 4,282,805 of NC_015717.1, read as the reverse complement.
GGCGAAGCCGTCGCAGGCGTTCGCTACCGCGCTTGGTGGCCGCCGTCCGCGCTTCATCCGACCATTCCGCCGCACGTGCCGCTGACGTTCGACGTCGTCGATACTTGGTCCGGCCGCTCGATTGCGGGCTGCCGCTACCATGTCGCCCACCCCGGCGGCCGCAACTTCGAGGTGTTTCCGATCAACGCCTACGAAGCCGAGGGCCGCCGCCTCGCCCGTTTCGACGCAGAAGGTCATACGGCAGGTCCGATGCACGTCAGGTCCGAGAGCGTTAACCCGGATTACCCGGCGACCCTCGATCTTCGGCGCAATCCGGGCTGAAAATCGCCAACGGAAACGTTTCCACAGCGGTTCCCTCCGCATTTGCCGCAGAGCCTCGCTTGCGGACGGCGATTCGGCACATGATAGTGTGTGTCGTTCAATCGGTGATTTGGGGGACCGTCGCGGCGTGGACCAGTCGGAATGACGACAGCAGCGGCAATGAAAGCGGAGCCATTGTTCAACCTTTTGAGCGCCTACCGGCGCCAGGAGGTTTCAGGATTTGACGAGCTGCTGGAAGACGGCGGCGCGATCCGCGAGCACTGGCGTCCGCTGCTCGATGGTTTGGTGCAGCTGACCGACGCCGAACGCGAGTTGCGCTCAGCGCGCCTCGCCCGCCGGGTCCGCGAAACGGGCATCGCCTACGATATTTTCGCCGACCCAAACACGTCGGCACAGCGCTGGTCTCTTGATCTTCTCCCTGTCGTCATTTCGGCGGCCGAATGGCGGGGCCTCGAACGCGCCCTCATTCAGCGTGCACGGTTGTTTGACGCCATTCTGAATGATGTCTACGGCGACCAGAATTTGGTCCGCCAGGGTCTCATTCCCGCCGAACTGCTGTTCTCCGATCCGGCCTATCTCGTCCCTTGCAAAGGCGTGCTGCCGAATGCGGGTGGGCTGATGTTCTATGCCGCCGATCTCGCGCGGGGCGAGGACGGCCAGTGGCACGTCATCGACAATCACACCGAGACGCTGGCCGGCATTGGCTTCACGCTCGCCAATCGCGTCGTTCATACCCACGTTGCGGGCGATATCTTCAAGGACTGCAACGCCCGTCGCTTGGCGCCCTATTTTCAAGAACTGCAATCGACGCTGACGCTGCACAGCGGTCGCGAAAACGCGCGCATCGCGCTGCTGACGCCAGGACCGCATCACGAAGACTATTTCTCGCACGCCTATCTCGCTCGTTACCTCGGTTATCTGATCGTCGAAGGCCACGATCTCAAAACCAGAAATTCCCAGGTCTATCTCAAGACGCTCGAAGGACTGAAGGAACTCGATCTGATCGTACGCTGCATCAGCGGCAAATCGAGCGATCCGCTGGAGCTTGATCCGACGGGTTTCATCGGTCCATCCGGTTTGCTCAGGGTTTGCCGGAAATCGCCGCATCTCGTCGTCAACGCCATCGGGACCGCGCTGGCGCAAAACCGTGGTCTCGGCCCCTATCTGCCGCAACTCGCGCAGCATATTCTCGGTGAAGACCTTCAGCTCCAGGATGCGCATCGCCGCTGGCTCGGCAATGCCGATGCCCGTCAAGAGCTGTTTGCGAACCCTGAACGCTTCACCATTCGCAAGGCGCAGGAAGGAACCGGTAGACCAGGGCAGGCCGCGCTGGGTTGGGAAGCGCGGGCGCTGTCGACATCGGAACGCGAAAAGATGCGGCACGAAATTGCGCTGCATGGCGCGACGCTCGTCGCCGAAGAAAAGATCGGGTTCAGTTCGTCCCCAGTCTACGCCGACGGCGGCCTTGTCCCGAAGCCGTTCGCAATACGCGTTTACATCTCCCGCACTTCGTCAGGCGAATATCAGGTGATGCCCGGTGGCCTTGCGATGTGCGTCGCTCCGGGCCGTGCCGTTGCACTAAGCGCCCCTGACGGGCAGACACGAGACGTTTGGGTGATCGGCGAAGGCGAGCAGGCGCCGCACATCAGTCTCTGGCGCCCAACCCTCGCGACCGCGCGGGTCGAGAGATCGCAACGCGTTATTCAAAGCCGCGTCGCCGATGACCTCTTTTGGCTCGGCCGATACAGCGAACGCGCCGACTGGACGATGCGCGTGCTGCGCGGCGCGCTACGTCGCGTCGAAGAAGACAGTGGGCCAGATACTGGCCAGCGTGCCGCACGCAAATGCCTTGAGGTGCTACTCGGCAAAGACCTGAGTTCCGTTATAGGCAGTCGCGAAACGCCGCCCGACGATGAAATCGAGCGTCTGTGCCGCCGCCTCATCACGACAGGGCTCGGTTCGCGCACGCTCGAACGCACGCTCGACGGGCTCTATCGGGTTGCACACCTTGTCCGTGACCGCCTCTCGCTCGAAGCCTGGCAGACTTTGAGCAAATTCCGCGGCGGTGAGCCTTGGCGCAAAGCTCTTAACTCGGCCCACCCCGTCGAAATTCTCGATCTACTGGATGAGGGCATCACCGCCGTCGCGGCATTCAACGGCTTTATGCACGAGAACATGACGCGCAACTTCGGCTGGTCGTTCCTCGACATGGGACGGCGCATCGAACGCGCGCAAAATCTCAGCGAAGCTATTCTGACGCTCTTCATCCCGGTGTCCGATCCGGAAGAGACGTCGAGCAGCCTGCTGCTGCTGCTCGAACTCGCGGACAGCTTTATCACCTATCGCTCGCGCTATCGACTCGATCCGATGCTGCCGTTGGTCTTGGATTTGCTGTTGCTTGACGAGACAAATCCGCGAAGCCTTGCCTATCAGCTCTCAGCCATCGCGCGCCATCTCGAAAGCCTGCCGGATTCATCACAAGGTGCGGGATTGCCCGACGACCGCCGTCTTATCATTGCGCTTCTGACGTCGATCCGTCTGGCCGATGTCGAAGCCATGGCGAAAGAAGAGACCGCCAAGACGCTTGAAGGCCTGCTGATGGATCAGCTCGACATGTTGCCTGAGCTGTCCAATGCCATCTCGCGCCGCTACTTCAACGTTCTCGATGAAGCGCCCCATCGGACACACACGAGGGTTGGTCCCTCGATATGATCTTCGATATCGTCCATAAGACGCACTACCGTTACCGGTCGACCGTGGTGCAATCATTGCACCTCGTGCATATGTCGCCGCGCGCAATGCCTGGGCAGATCGTTCGCAATCACAGTCTGCTCGTCGAGCCTGCGCCGGCATCGCGACAGGAGCGCATCGACACATTCGGCAACGTCGAAGTCGTTCTTGATATCGAGGAACCGCATCAGGAGCTGGTGCTGCTCGCACGCAGCACCGTCGAGAAATCACTGCCGCCGCCCGTTGATCTGACCGCGACGACGCCGTGGGACGCGCTCGATCCGTGTCTGCACGAAGCGGCACAGCAGCGCGATGTCGATATTTTGATGTACCGCTGCGCCTCGCGCTTGACGACGCCGACATTGGAAATCGCCGACTATGCAGCTTTCTCGTTCACGCCGATGCGGCCGGTCCTCGAAGGCGCGATGGATTTCGTCATGCGGATTTACAACGATTTCAAATTCGATCCGCATGCCACCGATGTGTCAACGCCGGTCACGCAGGTCTTCGCCATGCGTCGCGGCGTCTGTCAGGATTTCGCGCATCTGGCACTCGCGGGTTTGCGCGCGCTTCGCATTCCGGCGCGCTACGTCAGCGGCTATCTCCACACCCATCCGCCCGCGGGACGTCCAAAGCTGCAAGGCGCCGATGCGTCGCACGCGTGGATCTCAGTCTGGTCACCGGAATATGGCTGGGTTGATCTCGATCCGACCAATGGCATCATCGTCCGCGACGAGCACATAACGGTCGCATTCGGCCGCGACTACGATGACGTCAGTCCGATCAGCGGGGTCCTGCGCGGCGGCGGCGAACATGCCGTCAGTGTCAGCGTCGATGTGAACGTGGTCGCCGGCGCAACAGCAGACTGAACAGCAGTCCCGCCCGGTTCCTTTTTTGTGCCCTCTTGAAAGCTCTCGCCTGTGCTTGCATGTGTCGCCAAAGGGGCGATGCGCGCACATCGCGCAAGGCGGGAGCAATATGTACATTCGCGACACATTGGACGGTTACGGGCTTATTTCGCGCCTGTTTCATTGGCTTATGGCCGTTGCGATCGTCGCCATGTTCGCCCTCGGCCTCTGGATGGTCGGACTCGACTACTACAGCCCCTATTACAATTCTGCGCCCGACATTCATCGCAGCCTTGGAATGGTTCTATTATTTGCGCTGATCGTTCGTCTGATCTGGCGCATGGTCAATTCGAAGCCCTCCGACGCCGAGCTTTCGCCGCTTGAGCGAAAAGCGTCGTTCGCGGTCCATTGGGGCTTCTACCTGCTGTTGTTCGCGTTGCTGATCAGCGGTTACCTGATCTCGACGGCGGATGGCGCGCCCGTCAGCGTCTTCGGCTGGTTCGACGTGCCCGCAATTACGAAGCTGCCCGGCCTCGAAACGCCCGCCGGCAATATACATCGCATTCTCGCGTATGCCGTCATTGTGCTCGCCGTCATTCATGCGATCGCGGCATTGAAGCATCACATCATCGACAGAAGCGAGATCCTGACCCGCATGTGGTCCGGCCCAAAGAGTTCATCACGCACCTTAGAAAAGGGAAATTAGCAATGAAGGTCAAATACGCAGCGTTCGCCGTATCGTTGGCGGCGGTTGTGATGTCTACCCCGGCGATGGCTGCCGACTACAAGATCGACACCGACAATGCTCACGCATCGATCACGTTCAAGGTCAACCATCTGGGCTTCAGCTGGATCATCGGCCGCTTCGACAAATTCTCCGGTACGTTCGCGTTCGACGACAAGAACCCCGACGCCTCGAAAGTGAAAGTCGATATCGACACCACCAGTGTCGATACAAACCTTGCTCTGCGTGACAAGCATCTGCGTGGCGCCGACCTTCTCGACACCGACAAATATCCGACTGCCACGTTTGAAAGCACAAGCATCAAATCGACAGGCCCGAACAAGGCAACCGTCACCGGCAATCTCACGCTGCACGGCACCAGCAAGGAAGTCGTGATCGATGCCGAGCACGTCGGCGGCGGCAAGGATCCCTGGGGTGGCTATCGCGATGGTTTCACTGGCACGACGAAAATCACGCTTGCCGACTTCGGTATCCTGCGCAATCTCGGCCCCGCAACGAAGGACGTCGAGTTGATCCTCAACATTGAAGGCATTCGTCAGTAACGGCGAAATCTACCAATGGAAGACGGCGGCGCCGCCGGTCAATCCCGCGCCCGCCGCCGTCATCAACACGACGTCGCCCTGCTTGTAGGGCCGCGCTTCGGCCGTCGCCGACAGCGTAAACGGTATCGTCGCGGCCGAGCTGTTGCCGAAGTTCTCGATTGTCGAACGCAGACGGTCCGGCGGAATGTCGAGTTGGTGCGCAATGGTGGTCATCATCCGCGCGTTGGCTTGATGCGGAATAAGGTCCGTCACCGCCGACGGCGCGAGCCCCGCTTTTGCAAGCGAACGTTCGGCGCAGTCCGTCATGATCGCGACGGCGCCCTGATAGACGGCTTTGCCGTCCTCCATCACCATTAGGACGTCTTTCGGATCCGTAATCTGGGAAAACGGCATCCTGCTGCCGCCGCCCGGAATCTTGATCAGATCGTAGTGCTGACCTTTCGACGCGAGATGCGCGCCGATAATTCCAGCATCGCGACGCTCGGTCGGCGCCAGCAAGACCGCGCCGGCCGCATCCGCGAACAGCACGCTACTGCCCCGATCGCTTTCATTGATGCGGCGGGAAAGAATATTCGCCGCGATGACGAGCACCGGAATACCCTGCGTGCGCACGAAACTATCGGCAAGCGTCAACGCGTAGAGAAAACCCGCACATGCGCCCGCCATGTCGATTGCACCCGCATTCGAAAGCCTGAGGCGATGCGCGACAAGCGGCGCTGACGGCGGCAGCAAATGATCGGGTGTTGACGTCGCAAGCAGCAGCAGCCCGACGTCGTCGCGCGACATGCCGGACCGCGCCAGGGCCATCTCGCCAGCTTTGACCGCAATATCAGAGAGCGCTTCGCCCTCGGCTGCGTATCGCCGCGCGTCGATTCCGGTGCGCCGCTTGATCCAGCCCGCTTCGAGACCGAGCCTCGCTTCGATCTGGCGGTTCGGCACGACGCGCTCCGGCGCATAATGCCCGTGCCCGACGATGGCGACTCCGCTCATGCCAGCACCTCGTCAACGGCGTCGCTAAGGACGTTGTAGACGAACCGAAGATCATCCTTCGTCGTGCAATAGGGAGGCATGATATAGACCGTAGAGCCAAGCGGCCGAAGCAGAACGCCGCGCTCCAGTAATCGCGCTCTGAGCTTCAAGGCAACGTCAGCCAGATAGCCGGGTTGAAGGTCAGCAAGCTCAAACGCCGAAATCGTCCCGAGTTGCCGCAAGTTCGCAAAGCGCGGATCGGTTTGCAGTTCGTTGAGACACAAAGCCTGTTTTTGAGAGAGTGCAAGGATGCGCTCCAGCACGGGCTCGGTCCGCCAGATATCGAGATTGGCCGCCGCCGCGGCGCAGGCGATCGGATTGGCCGTGTATGAACTAGAATGAAAAAACGTCCGCGACCGATCTTTCGAAAGATGCGCGTCATAAATCGCATCAGTTGAGAGCGTCACGGCAAGCGGGATTGAGCCGCCTGTCAGCCCCTTTGCGACGCACAGGATGTCCGGCGCGATGCCGGCCTGTTCGCACGCGAAAACGGTGCCGGTGCGCCCGAAGCACGTCATGACTTCGTCGGCAATGAACAGCACGTCGTGTGCTTTGCAGATGCAATGCATCTCGTTCAGAGTGTCGGCGTCATAGAACAACATCCCGCCCGCGCCGAGCACCAGAGGCTCACAGATAAAGGCCGCCACGTCGCCTTTGCGGCATGCAATCTCGAGCGCATCGAACGTCGGCTGCGCGTGATGCGGTTTCGGATAGGGAATGCGGCCGACCTCGAATAAAAGTGGCTCGTAGGCAGCGTTGAACACTCCGCGCGCCCCCGCCGACATCGTGCCGATGGTATCGCCGTGATAGCCGTGCTCAAGCGCCAGAATACGCGTGCGCTTGGCGCCGATATTTTTCCAGTAGCCGAGCGCCATTTTCAGCGCCACCTCAACCGACGTTGAGCCGCTGTCGGAAAAGAAAACGTGCGACAGCCCCGGCGGCACGATTTTCAACAATCCCGCCGCGACGGCCTCCGCGGGCGCGTGCGTGAAGCCCGCGAAAATTACCTGATCCAGCACCTCCGCCTGCTCTCGCATTGCCGCGATGATTTTCTGATGCCGGTGCCCGTGCGTGATGACCCACCACGACGACACGCCGTCGAAGATCCGTTGCCCATCGTCGGCTTCGAGCCACGCGCCTTCAGCGGCCCGAATGCGGCGCATATCGGGTTCGAGCGCATGTTGCGTAAACGGATGCCAGATCGGTGACGTAGTCATGGGCCGACCGCCCCGATGTCGAGGACGTCGGCAACGGAGAAATTCTCGGCGAATGCGCGTTGCAGGCTGTGGGCATCGAGCTTGGCAAGCCGCGGGAGGCGGCCCAGGCGCCGAACGCCTCCGAATGAAGTGATCGCTTGTTCGCTATTGCTATTCGCATCGCCGATGAATGCGACGCCTAGAATAGGAATCGCTCGGCGCTTCAACGCTTCGATCGACAACAACGAATGGTTGATCGTGCCGAGTTTTGTCGATGCGCACAGGATCACCGGAAGACGCCACTGCGCCAAAAGATCGACCTGCAGAAGTCGGCGCGTCAGCGGCACCATCAATCCGCCCGCTGTCTCGACGACGAGCGGAGTCGGCAGCCCAAATGGCGATAGCTGCCGGGCATCAATCTCGACGCCATCGATTTCGGCGGCGAAATGCGGCGATGCGGGCGTGTTCAGCCGATAGACTTCCGGCAGGATGTGCGACTGCGCGAGATCGGTCACGCGGCTGACGACATCGGAATCCGTCTCACCTTGAAGGCCCGACTGCACCGGCTTCCAGTAATAGCCGTCGAGCGCGCTCGTCAGCGCCGCGGAAAAAACGGTCTTGCCGACATCCGTGTCGGTGCCGGCGACGACGATGCGGATGGTCATGCTGCATTCTCCGCTTCAGCCGCCGCGAGATCGTCGATGAGGCGCGTAATTTCAAGCTCGGAAACATTGAGCGTAATCGTGAGTCGAAGCCGTGACGTGCCTTCCGGCACGGTCGGCGGACGGATCGCGCGGATGTCGTAACCCCTGGTCTTCATCGCTGTCGCAAGCGCCATCGCCGTGCCGTCGCTGCCGATGATAAGTGGCTGGATCTGCGAGCCGGAAGCCGCAAAGCGCGTTTTCGTCGTCAGTTCCCGCGCGGCAAACGCGACGAGATCGTGCAAGCGCTGGCGCCGCAGCGGATCGTTGCGGCAAATGTTGAGCGCCGCGCGCACGGCGGCAGCCATCAGCGGCGACGGTGCCGTCGCGTAAACAAAGGCTCTACCGCGATTGACCAGAAAATCGCGGATAGTGCGCGGCGCAATCACAAGCGCGCCCATCGCGCCCAACGCCTTTCCGCATGTATGCACCGTGACGACGTTTTCGCGGCCTTCGAGATCGGCGGCGAGGCCGCGCCCATCCGGACCGAGCACGCCCGTGGCATGTGCTTCGTCGACGATCAGCATCGCCTCATGACGATCCGCGATTGTCGCGAGTTCCGCTATCGGCGCGCGATCACCGTCCATGCTGTAGAGGCTCTCGATCGCAATCCACGGCTGCCCGGTGCCGCCGGTCGCGCGCCATGCCGTGATCGCGTCGTCAACACCTTGCGCATCGTTATGGCGCACGGCCTTTGCCTCAGCCTTCGACAGCCGCATGCCTTCATGCGCGCTGGCGTGGATCAACTCATCGTAGACGATGAGATCGCCGCGTGCAGGCAACGTCGAAAAAAGCGCGGTATTGGCAATGAAGCCGCCACCGAAATAAAGCGCGGTCTCGCCGCCGAAGAAGTGCGCCGCTTCCTGCTCTAAAAGCTCGTGCTCAGCATGATTGCCGCGCAACAGACGCGATCCGCCCGAGCCGACCGGAACGCCACGCGCAATCGCCCCTTCGATGGCGTCGGCAAGCGCGCGCGATTGCGCCAAGCCGAGATAATCGTTCGACGTGAAATCCAGTCCGTGCGCCGGTTCGAGCGTTCTCAGACGCCCACGGCGGGAGAGCGCGTCGAGCGCACGCTCATGATTGCCTGGCATCCTGATGTCCCGCGCACGTCGCGGGCTCGTGCTCCGGAGACGTGTCGATATCGAGTTCAAGCGCCGAAAGCCCGAGCTTGGCGAAAAGTTTGCCGTCTTTGTCTTCGCCGGGATTGTCGGCGGTCAGCAGCGTTTCGCCGACGAAGATCGAGTTTGCACCCGCAAAAAAACATAACGCCTGCATCTCATCGCTCATGTCGGTGCGCCCGGCCGAGAGACGGACGAACGACTTCGGCATCATGATGCGGGCGACCGCGATGGTGCGCACGAAATCGATCGGATCGATCTGCTTGGTATCTTCGAGCGGCGTTCCCGGAATGGCGATCAGCATGTTGATCGGCACGCTCTCGGGATGTTCGTCGAGATTGGCGAGCGTCACCAGCATGTCGACGCGGTCCTGGCGCTCTTCGCCCATGCCGACGATGCCGCCCGAGCAAACCTTCATGCCCGCATCACGAACGCGCGCGAGTGTGTCTAGCCGGTCGGCGTAAGTGCGCGTCGTAATCACCTTGCTGTAATAGGCTTCCGACGTATCGACGTTGTGATTGTAGTAGTCGAGGCCCGCGTCGCGTAGCTTGACGATGTCGTCATCCGTCAGCATGCCGAGCGTCATGCATGTTTCCATGCCGAGCGCTTTGACGCCTTCGACCATCGCCACGACGACGTCCATGTCGCGGCTCTTGGGGCTGCGCCATGCCGCGCCCATGCAATAGCGCGTCGCGCCCGCGGCCTTGGCTTTCTTCGCTTCCGAAATAACCCGCTCGACTTCCATCAGCTTTGAGGCCTTGAGGCCGGTCTTGTGATGGGCCGACTGGCTGCAGTACCCGCAGTCTTCCGCGCAGCCACCGGTCTTGATCGACAGCAGGCGGCTCATCTGGACTTTATTGGGATCGAACGATGTCCGGTGGACACTTTGGGCGCGGAAGAGCAAATCCATGAATGGCAGCTCGTAGAGCGCCAGCGCTTCTTCACTCGTCCAATCGTGACGGATTGCGGGACCGGCGCGGTTGGCAGCGCGCACGGACGGATCGAGTCGGGCAACGGTCGAGGTCATTCAGGCGTGATCTCCGTAGGGCGTACTGCCCTATCGGAAGATGTTTGCACCGCTTCCGGCCTGTCTCGCAACCGTCAAAATGCCTCTCTGATCGGCGAACTGCGCCGGAAAAGGGCAAGCATCGGTTCGGTGGTTAATTTAGCTCGTCCGGAGGCGTGGGCAGAATGCCGAACGGCACGCCATCTTCTGCAAGCTCCTGGGCCTCTTCGAGCGTCGAGCTGCCGCGGATTTGGCGCTCTTCTGTCTCTCCGAAGTGCATTTTACGGGCTTCTTCGGCGAACCGCGGCCCGACGTCCTCAGTATTGGCAATAATCTTCTGAGCGAAGGCCCTGAGCGCCTCGCGCACCGCAGCGCCGTTGCCGCCACCCCCGGCAGCCGCTGGACTGGCGTCTTGCGTCGATTGTGCTGGGAGCGCCGCACGCTTGGTGACGACCGAAGGCGCCATCGGCAGCTTGCTGACTTCGATCGAACCGCAGTGCGGACACGCGATTTCACCCGAGCGAGACTGCGCGTCGAAGTCAGCGCTGGCGCGAAACCAGCTCTCGAACTCGTGCCCGGAGGCACATCCTAGAAGATATTTGATCACTGCTCGTGTACCAGGTGCGGCGATTTCGAAGGTGTCGCGACGACGACATCGAAATCGCGGTCATGCATCAACGACGGAATTTTCCGCCGGATCTGATCCGCGTAGGCGGCGTCGATATCCGCAGTAATGACCTGGGGATCGACGCCCGCTTCCGCAAGGATTTCGCCCCACGGTGAGATGATAAGGCTATGGCCGAACGTCTCCCGGCCATTCTCATGCAAGCCGCCCTGGCCCGCCGCCAGAACGAACGTGCCCGTCTCTATAGCGCGCGCTTGCAAAAGGGTGTGCCAGTGAGCTTCGCCGGTGGTCCGCGTGAAGGCGGCTGGTCCGGCGATGAACTTAGCCCCGGCCTTGGCGAGAGCCCGATGCAGCGCCGGAAAGCGTAAATCGTAGCAAATCGTCAGGCCGAGGCGGCCCCACGGCAGATCCGCCAGCATGGCGCTCGGACCCGCTTGATAGTTCGCGCTTTCGCTATAGATCTCGCCGCCGCCGAGGTCGACGTCGAACATATGGATCTTGTCGTAGCGCGCCGCGACGTTGCCGTCCGGCGCAATAAGATAGGACCGGTTCGCCAATCGTCCCTCGGCAACCTTGACCGCCATCGAGCCGATGTGCAGCCAGATCTTCTGCTTACGGGCAGCGTCGGTGAAAGCCTGAAGGGAAGGGTTGCTCTGCTCTGGCTTCGTCTCGGCCATCAGGCGCGGCTGGTCGAGTTCCATCAGCGTCGTGCATTCCGGCGTCTGGATGTAGACCGCGCCTTTGCTGGCCGCTTCTTTGATGAGCGAGACGGCGTCAGTGACGTTGCGTCCGACGTCACGGCCCGCCCGCATCTGGACGAGCGCCGCGCGAAAAGCCGTCTTGGACCCGGATGCCATCTCAGGACGCCGTCAGCAGCGTATCAAGCCGGCCCGATCTATCGAGATCGTAAAGGTCGTCGCAGCCGCCGACGTGCACGTCGCCGATCCAGATTTGAGGGACTGTCCGCCGGCCACCCGAGCGCGAGGTCAGCTCCGCGCGTAGATCGCTCCGTCCAGTCAGGTCGACCTCTTCGAAGGCCGCGCCTTTGCGACGCAACAAATCCTTCGCCATATGGCAAAAACAGCAATTTCCAGCCGTGTAGACCGTCACCTTCGGCATTGCTCGGCGCCTCTCACTACGCCATTAGAAATCATTCGAATCAAAAGTAGCGCGTTCGCGAGGTCATGCAACCTTGCTTTGCAGTTTTGCGCCGCTGTGCCGCGCCTATGTCACGCCCTTTGCAGTTTCAGGAATATCATTCTGAAACAATAGCAAGTGCGAGGACATCCACGCGCCGTGCACCGGCACGTCTGAGGGCAATTGCGGCGGCTGAAGCCGTCGCGCCGCTCGTGATCACATCGTCGATCAGAACTATGGCTTTTCCGGACACGTTCGGCAATTCGTTGGCGGGAACACGGAAAACACCTGACACATTTTTAAGGCGTTGCGCCCGGGTTAGTCCAACCTGGTGTCCCGTCGAGCGGCGGCGGACGAGTGCGAAAGGATTAACCGGCTTGCCCGCGCGCCGGCCTGTTTCCGCGGCCAGAATTTGCGCCTGGTTGAACCGCCGCGACAGCAGCCGCCAGCGCGCGAGTGGCACGGGTATCAACACGTCGGCGTCCGCCAGCAACTCTTCGCCCGCCACCGCCAGCCAGCGTCCGAACAGCCGCCGCGCGTTATGGCTGTCGTGGAATTTGAAACCATGAATCAACAGCCGCATCAGCCCGTCGAAGCGGGCAACGGCCCGCGCCCTGTCGTAGTCTGGCGGATCGGCGATGGCAGCCGCCGAAAGCATCGGTCCGCCGGTGTCTATTGCCAGTGGTACTCCGAGCCTGTCGCACAGCGGCGGCCGGATGAACGCGACCTGCCGCCAGCATGATGGACACAGGGCATCGTGGTCCATAATGCGCGTCTGGCAGCCAAGGCACAGTGGCGGCAGCAGAACATCGAGAGCGGAGCGTCCGAGGTGCTTCAGACCACGTGCGAACGCCCAGTGACCGGCGTGGCGCGATGTCTCCGAGGAGTCCTCATATGCAACCGGCTGACTATTCGACATTGCACAACTCTAGCCCAACGCGCTAACGCGGGCGAGAGGAACCCGGCCGCCGTTCTCGTGACGCCGCGGAAAGAGACAAAATGGCTGTAGCGCCCCGCATTTTCGACCGGACTTTGCTCCGCGCCCGCCGCGATCGAATCGCCAGGATGCGCGCCGACCAGCCGCTTCCCGATTTTCTGCTGGAACGCGTCGCCGACGACTTTGCCGAACGCCTCGTCTTCGTGCGCCGGGAGTTCCCTGTGGCCGCCAGCCTAGGGGCCTATCATGGACTGTTGGCGGCGCGGCTCCGGCAGCTTCCAACGATCGGCCGGATCGTCGATGTCGAACCGGCCAACGATGCTCTTTCGCGCGGGAAAGACTGGAAGGTCGTCGCTGACGAGGAAGCATTGCCGTTCGCTCCAGCCGCTCTCGATCTCGTCGTCTCCGGGCTGTCACTGCAATTCGTCAACGATCTGCCGGGCGTGCTTGTCCAGATCAATCGCGCCCTGAAGCCGGATGGCCTGTTTCTCGGTGCGCTGCTCGGTGGCGAAACGCTGAAGGAGCTGCGTGAAGCCTGGATTTTGGCGGAAGACGAGGTGCTCGGCGGCGCTTCTCCCCGGGTCGCGCCGTTTGCCGATGTCCGTGACCTGGGCGGCCTGCTTCAACGCGCGGGGTTCGCGTTGCCTGTCGCCGACAACGACATCATCGAGGTGACGTACGCGTCGCCGCTAGCGCTGATGCAGGAACTCAAAACCATGGCCGCCAGCAATCCGTTGGCCGAACGTCGTCGCGCCCCCGTAACGCGAAGCCTGCTCTTGCGCGCAGCCGAGATTTATCAGGACCGCTTCGGCCTGCCGAATGGCCGTGTCTCGGCGACCTTCGAGATTGTCACGCTCACGGGCTGGGTGCCGCACGAAAGCCAGCAGAAGCCGCTGCAACCTGGCTCAGCCAAAGTCAGCCTAGCCGATGTCCTGAAATCTCGGCCAAAAGATCCCGGAGCCACGGAATAAGGGGCTCATCTGCGGGCGGCATCGGATAGCGGCTCAGTTCGATGCCGCGAACCCATTTGATCGTTTGACCTTCGCGCGGGCAGATCTCACCGTCCCATGTGCGGCAGAGATAAAGCGGCATCAACAGGTGAAATTTCTCGTAGGCGTGGCTCGCGAAGTTGAACGGCGCAAGGCACGGCCGGCACAGCTCAATATCAAGTTCTTCTTTGAGTTCGCGGCAGAGCGCATCCTCGGGCGTTTCTCCTGCCTCGACCTTGCCGCCGGGAAACTCCCACAGTCCGGCCATTGACTTGCCCTCGGGGCGCTGGGCGAGCAGCACGCGATTATCGTCGTCGATGAGCGCGACGGCCGCAACGAGCAACAGGGGATTCATCATGCCTGCTGCCTGAGCAGATAGGCGACCTCTTCGAGCCGTGTCACGCCGCGCTTCTTGAGGTTGTCGCTGGCTGCGAGCCCATCGCGCACTTCGAGAACGTCGATGTCGTACAGCTTGCCGTAAAGCGCACGCACCTCGTCCTGAGCTACGGCAAACGGCGGACCTTTGATCTCGCCTTCAGGATATTCGATGGAGATCACGAAAATTGCAGCCTCTGGCGGCAGCACGCTCGTGAGCTTTTCTGCGTACTGCGGCCGCATCTCGGGCGGCAGTGCAATCATCGCGGCGCGGTCATAGCAAACGGCAACGCCGCGAAGGGCATCCGCGGGCAGAGCGAAGAAATCACCCTGATAGATCGTGTAAGGGCCTGCCTCGAAAACATGAAACGGTCCGCTGGCCGTGACCGCGGGTGTCAGTCCGCACTCTTTGAAAAAGTCGCGGACCGCAAGTTCGGAAAGCTCCGCACCAATGACTTTGTGACCCTGCTCGGCAAGCCAAACCATGTCGCGCGTCTTGCCGGAAAGCGGCACGAACACGATGCTCCCCTTCGGCAACGACAGCCCCGGCCAGAACTGCTGCAGCTGGGCATGAATATGGGGTTGGTGAAACCCGATCTCGCCGCGCTGCCAGCGCTCTTCCCAGAAGCTGTGTTCCATCGCGTGATCGGTCCTTTCATCCCATGTCACGGTCAGGCTTGCCCTGCTCCGTGATTCCCCTAGCTGCGGTAGTCGGCGTTGATCGACACGTATTCGTGCGTCAGATCGCACGTCCAAACGCGGGCCGCTGCCTTGCCGACGCCGACGTCGGCGCGAATGACGATCTCGGCGTTCTTCATGTAGGCCGCAACCGTCTTTTCGTCATACTCTTCGGCGCGTTCGCCGTCGCGTGCGACGCAATGCGGACCAAACCAAATGGTCAGTTTATCGCGGTCGGCTGCCTCACCCGATTTGCCGACCGCCATCACGACCCGGCCCCAGTTCGGGTCCTCGCCCGCAATCGCGGTCTTGAGGATAGGCGAATTGGCACAAGCCAGTGCAATGGTCCGCGCCGCATGCCACGACTTCGCGCCGGTAATCTCGAACGTCACGAACTTCGAGACGCCCTCGCCGTCCTTCGCCACCTGGATCGCGAGATCGCGCATCAAATCGTGAAGCGCTTCCGAAAACGCCTGCAGCTTTTTCGAGTTCGCCTTCGTCACGGGCTTCTGCCCGCGTGTCTCTGCGGCGCCCGTCGCAAACATCAGGCAGGTGTCGCTGGTCGACGTATCGCCATCGACCGTCATGCAGTTGAACGTCGTCTGGACATGCTCGGCCAGGAGTTCCTGCAATGCATCGGAAGAAATGGCGGCATCCGTGAAAATGAAGCACAGCATCGTCGCCATGTCGGGCGCGATCATGCCGGCACCCTTGCAGAAGCCGTTGATCGTCACCTCGACGTCGCCGATGAGCGCGGTCCGCATCGCGAGTTTCGGAAAGGTGTCCGTCGTCATGATCGCGCGCGCCGCCGCCTCGAAAGCGTCAGGCTCGGCGCGCTTTGCAAGATCGGCGAGAAGATGCGCGAATTTTTCCGCATCCAGCGGTTCGCCGATGACGCCTGTCGACGCAACGAAAACCTCGTGCGGCTTGCATACGACCGCGTCGGCGGCATGCGTGACGGTGATATCTACCGCCTCGGCGCCCTTCTTGCCGGTGAAGGCGTTGGCATTGCCAGAGTTGACGACCAGCGCCCGCGCTGTGCCTTTCTTCAGGTGTTTGCGGCAGGCTAGGACCGGCGCTGACGCCGTTTTCGATTGCGTCAGAACGCCCGCGACCGAGGTCCCCTCAGCGAGCACCGTGAGCAGGAGGTCGGTGCGATTTTTATAGCGAATGCCGGCTTCGGCGGTCGCAAACGCGACGCCCTCGATGACAGGCAGTTTTGCAAGACTTGCGGGCGCGAACGGGGAAACGCTCGTGACTTTGCCCATGAGGGAACCTCCAGCTGAGTAAGAGGCTCCCTGAAACAGATCGGGCTGCCATAATCAAGCAGCCCGTCTGAATTCTTTTCGGTGATCGAAGCGGTTAAGGCTTCGGCGCGTCCTGCGCCGGCGTATCGACCGCCTTCGGTTGCGACTGCTTTTGGATCATGGCTTGCCGCTCGTCGATCGCCTTCTTGATTTCCGGATCGACGACATCGACTTTCGCGCCCGACCGCAGCGAGACGGCTGTTTGCTGCGCTTTGCGGAGCAGCAGCGACTGGATGATGCGATCCTTGACGATCTCAAATGCGGGCGGCTGCTTTACGCGGCGATCCTCTAGCTTGACGAGATGCCAGCCGAACTGGGTCTTCACCGGGTCCGAAACCTCGCCCTTCTTGAGCTTGAAGACGACTTCTTCGAACTGCGGCACCATCTGCCCGTGGCCAAAGTAACCGAGGTTGCCGCCATCGTCTTTCGAGCCCGGATCTTTCGAGTTTTCTTTGGCGAGCTGGGCAAAGTCGGCGCCCTTGTCGATTTTTTCCTTCAAAGCTTTGGCTTCTGCTTCGGTATCGACAAGAATATGCCGTGCCGATACTTCCTCTTCCGGCTTCAAAAGCTTCACTTGCTCATCGTAAATCTTGCGTGCATCGGCATCGGTCACGCCCGTCTTGATGACTTTTTCGAAATAAAGCTCACGCAACGCCCGGCGCTTCAGGTAGGTGAGGCGCGTCTGGAAATCGGCCGACTGGTCGAGCTTGTCCTTCTCGGCAGCCTCGGCAAAGAGCTGGTTGTCGATAAGGAATTCGAGCAGAGATGCCCGCTTTTGCGGCCCTGGCATCGTGCCCATATCGGAGCCGATTTCGCTTTCCGCGACCGCCAGATCGCCTTCCGTGATCGGTTTTCCGTCAATCGTTGCAATGACTTTATCTGGCGATGCCGGCGATTTGTCGTCGGCCGCGGCTGCCAGCGGCAAAGCTGCGCCTGCGAGCGCGAATGTGAAAATAGCCAGGGCAATGCGCTTCATCGGCGTTGGGCTCCGCTGTGGGTTTGAAGTCGAAATAATGGGCCGTCTCTTAAGCTCATTCAGGCACGACGGCGTAACCGCACGCGGGCGGCCAATAAGCGCGCCTCGATAGCGGCCCGGAGGCCGAAAACCAAGTTAAAAGTTGGGAGGGTGCCCGGAAATCGCCATCCTCTGCCGTCGCGCACAGAACATTGACAGTCAGGGGGGCGAGTTCTTATGTCTCCCGCTAATCGGATCGGGTCTTGAGCCCATCACGACCGCGCGTTTAGCAGCGCCGAGGGAATGTTGACGCAGGCGTGGCGGGGCACCCCTTGCCGCGCATTTTTTGCTGAATGCTGCCCGGCGCTTGAAACTGAGCCTGGTCGCGCGCCTGCGTGGCCAACACGAATTTTGTAGGGACGGAACTTAAAGATGCTCTCGTTCGGTGGTCTCGCTTCGAAAATTTTTGGCTCTTCCAACGAGCGGAGGGTCAAAGGCTTTCGCTCGCGAGTCGCGGCGATCAACGCCCTCGAACCGGAGCTGCAAAATCTTTCGGACGAGGAGCTTCGCGCCCGCACCGAAATGTTCCGTAAGCAGCTTGCCGAAGGCGCATCACTCGACGATCTTCTGGTCCCCGCGTTTGCAACGGTTCGCGAAGCTGCCAAACGAACGCTCGGTCAGCGCCACTTCGACGTTCAGCTGATCGGCGGCATGGTGCTTCACCAGGGCGACATCGCTGAGATGAAGACCGGTGAAGGTAAGACGCTCGTCGCGACTGCCCCGGTTTATCTCAATGCCTTGGCCGGAAAGGGCGTGCACGTCGTCACTGTCAACGATTACCTCGCCAAGCGCGACGCTGACTGGATGGGGCAGGTCTATCGCTTCCTCGGGCTTACTGTCGGTGTCATCATCCATGACATGTCGGACGAGGATCGCAAGGCCGCTTACGCCTGCGATGTGACGTACGCCACCAACAACGAACTCGGCTTCGATTATCTTCGTGACAACATGAAGATGAACTATTCCGAGATGGTTCAGCGCGGCCATGGCTACGCCATTGTCGACGAAGTCGACTCGATCCTGATCGACGAAGCCCGCACGCCGCTGATCATCTCCGGCCCGCTCGAAGACCGCGCCGATCTTTATCAGTCGATCGACGAGCTGATGAAGCTCCTAGTGCCCGAAGACTTCGAGCTCGATGAAAAGCAGCGCCAGGTTTCCTTTACGGAAGCCGGTAACGAAAAGATGGAGCGTGCGCTCGAAGACGCGGGCCTGCTCAAAGGCTCGCTCTACGACATCGACAACGTCACGCTCGTCCACCATCTCACGCAGGCGCTCAAAGCCCACAAGCTGTTCCAGCGCGACAAGGATTACATCGTCAAAGGCGGCCAGGTCGTCATCATCGACGAATTCACCGGCCGCATGATGCCGGGCCGCCGTTACTCGGAAGGTCTGCATCAGGCGCTCGAAGCCAAGGAGCACGTCGAGGTCCAGCCCGAGAACCAGACGCTGGCGTCGATCACCTTCCAGAACTACTTCCGCCTCTACAAGAAGCTCGCCGGCATGACCGGCACGGCGATGACGGAAGCCTCCGAATTCCTCGACATCTACGGCCTCGAAGTCATCGAGATCCCGACCAACCTTCCGGTCAGCCGTCTCGACGAGGACGACGAGATCTATCGCACGCAGCGCGAGAAGCTCGCAGCGATCGTCCAATCCATCGCCGAAGCCATGAGCCGCGGCCAGCCGATTCTCGTCGGTACGACGTCGATCGAGCGCTCCGAGCAGCTTTCAGAGCTTCTGAAAGACAAGAAGTACATCAAGGGTCTCGCCAAGCAGCTGGAGGAGCAGGCCGCCAGCCTGAAGCCGGGCAAGGAAGAAGAGCTGCGCAAGCACTTCACCGATATGGCGGCGCTGCTGACGAGGCTCGTCAACGACGCCAAGGGCAACGAGTATCCCATTCCGCATCAGGTGTTGAATGCTCGCTATCACGAGCAGGAAGCTAACATCGTTGCGCAAGCCGGCCAGCCCGGCGCCGTCACGATCGCCACCAACATGGCCGGTCGCGGCACCGACATTCAGCTCGGCGGCAATGCCGAATTCCGGCTTCGCGATTGGATCGCCGAGGAAATGGCGAAAGGCACGCCGCCGGATGAATCGGCGATCTCGGCGAAGCGCGATGAGCTTGTCGCCGACGTTGCCGACAAGAAGAAAAAAGCACTTGAAGCGGGCGGCCTCTACGTCCTTGCGACCGAGCGCCATGAAAGCCGCCGCATCGATAATCAGTTGCGCGGCCGCTCGGGCCGTCAGGGCGACCCTGGACGTTCGAAGTTCTATCTTGCGCTCGATGACGATCTGATGCGCATCTTCGGCTCCCAGCGCATGGACAAGGTGCTGCAGACGCTCGGCCTCAAAGAAGGCGAGGCGATCACGCACCCTTGGATGAACAAGTCGCTCGAAACCGCGCAGAAAAAGGTTGAGCAGCGCAACTTCGACATCCGCAAGCAGATCCTGAAATATGACGACGTGATGAATGACCAGCGCAAGGTCATCTTCGAGCAACGTCTCGACATCATGGGCCAAGAGGACGTTTCAGAAACCGTACACGAAATGCGCAACGAGCTGATCGACGTGCTTGTTACGCGCTTCATCCCGCCGGCCGCCTACGCCGAGCAGTGGGACGTGAAGGGCCTCATCGAGCAGGTCAACGCCATCTACGGCATTGAGCTTCCGATCGAAGCCTGGGCCGCCGAGGAAGGCATTGCCGACGAAGAAATCCGCGAGCGCATCAAGGCCGCGGTTGACGCCAAGGTTGAGGCCAAGACCCAGGAGATGGGGCCGGAGCTTTATCGTCAAATCGAAAAGATGGTTCTGCTGCAGACGCTCGATCATCTCTGGCGCGAGCATCTCGTTACGCTTGAGCATTTGCGCCAAGTAATTGGCTTCCGCGCTTACGGCCAGCGCGATCCGCTGAACGAGTACAAATCTGAAGCGTTCATTCTCTTCGAGAACATGCTTGGCCACCTGCGCGAAAACGTGACGGGTCAGCTCATGCACGTCGAGTTGGCGCCGCCCGAAGACCAGCCGATGCTGCAGCCATACGAACTGCCGCCGATGGAAGCGCACCACATGGATGCATCGTCGGGTTATGACGATTTCGTCGAGCGCGATCCTGAGCTGGCGATGGCCGACGCCGCGATTGCAGGCGCCCGTGCCCGTCGCGATACGCTGCCTGAGCCTGAGAAGCGCGCCCCGCTCCAGAGCCGCCGCAGCGATGGCGCAGTCGATCCGAACGATCCCGCCACCTGGGGCCGCGTCTCGCGCAATGCGCTCTGCCCGTGCGGCTCAGGCAAGAAATACAAGCACTGCCACGGCAAGATGGACTGACGAGCAATCTCTTTTTGCGAGATAGCTCGCCTAGGGCGGCGATGCGATATGAGAGTTTAGCGCGCGTCGTCACCGGGTGATCGAAGGATCGCCCGATGTTTGCGGAGGCGATCCGCTTTTTCTGCGCGCAGCGGTCCGTCGCCGTCTTCGCCCTTCATGAGCTGGATAAAGATCACGACGGCGGCGGCAACCTGGAAGCCCAGAACGATCTGCAAGGGGAGCAAGTTCATCGGCGTCTCTCCGTTTGTGTCAAACAAACGGCGGGCGAGGCACCGTGTTCCGGAGAGGGACACGAATGGCTGTGGACAAACAACGCGCAGGAATCCGCCCAAGACTGAATTACCAGGGCTAAATTAATTGGCTCCTAGTGAAGCCGAGGAGTTTTGAAGGGAAAGTGGGCTAGCCTTTTTCAGCTAGCCCATTTGCTGTTTAGGTCCCGAAGATCAGTGGCCATTCGTCTTCGCGGCGGCCTTCTCGGGAGCCTCGCTGGCCTCGCCATGGTGTCCGCCAGCGATGCGGTCGGAAAGGGCGAGCAGAACGCTCGAGACGACGAACACCAAGTGGATGATGACCAGCCACATCAGCTCTTTTTCGCGCTCGGGCGTGACCGTGCCGAGCGACATGAACTGACGCAGAAGCTGGACAGCAGAAATCGCCACGATCGACGACAGCATCTTGAGCTTCAATGCTGAGAAGTCGATGGTGCCCATCCATTCCGGGCGATCGTCGTGGTTGGAGTGATCCATCCGTGAGACAAAGTTCTCGTAGCCGGAAAAGATCACGATAATCAGCAGCGACCCCGTCAGCGTCAGATCGACGAGCGTCAGCAGTCCAAGAATGACGTCGGATTCTGTTGACGTGAACGCACTCTCGGCGAGGTGCAGCAGCTCCATCAAAAATTTGATGAGCAGCACGAACAGCGAAATGGCTAAGCCGAAATAGAACGGTGCAAGCAGCCAGCGCGCGCTGAATAGCATGTTCTCCATAAATATCTCGACGCGCTTCGCGACGCTCTTTTCAGCCATGCGTATAGTCCTCGCTCCTGTGTCATCCGGTGCACAACGTGTGCGGCAAATGCTCATCGCACCCATTATGCAATGGTTATAAAGGCCAAGTAAGGCTTCAGGATAACGGGCGCAAGCGCTGGCCTTCGAAGCCGACTATCGGACGAGAGGCCACGAGAACATCGGTGGCGGGGTGTCGCTTTCGAGGCTCGTCTGGATTTGCGGGATAGGCGCCGACTTTGACGCGGCCGCTGGCGTCACGAGTTTCGGCAGCGCGGCCGTCGGCGGCGGAACACCGTTGAGCCATTGGTCCTGTTCTCGGATGGACGCCAGCGTCGGCTCGCAGACGTCGAGCGGACCGGGAAGGGCGCCAGGAGGCGTCTCACTGAAAATGTAGCGCCCGCTACACACACCGACCGACGGCGGCCGATGGGTCCGTTCGAACAGGTCGTAGCCGTCCTTGAGGTTGTTCCAGAACGCTTTCCACGGCGAGCCGCTTTGCGCGATCATGTTCTCGTTCGTCATGCGGAACGGCAGCACATGCACCGGCACGAGCGTCTCTCCCGCGTCGATTGCCGCGAGCGTCAGCTGATGAATTTCTTCCGACACCGGATTCGTCATCGCAAAGCAGCCAACCGACGAGCATCCGCCGTGAATGAGGATGTCCGAGCCCGTGCGCGCCTGCGATTGGTCGAGGATGTTCGGATATCCGATGTCGATGGAAATCGGCCAGCGGCCGACATGACGAGCTTGTGAGCGCGAGACGGTGTAGAACCCTTCCGGCGCCTGCCGGTCGCCATCGCTCAATTTCGGCCCGAGCGTTCCCGACCAGTGGCAGATGGGATAGGTCGCAAACAGGATGAAGGGGCCATCCTTGCCCGTCTGCTTCCAGATCTCCAGTTCGGACTCGGCCTTGAAGATGCGGATCATGATGGAAGACGCAAGCGTCACGCCTTTGTCGCGCAGGCGTTCCTGCAGCACCGCGACGTTGGGCGTTCCGGGCAACGGCAACGCACCGGTCGCCGCAGCACGCTGGCGCTCGACCCGGTCGGGGGCAACGTCCTTAAGCTCGATTGTCAGCGCGTAAGCGTGCTGAACGCCGGCGAGGCAGAGCACCATCGCCGCGACAAGCCTGAGACGCGATAAATCGAACGACACCATAGAATTTGCGACCGGCTGACTCCTGCGCGAGCCGCACACTATCGCCGGTCAAGCGCGATTCTAAGTGACTTTGTGCAACACTCGGCCCGAGAAGTGAGGCTATATACAGCTAGCTTTTAGCCTGCTCGGCTGTGCACTTGTCATCAATCGAATCATCCCCAGTCGAGCCGGCATCGCCGGGCGCGAACCGATAGGCGCCGTTGCAGACACTCACCTTCGGCGGCTGCCCGTCTGCTTGGAATAGGTCATTTCCTTCTTTCAGGTTTTTCCAAAACGCGATGTTCGGATTGCCCGCATACCGCGCCATCGCCTCATCAGACATCCGGAATGGATAAACCTGTACCTGAAAGCGTTTTTGCCCGTTCTGCAGCGCCGCAGTGACGAGTTGCCAGATTTCCTGCATCTGCGCGTTCGTCATCGCAAAGCAGCCGATGGACGCGCAGCCGCCGTGCACCATGATGAACGAACCCGTGCGTCCGTGCGACCGATCGAAGGCGTTCGGATAGCCGAGATTGAACGAGCGATACCAACGGCTGTTCGGATTGAGAGCCGTCTGGTCGACGGTATAAAATCCTTCCGGCGCCTGTACGTCGCCTTCGCGATGTTTCGGTCCGATCCGCCCCGACCACCGGCAGATCGGATAGGTCGCAAAGCGACGGAAAGCGCCGTCGCGCTGCATCCAAAGTTCCAGCTCGAATTCGCTCTTGAAGATCCGGATTAGGATCGGCGCGCCTTCTTTGACGCCGGCCTTCGCCAGCCGTTCCGGTAATTGCGGAAGATCGGGCTCGCCAGGCAGCGGCAGGCCAAGGCTCCACCGCGTCAACCGCAGGCTGCGTTCATAGGCGATTAGCGCTCGGTCGCCGTCCGGCAGTTTCGGCAGCCACGACGGCATCGTCGCGAATGCAGCGATCCCTGCCGCGAACAACGCCGCGACGAACAGAAAGATTTTCAAGGCACGTCTTTTGCGGGGCTTCTGCAACGTTGGCTCGCTTAACGTTTGGGACCGTTATCGAATGCCTCGCTGAGGCTCAGTTTGCGTTGGCGACCGGCGCCGTAACGGCGGCTGCCTGTGTGCTCTGACGCGCTTTCGCCTTGTTGATATCGGCCAGCGTCGGCTCGTTGTCGGGATCGGTAATCCCTTTCAACTTGTTACCATGCGCAACGTCAACCCCGCCAGGTTCCGGCAGCGGCTTGAACGCCGTCACGATTGGCCGTGCGAGCGGCGGGCAAGGGCCGGCCGGATCGGGACGGTTTCGCGACACCGCATCGACGACATAGCGCCGTTCGCAAACTGTGATGGCGGGCGGAATCCGGTACTTCTCGAAATAGTCGTAGCCCTGCTTCATGGTCTTCCAGAAGCCGTACCACTTGTTGTGCTTTTCTTTCGCCATCCGCGCGTCCGTCATCCGGAACGGATAAGCATGGAGCTGGAAGCTTGGCTGCCCGGCTTTCAAGGCTTCGCGCGTCAGTCCGTAAATCTCTTCCATCAACGCGTCGGTCATGGCGTAGCAGCCCGCCGACCGGCAATTGCCATGCACCATGACGGAATCACCCGTCCGGCCCCACGACTTGTCGTAGGCGTTCGGATAGCCAAGGTTGAACGACAGATAATACTTAGAGTTCGGATTCATCAGGGCCGGTGTGATGGTATAGAAGCCCTCCGGCGCTTGCCGGTCGGCATAACGCTCCTTCGGCCCGATCGCGCCCGACCAATTGCAGATCGGATAGGTCTTGAAATGGTAAAAGCGCCCGTCGTCGCGCTGCTTCCAGACCTCAAGCTCTGACTCTTCCTTGAAAACCCGGATGAAAACCGGCGAGCCCGGCTGCATTCCTTTTTTCGCGAGAAGCGCCAGCGTCTCCTTGGATAGCGGCACGTCGGCGGGCGGCGGGATCGTTGGTGTATTCGAGCACGCGCTAAGCGTCACGGTGGCGATGACAATCGCCAGCCGCACAACCATCCGTAGCGCCGAACCGATGCTGGTCCCCACCAATGCCCCGTTCCCGTTCCGATTGACGTCCCCGCCGTTGCAGCCGGGCGGACTATGCGCACAAAGAACTCGAACGCCTTAGTGAGATTTGAACGATGGTCAGTCAACTCAAGTATCGTGTCGAAATGCGGCGTGCTGGGGGCGCCGCACCGGCGTTGCCCAATAGCCTCACAAACTAGCGGCCGATCGACAGAAAGCGGTCGTGGCGCTGGGCGCGAATATCGTCGGACGACTTTCCGTCGAACTCCGAGAGCATCCGCGCAATGGCATTGCCGGTCGAGATGATCACCGATTCGCGGTCGCGATGCGCCCCGCCGGTCGGTTCTTTCACGATGGCATCGATGACGCCCAATTGGTCGAGGTCCTGCGCCGTGATCTTCATATTGGTCGCGGCTTCTTCTTTTTTGTTGCTGTCGCGCCAGATGATCGATGCCGCGCCTTCCGGCGAGATGACGGAATAGATCGCGTGCTCCAGCATCAGGATCCGGTTCGCCGTCGCAATGGCAATCGCGCCGCCCGAACCGCCCTCGCCGACGATGACGGCGACGATCGGCACGCCGAGCCGCAGGCAGCATTCTGTCGAACGCGCGATGGCTTCCGCTTGGCCGCGCTCTTCGGCGCCGATACCGGGATAGGCGCCTGGCGTATCGACGAACGTGATGATCGGCAGGTTGAATCGGTCTGCGAGTTCCATTAACCGCACGGCCTTGCGATAGCCCTCAGGCCGCGCCATGCCGAAGTTGTGCTTGATACGCTGTTCGGTATCGGCGCCCTTCTCGTGTCCAAGCACTACAACCGAACGGTTGCGGAATTTGCCGATGCCGCCGACGATGGCTTCGTCCTCGGCGAAATAGCGATCACCTGCGAGCGGTGTGAAATCTTCGATGAGGCCGCCGATGAAATCGAGCGCGTGCGGCCGTTCCGGATGGCGCGCAACGAGCGTCTTCTGCCACGGCGTCAGCTTCGCATAGGTATCAGCGAGCGCTGCTTTCGCTTTTTGCTCGAGCTTCGTGATCTCGTCCGTGATCTGCGGACCCTTGCCGTCCGTCTGCAAGGCCTTCAGTTCGGCAACCTTGTTTTCGAGCTCAAGAATGGGCTTCTCGAAATCGAGATAGGTACGCAATGCGGTGGTGGCGTTCACTGAAAGCTTTCCTGACTGTGCAACTGAAGCGTGCGGCCTAGCCGCTTCACGCGCGACATTCGCCATGGCTGGCTTCGGGTGTCAAGGCGACAGACCTTCCCGACCGCTGTCTAGGCGTAACCAGCGTTGTGAATGCTTAACTTTCGCCTTCCGAGAGCCGCCTGACAATAGGCGCAACGGCGAACATAAGGGCCGCCGCTGCTGCAACCAAGCCGGCCTGCGCCAGGAACGAAAGCGCGAGCGCATCCGGGTCGCTGGTCGTGAAGGCGCCACCGATGTCGCCCGCGATTTTATCGCCGAATGCCGTCGCAAGGAACCAGAGCCCGAGCACCTGTCCGGACATTTTCTGCGGCGCAATCCGCGTCATCGTCGAAAGTCCGACCGGGCTCAGCATCAGCTCGCCGACCGTAAATAGGAAATAGAGACCGAGCAGCCACATCGGCGACACGCGCCCGTCGGCGGCATAGTTGGCGGCCGGAACCATCAGCAGGAAAGACGCGGCAAGAAACGTTAGTCCAAGCCCGAATTTGACGGGCGACGACGGCTGATGCGCGCCAAGCCGCATCCAGAGCGCCGCGACGAACGGTGTCAGCATAATGACGAAGATCGGGTTAGCGGATTGAAACCAGGACGACGGGAAGGGCATGCCGATGAATTCGTTGCGCGTCAGCGTATCGGCAAAAAGCGAGAGCGTCGTCCCGGCCTGCTCGAAAATTGCCCAGAAAATCATGGCGGCGAGAAAGTAGACGCCGACTGCGGCCATGCGATGCGCATCGGCGTTCTGACGTGTCGCACCGTAAGCAATGCCGACCAGCGGAATGATGATGAAGAACCAGCGGAGCCAGCGGAAGCCATTCACATCGGAAAGAAACGCCAGTGCTAGCAAGCCGAGGGTTACAGCCGCCATATAACCCGCCTGCTGGCGGAAAGAGGATGATGTTTCACTGGCGACCACGCCGGGGTCTTTGAGATGGCGCATGTTCCGCGCAAACAGAACCATCGAGATGGTCATGCCGACGCCGGCAGCACCAAAGCCCCAATGCCAGCTTTGCGTCGGGTCGAAACCCATCGCCGAAAGCCAGTCCTTGAAGACGCTGCTCTGGGCCAGAAAGCCGGTGACGAGCGGAGCCAGGAACGCGCCGACGTTGATGCCCATATAGAACAGCGAGAACCCCGCATCGCGGCGGTCATCGTCGCGGCTGTAGAGCGCGCCGACGAGGGCCGAGATGTTCGGCTTGAAAAGCCCCGTTCCGATCGCGATAAGCGCCAGGCCGATATAGAACGTCGTCAGCGATGGCCACGCCAGCGCGTAATGCCCGGCTGCGATCGTCGTCCCCCCGATCAGCACGGAACGCTTCGCCCCGATGATGCGGTCGGCGATAAAGCCGCCGGGCAAAGCCAGCAGATAGACCGCCATGCCGTACGTGCCGTAGATGCTTCCGGCTGATGGCGTCGGGAAGCCGAGGCCGCCTTGCGAAACCGGCGCGACCATGAACAGCACGAGCAGGGCGCGCATGCCGTAATAGGAAAAACGCTCCCACAACTCAGTAAAATAGAGGGTTGAGAGCCCCTGTGGATGTGAACCAAGTCCAAGCCACGAGCCGCGCGCGGCCGGTAGGATTGATGCCAGAAATCCGGCGGGAGCGCCCTGGTTGTTATGCGACGACATCAAGCGCCTTTCGCAACGCTCGTCATTGTGCCGGTTCGCTCAGGGGGCGCCGCGGCGACCAAGGTCGGCATCGGTCTTCGAATGGCCGGACGGAATTTTCTGATGTCCATCGGTCCGCTCCCGTTCGCAAAATAGCACCCTCGCTTTGCTCGTGCCCCCCGTGCGTGGCGCCGCGATCCCGTTATGGCGGCGTCAAGCACGTTCGCGCGCGCCGACGTCTGGAAACGCCGCGGCAGGACGCGATCAGCGTTTATAGAAGATCTGCGCGCGATCGCTACGGTTGATACCAGTGGCGAAAAACGTGTCGCGGGTTTCGACGCTGACGCAGCGGCACGATGGCAGGTCCGGTCGAGGCGGCTCACTGGCGTCTCCCATGCGGTCGGCGCTTTAAGGCATTAGAGCCCTGGCGCGCTACGTCTTGTTCTTGGCGAGCGGGTGATGCGCATTGACGAGCGCCTTCAGTCGCTCTTGCAACACATGCGTATAGATCTCCGTGGTCGAAATGTCAGCATGGCCGAGCAGTTGCTGAACCGCGCGCAGATCCGCGCCGCGGTCGAGCAGATGGCTGGCGAACGCGTGGCGCAGGACATGAGGTGAAACGCGTTCGGGCGCGATATCCGCCGCGATGGCCACGTCTTTCAGGTCCTGTGCGAAACCTTGCCGCGTCACATGTCCAAGCGCCGCCTTCGAAGGAAACAGCCATTCCGAATGGTCGAACCGGCCGGATACGCCGAGGAAGGCGTCCAGCGCTTCGCGCGCGGCGGCGTTCAAGGGCACCATCCGTTCTCGTCCGCCTTTACCCTTGATGGTCAGAACGCGCGTATCGCCGCGAAGCACGCTTCGCGGCAGGCCAACAAGCTCCGAGACGCGCATTCCGGTCGCGTAAAGAAGCTCAAGCAGGCAGTGAAACCGCAGTGCGCGAAATAAGGCATGCCCTTCCAAGCCCTCGCATTGCCTTTGCGAGGTCTCCAGCAGTCTGTCGACCTCGGCGATGCTCAGGACCTTCGGCAGCGCGCGCTGTTTCTTGGGGCCTTGCAGTCCGGATGTCGGATCGAGTGCAATAGCGTCTTCCGCCAGAAGAAACCGATAGAATTGCTTGATGGCCGAAAGCCGCCGCGCCCGCGACGTCGGCGCTTGTCCTTCGCTGGCCAGATGGCCGAGATAGGCTTGAACGTCGTCCGAGGTCGCATGCCTCGGCATAACGCCCCGGCCCGGCAAGAAACTGAGGAAGCCTTCAAGATCGGCGGCATAAGCCTCAATCGTGTTGGGTGAAGCGCCGCGCTCGGCCGACAGCATCGCGAGAAAATCCGCGACGTCGGTATCGCGCACCGCGGCAGACGTCATGGCCGCCCCTCAATTCGTCTCGGTACGCGGCCACGTCGGCAGCAGGGCTTCGAGCCCGAGGCGCCGCGCGTCGGCCTCAAGTCCGGCGCGCTTCAACGCCCGGATGCTGTCGCCGAGTGCGATCAGATTGGCGTCGGCCGCGCCGTTCGGGCCGAGCGCCTTCATGACGAGCAGCACCGTATGGCCGAATTCCTGTTTCTTCGAAGCGATCTGCAACTCGGTCAGCACGCCGGTTTCGGGAAGATAGCCGCCCGTCGGCTGTGAAATCGTATTGGCCGCCTGCCAGAGGGGAATGGGCACGAGGTAATCGAGCGCTTCCATCACGGTCGTCAGCCGATATAGAGCCGCAGGCGGAAACCGTCCGTTGGCGGCGTAATTCTCCAGCGCGGAGAAGCTCTGCCCTCGGTTCGGATCATGCGGATCGGCGATGTCGATGAGTGCGCGCCAGTGGCCAAGACCTGGTCCCCCCGATTGATCGGCGATCTGAATCCAGTTACGCGCCATGTCGAAATGGCCAGACGCCAAGCCGATTTCGACGCCGGTTTCGGCAAACCAGCTCACTTCCGGAGCCGGTTGCAAATCTGCGGTCGCTTGGGCAATCATTTTTGCGCCGATCATGCCGAGGCCTTCGTGCTTCATGTCATCCAGGAAAGCACGGATGAGCCGCGCTTTGCGCGCGGGCGTCCGCTCGTCTTCGGCGGCCTTGAACAGTGCAGCACGCCTGGCGACGCCTTGCGGACCTCGGCCGGATAGCAAGTCGTCGGGCGGCACCCTTTGGGCGTTGACGCGATAGATCCCCGCCAGCATTTGCGGCGTCAGCGCATTGAGACGCGCCGCCGCTTCAGTTGCCGGGAATCCGAGGTCGACGGGGGTTGAATGATCGGTAGCCAGCGCCACGAGCAGAGCTGGCTCGCCCTTTTCCAACACGAGTTTGTGCGGTAGGCCGCCGACCTTTTCGGCAATCCGATAGTCAAGCAGCGTGATTTGTTTGACTTGCGTGTAGCGCGGCTTGGACCCGATCGAGAATGCATCGAGCGCTTCGAGGCCGGGCGATGTCTCGACGCCTTCCTCACGCGCCATGTCGGCCGCCAGTCCCGCCGCCGACTTGTCGCCTTGAGATTCGGAGCAATACCCAGCCATCAGGATGACTTGGCCTTTGAGGCGCGCCGGGATCGCACCTTTTAACTTGGCCGATTGCGCAACCAGTTGGCATGCCTTGTCCGGATGCCCGGCCGCCAGCTCGTTGCGGGCTTCGAGCGACACCAGCAGCGGATTGTCCCCCGGCGGTTGCTTGGCGATTTCGGCTGCGGCGGCACGCGCCAAGCCCGAGCGGTAGAGCGCTTCGAGCCGGAGCGCCATAAAGTTGGAGTTCGAGCCATCGCCCGACGGCGACGTAATGAGCCTTTTCCAGAGATCGTGCAGAACGGGCGAGCGCGGCGGAATTTCAATCGTCGCGATCAGCTTTTCCAGCGCGGCGACGTCCATGCCCCCCCAAAGCTCGTACGGCAGTCCTGAGCCGTCATTCGACATCACGGGAGCGAGACTGCCCTTGTCCACGGCCGGCGGAATAGCATCGCGCATCACCGAATTGCCCGAACCCGAGCCAGACGACCGGCTTGGGCTGGACGGGAAGCCGGGCATGGAACCGGAATTTCCCCCGCCACCGGAGGGCCGCGACCACATATCGTCGTCCCCGCCGCCAGAGGGCGAGCCCAGCGGCTGCAGATAGCTGCGCTTGTCGGGTGGAGGTGAATAAGCGTCGTCGTGCGCCGGCTTTTTCCGGCTGCTCGTCGCTGGCGCGGCATAGGAATCGTCTTGTGCGCTCGCCGGCCGCGCCGCGGCGGCAATAGCGATCGGCAAAAAACCGGCGAGCACAACGCTGCGCGCCGCCGCTATCGTCTTTCGGTGTGTATGCACCATGGCTCTACCGCCGGATTTTCACGTCTGGCACGGGCTTGCTGATCATCTGCTGCTCCGGCTCGAAGCGTGTCGCGAGCACATAGAGACCGCCGAAAACCGCAGCCGCGAATGCGCAAAGTACGAACAATAGCCGGAAAAGGCTCGGCATTTCTTTACCCCGTTCCGGCCTTTTAGGTGAGCACCCTTGATGGCGTGATTATGACTCGGATTGGCATTTTAACGGAACCCCCCTTGCGTCGAAACGGCGTCGGTTTCCGATCCACGGCAGGCCTGAAGTATGGTTCCAATTTGCGAACGATTTTGGTTCATGGCATGAGGGCGCGGAAATGACCTTTCCGCTACGAGACAGTCTGCCCGAAGCTAACCGATTCGCCGTAGATATCGGCGTCGAGACCCCCATGACGGAAGCGGAAGCCATAGACCTTGCGAAGAAGCGCATCGGCAAGCGCCCGATTGTGCTCGTCGGCCTTATGGGTTGCGGCAAGTCGTCGGTCGGCAAGCGCCTGGCGTTTAAGCTCAGTCTGCCGTTCGTCGATGCCGACGAAGAAATCGAGCGCGCGGCCGCCAAGACGATCAACGATATTTTCACCGACCACGGCGAAGAGCATTTCCGGGATGGGGAGCGCAAGGTCATCGCCCGCCTGCTTGGCAACGGCGCACAGGTGCTTGCAACCGGCGGCGGTGCCTTCATTCACGCCGAAACCCGCAAACGCGTTAAGGACACCGCTTTTTCCATCTGGTTGCGTGCCGAATTGCCCGTACTGATGCGCCGTGTCATGAAGCGTGACACCCGGCCCCTGCTGCGCGGTGGCAATCCGGAAGCCACGATGCAGAAGTTGATTGAAGCGCGTTACCCGATTTATGCAGAAGCCGATATGACAGTCGAAAGCCGCGACGAACCACACGACATCATCGTCAACGAAATCATCACCCGGCTCGCGACCGGCGCAGACGGCGCGCCGCCCACGACGCTTGAGGCTAACCCCTCCAAGACCGTTCATGTCGAGCTTGGCGACCGCTCTTACGATGTTTTGATCACACGCGGCGTTCTTCGCGACGCCGGCGCGCTCATCAAGGCGCGCTTCGGCCCCGTCAAATGCGGTGTCGTGACGGACGAGAACGTGGCGCGCCACCATCTTGCGACGCTTGAAAATAGCCTCAAGGCCGAAGGCCTGTTCGCCGGTTCGGTCGTCATGAAACCGGGCGAGGCGACGAAGAGCTTTCGCAATCTCGCAGACCTGTCCGAGCGTCTCCTGGAGCTTGGCCTCGAACGCGGTGACCTTGTTGTGCCATTTGGTGGCGGTGTGATCGGTGATCTCGCGGGCTTTGCCGCCGGCATCTTGCGCCGTGGCGTCCGCTTCGTTCAGATTCCGACGTCCCTTCTCGCGCAGGTCGATAGCTCCGTTGGCGGCAAGACCGGCATCAACACGCCGCAAGGCAAGAACCTCATCGGCGTTTTCCATCAGCCGAGCCTCGTCATCGCCGATACGTCCGTGCTGACGACACTACCCGCGCGCGAGATGCGAGCCGGATACGCCGAGGTCGCCAAGTATGGCCTGCTCGGTGACGCCGAGTTCTTCTCCTGGCTTGAGGCGCATTGGCAGTCGGTCTTCGGCAACAACGGTCCGGCGTTGACGACGGCCATCGAAACGAGCGTCGCCGCCAAGGCCGCAATCGTCGCCCGCGACGAAACGGAGACCGGCGACCGCGCGCTCCTCAACCTCGGCCACACGTTCGGTCACGCATTGGAAGCCTGGACCGGCTACTCCGACCGCCTGCTGCACGGCGAAGGCGTGGCCATCGGCATGTGCATGGCTTTTCGTCTATCGGAAGAGCTGGGCCTTTGTCCTGCCGGCACCAGCGCCCGCGTCACCAACCATCTGAAAGCCGTCGGCCTACCGACGCGAATCGCCGATATTCCCGGCGGCAATGCCGATGCTGCCGAATTGCTGCGCCTGATGGGTCAGGACAAGAAAGTTAAAGCCGGAAAGCTGACGTTCATTCTTGTTCGTGACATCGGTCAGGCTTTCGTCACTCGCGACGTCGCACCGGAAACCGTCCTGGCCTTCCTCGGCCGGGAAATCAGTCGCTAGAGCATATTAAGTCTCTGCCCTGGATCTGTGCTAGATTGCTGCCTCCCCTGGGCAGGAATAGCGGACACCATTACCCCCGATGACTGTAATCATAAGCTTTCTCGCAATCCTTTTGCTGATTGTTCTGTCGGCGTTTTTCAACGTCAGCGAGACCGCACTGACGGCAGCGTCGCGGGCACGCATGCATGCGCTGGAAGAAGACGGCAACGTTCCGGCCGCCCTCGTCAATAAGGTGCTGTCGCGCCCCGAAAAGATGATCGGCACAGTCCTGCTCGGCAATACGCTCGTCGACGTGCTGGCTGCAGCCCTTGCCTCCAACATCGCCGTGCATCTTTACGGCCAGGTCGGCGTCGCCTACGCGACAGCCATCATCACGGTCCTGATCGTGATCTTTGCTGCCGTGCTTCCGAAGACCTACGCGCTCGCATATGCCGATCGCGTCGCGCTTGTCGTTGCGCCGCCCATGCAGGGCCTGATCTACGTCCTGACGCCCTTCACCAAAGCCATCGAATTCATCGTTCGCCACATCCTGATCCTGACGCCAGGAAAGGCCGACGATGCTGCCAATATCCTTGCAGCCCACGAAGAAATTCGCGGCACGATTGATCTGCAGGCGAAGGAAGGCACCGTCGCCAAGGGTGACGCCGAAATGCTCGGCGGCGTTCTAGATTTGCGCGATCTGCAAGTCGCCGACATCATGGTTCACCGCACCAAGATGGAAACCATCGACATTGACGAGCCGCCAGCGAAAATTCTCGATCAGTTGATGCGTTCCCAATATACGCGTGTGCCGCTGTGGAAAGACGAGCCGGAGAATATCGTCGGCGTTCTGCACACCAAGGACCTTCTGTTGGCCCTGTCGCGCGACGGATGGGATCCCGACAAGCTCGATATCATGAAGTCAGCGTCCGAGCCTTGGTTCGTCCCGGACACCACGACGCTGAAAGACCAGCTCAACCAGTTTCTGAAAAAGAAGATCCAGATGGCCCTCGTTGTCGACGAATACGGCGAAGTGCAGGGCCTGATCACGCTCGAAGACATTCTGGAAGAGATCGTCGGCCAGATCACCGACGAGCACGACAATCCCGATAGCCATATCCGCATGCAATCGGACGGCACCGTCAACGTTGACGGCACCGTTGCAATTCGCGATCTCAATCGCCATTTAGATTGGGATCTTCCCGACGATGAAGCGACGACGGTTGCGGGTCTCGTGATCCACGAGGCGCAGACGATCCCGGAGCCAGGACAGGTGTTCACCTTCCACGGTTACAGGTTCGAGATTTTGCGTAAAAGCCGCAACCGGATCATGGCGATGCGCATCAAGCCGATCGCATCGGCAACCCCGCCGAATTCAGGCTCGGCGGCCACACGGCAGAGTGGCTGAAGCTTATTCAATCGTGTGAGGCAGCCGTTTTGGGGAGCGCTTCGCCCGGCGCGATTGTTGAAAGTGCAAGCGCGTGCACGCCGCCGGCAAGTTCGTCTTTGAGCAGATCATTCACAAGGCGATGCCGCTCGATGCGCGACTTGCCGGAAAATGCCTCGGAAACGACAAGAATTCTAAAATGGCTCTCGTCCGTGCCCGGAGAATTGCGATGGCTCGCGTGCAACTCGGACTCGTTGATGATGTCAAGCCGTGTCGGTTTGAGCGCGATCATAAGCTTTTCGCGAAGTCGGCCTGTAACGGACATCTTTTTCTCTCATGTGTCTTTCGTGCTGCTTTGGTGCGATGGGGCACACGGACGAAAGGGCCTATTAATGGATTGACTGCACAGTCACGACGGAAATCAAGAGTTTTCTTGCCGCCTTGTTTCGGCGCGGCCTAACCCTCATAATTCATGCAATGAAACTGGAATCAAAATACTTCGATAGCATCCGCGTCTCTTCGAAGCGCCAGACGAGCGCCAAGAAGGAAACGCACGCGCCCGTGTGTCAGTGGAAAGGTTGCGACAAGCCCGGCGTACATAGGGCGCCAAAGGGCCGAGGCCGCGACGGCGAATATTTCCAGTTCTGCGTGGATCATGTCCGCCAGTACAATCAGGACTACAACTATTTCGACGGCATGAGCGACGCCGAGGTCAGCAATTTCCGCAAAGATGCCATGACCGGCCATCGCCCGACCTGGAAGACCGGCGCCAACGCCTGGGCCCACGGCACGCGCGATGGCTCGCAAGACGCCGACGCCGCCGCCCGCGTCAAGGCAGGCACGCAGCGCATGAACCGCAAGGTTCGCTCGTCTCGGACAGCCACGGCGCCGACGTTTCAACGCCAGTTGAAGCCGCTTGAGCGCAAGTCACTCAAAGTCATGGATCTCGGCGAAGATGCCAGCCGTGAAGATATCAAGTCGCGCTTCAAGGAGCTGGTGAAAATTCACCATCCTGATGCGAACGGCGGCGATAGCAGGTCTGAGGAAAAGTTGCGTGAAATCCTCCAAGCCTATAACTATTTAAAGCAATCTGGCCTGGTCTAATCCTCCGAGCCTCTGAAGCAGGTGCACCCGCCGAGGTCGCCCCTGTTCGAGGCCTTAGCGGCAGCTGGGCGATTTGATCGGGAAGCCAATGGAAATGCGCACGTCTACAAGCGCGAACGGCGCGGCTGCCGCCAATCTACCGGACATGAAGCTGTCCGTTCGCCAAGTTTTCGGGATCGATAGCGATCTTGAGGTGCCGGCCTATTCAAAGCCGGAAGACCATGTCCCGGAAATCGATCCGGATTATTTGTTCAATCGTGATGTCACCCTCGCGATCCTGGCGGGCTTCAAGCACAACCGCCGTGTGATGATCCAAGGCTATCACGGCACCGGCAAATCAACTCACATTGAGCAGGTCGCGGCGCGCCTCAACTGGCCGTGCGTGCGCGTCAACCTCGACAGCCACGTCTCGCGCATCGATCTCGTCGGCAAGGACGCCATTGTCCTGAAAGACGGTAAGCAGGTGACGGAATTCAAGGAAGGCATCCTTCCCTGGGCGCTGCAGAACAATATCGCGCTCGTGTTCGACGAATATGATGCCGGCCGCCCCGACGTCATGTTCGTCATCCAGCGCGTGCTCGAAGTCTCCGGCAAGCTGACATTGCTCGATCAGTCGAAGGTCATTCGTCCGCAT
This sequence comes from Hyphomicrobium sp. MC1, assembly GCF_000253295.1. NCBI lineage: Bacteria > Pseudomonadati > Pseudomonadota > Alphaproteobacteria > Hyphomicrobiales > Hyphomicrobiaceae > Hyphomicrobium > Hyphomicrobium sp. MC1. The sequence continues at coordinate 4,246,752 of NC_015717.1, read as the reverse complement.
CCGGCTTTCCGTCTGTTCGCGACGACGAACACGATCGGTCTGGGCGACACGTCGGGCCTCTATCACGGCACACAGCAGATCAACCAGGGCCAGATGGATCGCTGGTCGATCGTCGCCACGTTGAACTATCTTCCGCACGATGACGAAGCCCGGATCGTGCTGTCGAAGGTCAAGTCGTTCGCGAAGACGGATGCCAAGCGCAAACAAGTCTCGCACATGGTTCGCGTCGCGGACCTGACGCGTTCGGCCTTCATCAACGGCGATCTGTCCACCGTGATGAGCCCGCGTACGGTCATCACCTGGGCCGAGAACGCCGACATCTTCGGCGACATCGGCTTTGCATTCCGCGTCACCTTCCTGAACAAGTGCGATGATCTCGAAAAGCCGCTCGTTGCGGAATTCTATCAGCGCTGCTTCGGCGAAGAGCTTCCAGAAAGCACGGCCAACGTCGCGCTGAGCTAATCTCTCCTCCCCCGCGCGGGGAGGGCAAAAGAGCGACACGAAGTCCATGACGTCTCCAACCAAACGCCGGGAAGCGCCGTCCGAGCCGCTGAAACGCGTCCTCGGGCCGGCCGTGCGCGCCATCGCGGGTGATGGCGAAGTCGAAGTCGATTTCGGCCCCGGCAAGGGCGACGTGTCGGGCAAGGCCGTGCACCTGCCGGACTTGCCGCGTGCTCCATCCGCGAAAGACGTCGCGTTGGCGCGTGGCTGGGCCGATAGTCTTGCGCTGCGTATCGGCTGTCATGACGCCAAGGTTCATCGCCGCATCGCGCCGCCTGCCGGTCCCGCCCGTGCCGTCTTCGAAGCCGCCGAGCGCGCTCGCGTCGAAGGTTTGGGTTCTGCCCGCATGCCCGGCATGGCAGCCAATCTCACGGCCCGCCTCGAAGATCACTACAGTCATGGCCGCTTCCGGTCCGTTGCGACGCGCGCCGAGGCTCCGCTCGAAGACGCGCTTGCGTTGCTGATCCGTGAGCGGCTCACCGGGCAGGCTCCGCCCGCATCGACAAAGGGCCTCGTTGATGTCTGGCGCTCGGTGATTGAATCGCGCGGTGGCAAGCTTCTGAACAAGCTCGAAAGCCTGTCGGAAAATCAGGAACAGTTCGGCCGCCAGATTCGCGATCTGCTGAAGATTCTCGAAATGGCCGAGCAGAGCGACGAGCCGCAGCCGAACGACGACGAGGAAGAAAACGACGAAGGTTCGGCCGAAGGCGGCTCGGAAGATTCCGACGAGCAAAGCGAGGACGCGACCGACGGTCAGGATCAGGAAAGCGAGGAGAAGCTTTCCGAAGGTGATCTCTCCGAGACCGAGGAAACGATGGAACAGGGGTCGACCGAACCCCAAGACCTCGACGACGGCGAGATGAACGACGAAGAAACGCCTGCGCCGTGGCGTCCAAACATGACGGTCCTCGATAACCCCGAGGCCTTCGGCTACAAGGTCTTCACGCGCGCCTATGACGAAGAGGTCAGCGCCGAAGAGCTTTCGACGCCGGAAGAATTAGAGCGCCTGCGTGCCTTTCTCGACAAAGAGCTGAAAACGCTTTCAGCTGCCGTCGCCAAGCTTGCCAATAAGCTGCAGCGCCGTCTCTTGGCGCAACAAAATCGCGGCTGGGATTTCGATCTCGAAGAAGGCCAGCTCGACGCTGCGCGCTTGACGCGCATCATCACCGATCCGACCGGCGCGCTGTCATTCAAGCGTGAGCGCGACACTGATTTCCGCGATACCGTCGTGACGCTGCTGCTCGACAATTCCGGCTCGATGCGCGGCCGGCCGATCATGGTCGCAGCTTGCTGCGCCGACATTCTTGCGCGCACACTGGAGCGTTGCGGCGTCAAGGTTGAGATCCTGGGTTTCACCACCAAAGCTTGGAAGGGCGGACAATCGCGCGAGGAGTGGCTGGCGGCAGGCAAGCCGCCCGCGCCGGGCCGCCTCAACGATCTTCGCCACATCATCTACAAGACGGCGGATGCCCCGTGGCGACGCGCCAAAAACTCCCTCGCCTTGATGATGCGTGAAGGTCTTCTGAAGGAAAATATCGACGGCGAAGCATTGGCCTGGGCGCATGCTCGCCTTGTTAATCGGCCCGAGCAGCGCCGCATTCTGATGATGATCTCCGACGGCGCGCCGGTCGACGACTCGACGCTCTCGGTGAACTCAGGCAGCTACCTCGAACAACACTTGCGCCAAGTGATCCACGAGATTGAAAATCATTCGCCGGTCGAATTGATCGCCATCGGCATCGGTCATGACGTGACGCGCTATTATCAGCGCGCCGTCACCATTACCGATGCGTCGGAACTGGCCGGCGCGATGACGGAAAAACTCGTCGAGCTGTTCGATGAGCACCACGAAGCCGACAAGGCGGCCGCGACACGCCGCAAGCACGCGCGCGTTCATTGAGGGGATCGGTGGCGTCGATTTTTCTCCGACGATTTGCAGTCGCGATCGCCGTTTTAAGCGTTAGCGCGAGTTTTGTTCTGGCAGACGAGAAGCCAGATATCTCCTCGCTGAAGTCTGCACCGATCACTGTCGAAGCTCAGCCGATTTCTACGTTTTCCCGCACCGGGGAGGATCGTTCGCTCGGCAAATTGAAGTTCGTGGGCGGCCTCGTCCTGACGTCGCCGTCACCCTATTTCGGCGGCTGGTCGGGCCTGTTGCTGAGCGACGATGCGAAATCTCTTCTCGCCCTGTCCGATACCGGCGTCTGGATGACGGGCAATCTGACCTATGCAGGAATCCGCCCCTCCGGCATCGTGGACGCGCGACTGGGGCCGCTGTTGGAAAAATCCGGCCGCCCCATCCAGCGCGCCCGCGATCGCGATTCTGAATCGATCGCGCTCGAAGGTGACACCTTTCAGAATGGCTCGGTCCTCATTGGGTTCGAGGGCCATCATCGCATCGAACGCTTCAGGCTCGGCCCGAAAAATATTCAGGCGACCGGCATCGCCCTCAAGATCCCTGCCGCGGCCACGCACATGGACCAGAACAAAGGCTTCGAAGCGCTCACGATCTTGAAGGGCGGCCCGTACAAAGGCTGGCCGATTGCATTTTCGGAGCGGCTTTATGATCCGGCGCGCAATCATACCGGCTGGGTCTGGACCAAAGCTGGACCACAGACCTTCCATCTGAAAAACGTCGGCGACTTCGACATCACCGACGTTGCCAGCCTCGATGACGGCACGATCTTCGTTTTGGAGCGCCGCTTCCGCTGGCTAGAAGGCGTCAAGATGCGCCTCGTGCGCATCGCGCCCGACGCTCTCGCTCCAGGACGCACGATCGAGGGCGAAACCCTCATCGACGCCGACATGGCTGATAATATTGACAACATGGAAGGTTTAGCAGCCACACGGCTGAAGTCCGGAGAGGTGCTGCTCACCATGATCTCGGATGACAACTTCAATCACGTCATCCAGCGCACAGTGCTGCTGCAGTTTCTGTTGCAAGAATCCAGGCAAGCGAAAGCCCGGCTGCCGAACTAGGCCACCGGGCTAAAACGATCAGCAAAATTGCCTTGAAAGATTAGGCGGCCTTGGCGGCTGCCTGCACCTTCTGAATCTCGCGCTTGAGCTTCAGACAGGTCTGCGACAGCTCATCGTTGCTCGCCTTCAGCAGGAAGGCGTCGAGGCCACCGCGGTGCTCGACCGACTTCAGCGCCCGTGCCGACACGCGCAGACGGACCTTACGGCCGAGCAGGTCGCTCATCAGCGTGACATTGCACAGGTTCGGACGAAACTTGCGCTTCGTCTTGTTTTCGGCGTGGCTCCTGAGTTGGCCCGAGAGGGGCAGCGTCCCCGTCAGCTCGCAGCGCCTGGTCATAACACTCTCCTATGCCGCACCCTCAAACCGGGGCGGTCGATCGAAAACTTGCCGTCTCAGCAAAAAATAGCGCCCCGCAAGCCGAGCCTGCGGGGGTTTCGGGTGCTGTATAATTGACAGGACCGCTGCCCGTCAAGACGGGCCACGACGATTGCACTAGCTCGCCTAGTCACCCTCCCTAACCCGTCCAAAGTCCAAGAATAGTCGCAAATTCTGACTATCAGGGCCCCTTCGCCCAAGGGCAAGTAGGGAAACACGATGGCGATATCGGGAGCCGGTGCGCGGAGGCGGGGCGCCTTCTGCAGCCTTTTCGCGGTTGCCGCTGCCACTTTTCCGCTCGAGAGCGCCTCGGCCATTGGTCCCAATTGGCCGACGGAGGTGGTTGCCACCTATAAGCTTGCCTTCGCCGGCTTCGACGTCGGGGCCTACCAATTCAACGCCCATTTCAATAACGGGACCTACGACGCCCAAGCACACGCCAAAGTTTCGGCATTTTTCGGCGCGTTTAAATGGGCAGGCAATTTCTCCGGCAAAGGAGCGCTGGAGCCCTCGGGCCTTCGCCCCGCGGCCTTCGAAATGAGTTACAAAAAGAAGAAAAAATTTGTCTCCGTCAAAATTGGCTTCGCCGGGCGCGCGGTGACCGCCGTCGCCCTGGTTCCCAATAAGCCCCCCTCACCGGATACGATCAAGCTGAAGCCCGAAAATTTGAAGAATGTATTCGATCCGATGGCGGCTATGATCTCGATATCCGACGCCAACCCCTCCGACGCCTGCAACCGGGTAATTCCGGTATTCGACGGCAAGGCACGCTATGATTTGCACTTCACTTTCAAAGGTCGCGAGCCCCTCACCGAGCGCCGTCCGTCCGGCCAGCCCAAGGAGCTTATCGTGTGCCGGGTCAAATATGTGCCTATTGCCGGCCATAAGCCGAAAGATTTCACCGATCCCTGGATCGACTACAATAATATCGAATTTGCGCTCAGGGCCGTGCCGAGGGCCGGAATCTACGTTCCCTACCGGGTCACGATCCCTTCCCCCATCGGCAACGCCGTCATGACCGCTAATACAATTAACATCACCTCGGCAAACAACCAGCAGATCGCGCTGACGCAGTAACACGCGTGGCGCTCGAGGATTCGAGGCGGTGTGACGCTCTTTGTCCGCCGACCGAATAATCCTTGATCTCTAGGCCCTCCTCTGCAATGCCAGGGCTCGATCGGAGTCAATGCACCATATGGCAAGTGATCTGGAAGCCCGCATCCGAAACGTGACGGCGGTGCTCGGACCCACCAATACCGGTAAGACGCACCTCGCCATCGAGCGGATGCTGGGCCACGAAAGTGGCATGATCGGCCTGCCGCTGCGCCTGCTCGCGCGCGAGGTCTATGATCGCATCAAGCAGCGCGTGGGCGCGGACAAGGTCGCCCTCATTACCGGTGAAGAAAAAATCAAGCCGGAGCGCGCCCGTTATTGGGTGTCGACCGTTGAAGCGATGCCGCGCGACATCGATGTCGATTTCCTGGCGATTGACGAAATCCAGCTTTGCGGCGATCCCGAGCGCGGTCACGTCTTCACCGACCGGCTGCTGCATGCGCGCGGCCGCTCCGAGACGTTGCTGCTCGGTGCCCAGACGATGCGCGACGCCATCTCGGATCTCATCCCCGGCGCCAACTTCATCTCGCGCCCGCGCCTGTCGAAGCTGACCTACAGCGGCGAAAAGAAAATCACCCGCCTGCCTGCACGCTCGGCAATCGTCGCGTTTTCGGCTCAGGAAGTTTATGCGCTCGCCGAATTGATCCGTCGCCAGCGCGGCGGTGCGGCTGTCGTGCTTGGTGCGCTCTCACCGCGCACGCGCAATGCCCAGGTCGCGCTTTATCAATCAGGCGATGTTGAATTCCTGGTTGCGACCGACGCCATCGGCATGGGCCTCAACCTTGATGTAGACCACGTGGCGTTCTCTGCGCTTCGCAAGTTCGACGGCTACAATCATCGCAATCTGACGCCGGGCGAGATTGGTCAGATCGCCGGTCGTGCCGGCCGCCACATGAATGATGGCACGTTTGGCGTCACGGGCGGCGCCGAGGCGCTCGATGCCGACATGGTGGAACGTCTCGAAACCCATAGCTTCGATAGCATCCGCACGTTGCAATGGCGCAACCGCAATCTCGATTTCTCGACGCTCGATGCGCTGCATGCGTCGCTTCGCGAGCTGCCGCGCGAGCAGCGTCTGACACGCGCCCGCACCGCCGACGATGTGGCAGCACTCGAAGCCTTGTCCTCGGATCGCGAAATCGCGGACATCGCCTCTTCACGCCCGCGCGTCGAGCTACTGTGGGAAGTCTGCCAGCTTCCCGACTATCGCAAGATTTCCGGTCAAAGCCACGCCGAGCTCGTCTCAAACTTTTACCGGTATCTGGCGACCGGCGAAAATCGCATCCCCGAAGACTGGTTCTCCAAGCAGGTTGCTTTGGCGGATCGGACGGATGGTGATATCGACACGCTCGCGACCCGCATCGCGCACATTCGCACCTGGACCTTCGTCGCAAATCGTCCCGATTGGCTGAAGGATCCGGCGCATTGGCAAGAGCGGACGCGCGCCATTGAAGATAGTCTCTCCGACGCCTTGCACGAACGTCTGACGCAGAGGTTTGTGGATCGCCGGACCAGCGCTCTGATGAAAGGCATGCGGGACAAAGACGAACTGACGGCCGACATCGCCGATGACGGCGCCATCACGGTCGAAAACCACTTCGTGGGCAAGCTGAAGGGTTTCCGCTTCACGCTCGATTCCGCCGCTGACGGCATTCACGAGAAGGCGACGCGCCAGGCGGCGATGCAAGTCGTGACGCGTGAGCTGGGGATGCGGGCGCGTCGCGTTGCGGCGGCGCAGAACGATGCGTTCAAGCTCGCGCGCAACGGCATGATCATCTGGCGCGACGACGAGATTGCCAAGCTCGAACCCGCCGAAGATCCGCTGCAGCCGTCCGTTACGCTCATTGCCGACGAGACGATGAGCGAGTCCGATCGTGAGAAGGTTCAGGCCCGCATCAAGACCTGGGTCGACGACACGATTGCCGATAAGCTGAAACCGCTCGTCGAAATGTCGAAAAGCGCCGAGCTTCAAGGCTTGGCGCGCGGCATCGCTTTTCAGTTGAAGGAAGGCCTCGGTGCCCTGAAGCGCGAGACGGTCGCCGACGACATCAACGCGCTCGACCAGGCGGCGCGCGCCGAGTTGCGTAAGTACGGCTTGCGGTTTGGCGCTTTCAACATCTTCTTCCCGATCATGTTGAAGCCTGCTCCAGCCGACCTTGCGGCGACGCTGTGGCTTCTGAAGCATCCGTCCGAAAACGGTGTCGTGCCGCAATTGCCCCGGCCCGGCCTGACGTCGGTCGTAGTCGATCCTGCGACGCCCGAAGCGCTCTATCGCGCGCACGGCTTCCACGTCTGCGGCCCGCGCGCCATTCGTCTCGATATTCTTGAGCGTCTGGCCGATTTGATCCGTCCGCTGCTCGCATGGCGCTCCGGTCCCGGCAAGACGGACGCCCCCAAAGGCTCGACGGGCGATGGCGGTTTCCGTGCCACCGACGACATGATGTCGATCCTCGGATGCTCGGCCGAAGAGCTTGGTGAAGTGTTGAAAGCCCTCGGCTTCCGCCTCGAACGCCGCCCGATCGCGGTTGAAGCTGCGCCTGCGGCTTCAGTCGCCGAGCCGGAAGCAGCTCCGTCGGCAGCTGAAGCTTCGACGGAACCCGAGAGGGAAGTCGCCGCGACCCCGGCAGAGGTCGGCGCCGAAGCGCTAGTTGAAACGCCGCCGGCAGCTGCGGAGGCTCCGTCCGTGGCGGAAGCAGTCGCTTCCGCGGATGCGGGTTCCGATGCAGCCGCTGCTACTGCTCCCGATGCGTCCGCGGTGTCGGCTCCGGCGTCGGAAGAACCCAAGTTCGAAGAGATCTGGCGCCCACGCCGTCATCAGCGTCCCGAACGCCGTGATGGACAGCGTCGCGACGGACAACAGCGCCGCGACGGTGGTCACGGACGACATCGCCACGGCAACCGTCATCAACAGCCGCAGGCAACCGTCACAGGCGAAGGTGCAACCGCCGCGCCCGCCGCAGACGCCTCGGGTGCGCCGCAGGGCGGCGAGCAACGCTCCGACCGTCAGCATGATCGCAACCGCCACTCCGACCGGCGCGATAATCGCCAGCGGTTCGAAGGCCGCAACAACGACGACCGCCGCAATGATCGCAGGGATGAGGGTGGCCGCCCTCGTCGCGACGATGATCGTAAGGGACGCCGTGACGATGGCCGCCGCCGTGAAGACCGGCGTTCACCGCAGGTGATCACGGCCGCGCCGCCAAAGTCGGCTGGTGGCGATGCCTCATCGCCGTTCGCGGCGCTGGCGGCGCTCAAGGCTCAAATGGAGAAACGGAGCGAAGGCTCCGGATCGACCTGACGAGATGCCGGACGCGGATCGCGCCGCGCTGCAGCGGATCGACCAGTGGCTGTGGTTTGCCCGGATTGCGAAATCCCGGACATTGGCGCAGGCGCTGATTGAACGTGGCAAGGTGCGCGTCAACCGTGTGAAGATCGATAAGGCGAGTACAATCGTGAGGCCGGGCGACGTCCTGACCCTCTCGCTTGGCCCCCGCGTCATCAGTGTCGAGATCCTCGGCATTGGCGCTAGGCGTGGTCCGGCTCCCGAGGCCCAGGCGCTTTATCGTGACCTAACACCCCGGCAGTTGCCGCCAGCTCCGGGGGGAGTGCCGGAGGCGAGCGGAAGCGATATTGTCGTGCAGGTGCCATCCCGTCCCGAAGGTAGCGGCCGGCCGACGAAGCGCGAACGGCGTCTGATCGACAAATTCAGGGGACGGGACTGAAACTGTGACGCCCGGTCCACCTAGGCAGCCGTTGTGCCTATGGTAATAAGGGCGCCGCTCGAACCAGAGATTGCTTCGCGACGCCACGCTGGAGCGTCGGCCGTTACAAGAATTAGGAATTCGAATGACCTACGTCGTCAACGAGAAGTGCATCAAGTGCAAATACACCGATTGCGTAGAGGTCTGTCCGGTCGACTGTTTCTATGAAGGCGAGAACATGCTCGTCATTCACCCCGACGAGTGCATCGACTGTGGCGTCTGCGAACCGGAGTGCCCTGCCGACGCTATCAAGCCCGACACTGAACCAGACATGGAAAAGTGGATGGAGCTCAACCGCCAGTATGCGGACGCTTGGCCGAACATCACCGCCAAGAAGGCTGCGCTGCCCGACGCCGATGCGGTTAAAGACGAGCCGAACAAGTTTGAAAAATATTTTTCACCAAATCCGGGATCAGGGGATTGATTTTGCGCCAAATGGCGCCTCTTGCAACCCGTTAGGGTATCTCTTACATAAGCTGTTGGTTTAGCGCGTTAATTTAAATGCGGCCTTAAGCTCGTCCAGATTGTCTCAGAACCCGACCCTTCAATTACCGTCAAGACTGTGTTAGTATCAGTTGCGATGGCGTTAAGTCTGCACAAATCCGGAACGGCCGCGAACAAAAGGGGGCTGCTCAACTCTGAAGAGCAGCAACCAATAAGACGTTATGGGGCGTCAACGGGCCAATTCAGAGTCGGACGGGATTTGCGAAGCTAGGCCACAAATGAGCGCGCAGGGGACGGCCTCTCGTAAAGACGAGGCACGGATCAATGCGCGCGTGCCGTTCGGACGTCGTCTCGTCCGCGGCACGGATGCTCCGTCCTTAAGGTAGGGCGGACTGACGGCAGAGCCGGCCCCCCGGCAACGCCCAGTATGCGAGAGTGAGAGATCGATATGGCTCAAAAGAAGAAAGCTCCGGTCAGCCCCAAGTCCGCAGCTAAAAGTGCCGTCCGTAAGTCCATGCCTTTGAAGGTTAGCGCAAGCGCCAATAAGGTCGCGAAGCCGTCTGCCAAAGCCAAAGCCGAACCGCCAACGAAATCCAAGCTCGCGCCGACCTCCAGCTCGAAACCCGTAACGACGACGAGGAAGGCAGCGCCCGTCGCGGCGAAGCCCGTAAAGGTCGAGGCAGCTCCGGCCGCCAAGAAGCCTGTCGCAGGGCCGACGCCGGTCGCGCCGCACATCGCCGCCGCTCAATTGAACGCCAAGGTCGCCGCTGCAGCCGCGCCTCAGCGCACTGTTGCCGTGCCTGCAAATGCGCACAAGGCCGCCAGCCAGAAGATTTCGGCTCCGGTCGCTGGCACACAGCAGCCTGCTGCACCGAAGGAAGCCGCTGAGAAATCTGCCGCAGCGCGCCAGATCCTTGCGGTGCAGAAGAAGCCGGTCAGTCAGCGTCACGGCTTCAAAGCCAACGAATTCATTGTCTATCCCGCTCACGGCGTCGGCCGCATCGTCGGCATCGAGGAGCAGGAAATCGCCGGCATGTCGCTTGAGCTCTTCGTCATCACCTTCGACAAGGAGAAGCTGACGCTGCGCGTCCCGACCGGCAAGCTGGCCAGCGTCGGAATGCGCAAGCTGGCGGACGAGGGCCAGGTCAAGAAAGCGATGGAAACGCTGAAGGGCCGCGCCCGCATCAAGCGTACGATGTGGAGCCGCCGCGCGCAGGAATACGTTGCGAAGATCAATTCCGGCGATCTCATCGCGATCGCTGAGGTTGTTCGCGATCTCTATCGCTCCGAAGCGCAGCCCGAGCAGTCATACTCTGAGCGTCAGCTCTACGAAGACGCGCTCGACCGCATGGCCCGTGAACTCGCCGCCGTCGAAAAGCTTGACGAGCGTGGCGCCGTTCAGCGCATCACGGACATCCTCTCCAAGAGCGCCAAAGGCCGCCGCTTGGCGGAAGCTGACGCGCCGGTCGAGGAAGAAGCCGCTTAACGGCGTCAAAGAGACTTCAAGTTTACAGCGCTCGGTTCCGCACCTTCCGGCGGGGCCGGGCGCGCTTCTTTTGGAGCTTCTGTCTGTGAAGCTGCCGCATCGTCTGCCGCTTCAAGCTGAGACGGATCGGCGATATCGATCAGTGGGCCGTTGCGCCGTTCGATCCAGCCGCGCACGACGACAGTGGTATTTGTCAGCGCATCGAGTGAGCGATCGAAGTCCGGATTGGCCGCAAGAACTTTCTTGTCGATCCGCGCCGTGAAGTCGCTCCGCCAGTCGTTGCTGAAATTCAGGTACGTCGCGCTCTTCGTCCGCCCGATGGAAACGACCGTTCCCCCAACGCGCTCGTATTTGCCGCGCCGCTTCATGATCTCGCCCGGCCGATCGGCGGCGAGCGTGCGATAGATGCCGTTTTGCCAAAGCCCCAGGTGCCGCGTCCGCGCATAGGCCTCATTAGCGATGAGTTCGTGCGTGCACGCAAAGCTTCCCGGCAATCCGTAAGCGCGCGCAAAGCCGCCTCGCAACAGTGCGCCCTGTACCCAGTCTTCCCGGCCGTGGTCGATGACGAATACTTGTGCCAACTCGCGGCCATAACGATCGAGCCGGCGCCCTGCAAACGCCAGCTTCACACGCCTTGCCAGCACCAGGTCGGATAACGCTTTGGCCGCATCGGCCTCAGGCGGCCACGCGCCTTGATCAGCGTCCGCATCGCGTGCTCTCGGTGCCAGCGCCCCGATCAATCTCACGGCCTTGCCGTCATCAAGGATGAGCGTCTCGCCGTCGATCACTCTGGTGACGGTTCGGATGGGGCCTGGCTCAAGCGTGCACGGCGGCGGAGCCTTTGCCTCTTCGGCCACGGCGCCAAGCGAAGCGAAAAGCCCCGCAGCGCCGATCAATCCTGCCCACCATCTCCCCGCCATGGCACAAAGAGAGATCACACGCGCCCTTGTTCGCCAAGAGCGGATTGGCGTTGCGCGCGACGAGACAAGATAAGTTTATGGGAACCGGTCAAGCGGCCCGTCTGAGATGCGTGCGATCGCGAAACTCAGAAGCGATGAACAAAGCCGAAGCTGAATTTGTCCATGGTGGCGCTTACGTCGTTGTAACCTGACGGCAGAGAATCAAAGCCCTCGTCAGAGAATTCGACCCGTTTGTATTCGAAACGCAGACTGTTGCTGTCGCTCCAAAGATATTCGATGCCGCCGCCTGCGGTCCATCCAGACAGCATATTGGTATCGCTCGCACCGAGGCTGCCGTTCCTCACTTCCAAATTGGCAAACGCATAACCGCCAGTGGCGTAGATCAAAGTGCGATCGAACAGAAGAAAACCGGCCCGCGCGCCGACCGATCCGTCGAAGTCGGTATGCGCTTTGAAGCCCGAGATCCCGTCTACCCGAGAGCTGTCGCCGTAGAGGAAATCGTAGCTCAAATCCGCGGTCGGCCCGAAAATGATGTTGCCAAAACGGAAATCGTAACCGCCAGAGGCGCCGAGCGTGATGCCATCAGCGCTGCCGAGCCGATTAAACGACATGGTGTTATAGCCGATCGACGGTTTCCAGTAGAAACCCTCCCACGACGAGGCGAGCGGCTTCTCGGCATAGTTGGGAACGACGAGGTTATAGGGGTAGTCCATGCTGCCGATGGGTTTCACCTCTTCGGGAAGGCTCTGAGCCATCGCGCCGCCCGCGGGCAACAGAATGGTCGACAAGGCCAGCGCGAACAGTGACTTTTTCATCGGAGCATTCCCTCGCGTCATGACCACTTCCCAACGTCAGTCAGGAGGTCCGATTTTCCAGGTTGTGCGTCAACCGGAATGCTTCGGATATCCCGCCATAAAAGAGATGACGTTGAGTTTTCTTCCCCACCTTCGGCCAGCGTGCTGTCCGCGGCCATTCCATGTCGCACTGTCGGCCACGTTAAGCATTTTGAGAAGTAGGCAATTTGAAACATTTCGTATCTTGTTTCAAAGCGTTGCCGTTAAGCCCCTCGCGGCACCATGACCGCTGGCTATTTCTGGCTGTCGACAGGGGCAGCTATTCGCAGCTGAAGCAGTTAGTTGTTCCCCTGCCTTGCAATGAAGCCGCGAGCGGCCCTCTTCGCAGGCCCCGCTATGGCCTCAAACGCAGTTCAACCAGAAGTGGCTGACGTTAAATTCGAGCACGCAAGGCGTTCGGGAAGCGATCTAATTCACGAAAGGATCGCGCCAAAGGTCTCCTCCAATGAGCCGCGCTTGACCTCCGCCAACGCTGACCGCATAGCTCTTGGCACCCGCCGCAGGGCCGGGAAATCGAACTGACGAAGCGCGGCCGCAAGGCCAGAGCCGGCCCCGTAGCTCAGCTGGATAGAGCAACGGTTTCCTAAACCGTAGGTCGCAGGTTCAAATCCTGCCGGGGTCGCCATTCGTCATATCTGTCGCCAGCGCCTTTGAGGGCGACGGGCCGCCAATCTGACCCCTCATGTTTTGTAAGTGTCCCCAGGACCCGACGCGCAGGCAAACTGCGGCTCTGGTTCTGTGGGACGATTTCGCCGTCCGCAGATTTTTGTAGACGTCGACGGACCATATGATTAGCAAGCTAATAGATAGCAAGCTAACAATGTCCTGGTCGGTATCGTCTCCATGGCAGCAAGCAAAGAGGCGCGTCATCTCCGCCGCGCCTTCACGCAGGAGCTTTATGTAAAAAGTCGCCTTTGGCGCCGCTTGGCTGACGGGGTAGCGAGCGTTCACGGACTATCGGATGCCGTAACGCTGCCAGTGATCCTTCTCGGCCGGTTTGGCGTGCAAACGCAGACCGAACTTGCCGATGCGATGGGCGTCGAAGGACCCACTCTTGTTCGCCACCTCGATCAACTCTGCGCAATGGGCCTCATTCAGCGCCAGGTGGATCCGAACGATCGCCGGGCCAAGCAATTGAGCCTGACTCCGGCCGGTCAAGCCGCCTTTTCCAAATTGGAGGCCAGCTTGGCGAATTTGCGTGATGTTGTCTTTGCCGATGTCCCTGCTGCTGATCTCGAAGCCTGCTTACGTGTTTTCCAGTCTATTCAAGACTACATCGAAATCTTAGAGACGAGGCCCGCGGCCAAGCTCCAGCGCAGGTCCAATCCGTAATGTTCGGTTGGCGCGACTGGATATTTGCGCTCAAGACGTTCGCCGCCGCGATCGCTGCGCTCTATATCGCTATGTGGCTTGATCTGCCGCGCCCGTACTGGGCGCTGACAACCGTCTATATCACCAGTCAGGTTCTGGTCGGCGCCACACTCTCGAAGGCGCTTTTTCGCGTCCTTGGCACGATGCTTGGAGCAGCGGCGAGCGTCGCCATTGTGCCCAATCTCGTCAACACACCCGAACTGTTGATCGGTGCCATGGCGCTTTGGGTCGCCGTCTGCCTGTATGTCTCTTTGCTCAGTCGAACATCGACATCTTATATGCCGATGCTGGCGGGATATACCGCAGCGCTGGTCGGCTTTCCCGAGGTCGATGCGCCTGGTTCAATTTTCGACGCTGCGTTGGCGCGTACCGAGGAAATCTCGATTGGGATTCTCTGCGCGGCCGTTTTTTCTTCGGTGATTTTTCCGCAGTCCGTGCGTCCCGTACTTGCGGCACGGCTCGGCGCGTGGGCAACCGACGCACGGAACTGGATTGTCGGCGTCCTCGGCAACACGCTGAGTTTTGCCGAGAGCCATGCTGATCGATTGCGGCTTGCGGCGCGTGCGGTGGCGCTTGATGCACTGATAACCCCGCTCGAACATGAGGATACGACCGGTAAAGAGCAAAGACGCGCACTTATGCTGTTGCGCCAGCATATGCTCATGTTCCTGCCGATCGTGTCGACGATATCGGATCGCGTCACCAATCTTGAGCGCGCACACGCCTTGCCTGACTCGATGCGCAAGCTTCTGCAGGACATCAAAGATTGGACCAACTCGGATAATGACGATCCAAATGCGGTAGCCACCCTGCACAAGGCGATCAGCGAAGCCGATCCGGCCGGGGTCAAAATCCCGGATGCAAAAGTTCTGGCATGCAGGACGCTGGCAGCACGCCTGTCTGATTACGTCGATCTACGCCAGGATTTTCTGATGCTGCGGCGTGCCGTGGCGACGGGCGAGCCGCCGGCTGAGGAACTCGCCTTCCGGTATTCGACGCAAGCGCGAACCGTTCGCCACCGTGACCACACCATGGCCGGCCTCTCGGCCGTCAGCACCTTTATTGCGATTGTGGCCGTGAATGTTTTTTGGATTGCGGTGAGTTGGCCCGATGGCTCATCGGCTGCGATGATGGCGGCAGTTGCGATGTGCTTCTTCGCGACCCAGGACGATCCAGCCCCGCACATGATCACCTTCGCCAATGCCGGAATCGTCGGCATCATCGGAGCGGCCATCTATCTTTTCGCACTTCTGCCACGCGCGACGAGCTTCGAAACGTTGGCGCTTGCCCTCGCTCCCGGTCTTATTCTTTGCGGCATCGCAATGACGCAGCCGAAATGGGCGATGTGGGGCATCGGCGGATCGGTCGTGGGTGCGTCCACGATCGCCATTCAGAATAGCTATCAGGCCAATTTCGCCACCTTCGCAAATGGCGCCATTTCGTTTGTCGTCGGAATCTGGATTGCAGTCATCGTAACGAGACTGACGCGGACCGTGGAAACGGCATGGAGCGCGCGACGCCTGCGCCGAATAAACCGCCTCGAACTTGTCAGAGCGGCACAAAAAAAGGAGGCACAGGATAGCCTGAAGCTTGCCGCTTTGATGCTCGATCGCGTCGGCCTTATCGCGACGCGATTGGATGCGCTTCCTCCGGAGGACTCGGAGGATACAGCCGCGCTCCTGACTGATGTGCGCATCGGCATCAACATCGTCGAGCTGCGTCGCATTGATCATGATCAACCCCGGCCGATACATCGCGCGCTGGGAAGGGTCCTCGATGGCGTCGCACAGCATTTTTCGACGACGCGTCAAACCCCGTCGCAAGAGCTGCTGGCCTCCATCGACGAGACGCTAGACCTGATCGCATCGTTCGAGGACAGGGATCTGCGGACTGCCCAAGTCGGCCTCTACGGTTTGCGCCGAGGCCTATTTCCAGATGCCCAGCCCTACAAGCCAATGGTGCAACATCTCAAAGAAACGGCGTGAGGCGCGACCCGGTCGCTGCGCAGCGGCTTTTTGCGACGGCCTTCCCTCAACTTTTGATTGCGATAATCTGGCGCAATCCCAAGGGGTTGAGGTCCCTCCTTGCCTTGGAAATCCATAACTGCGACAATAACATAAAGGCTCGCAGTTTTGTCGGGTGGGGTCGCCAGTTTCGAGGCGGGCTCGTTGACGCCTGGAAACCGCCGCCAGGCATTGAGGAGAGTATTGCGGGAATGGCGGCCAAGATCGAGGTCACGATCGCCGATCAAAATCCGGTCGTACGTGCAGGTCTCGAAGCGCTGATTGAGCGCGACGGGCGCTTTACCGTGTGCGGTGTGCACCCGACGGGTGAATCGTTGCTCAACGCTCTTAAGACGAAGCCGGTCGAGATCGCCGTCGTCGGCTGGACATTGCCCGACATGACCGGCGGCGCCGTGCTTCAGCGCGTCAAGCAAGAGAAGTGGCAGACCCGAATCATCATCTACACGGGTGAGCGTTCCAACGAGGTGCTACGGCAAGCCATCAAAGGCGGTGCCTGGGGCTTCGTCTCCAAGACCGAAGATCCGCAGGTTCTGCTCGAAGCTGTCGTTTCGGTCGCGCGTGGCCGCTTGTCGCTGCCGTATGTCGATATTGATCTTTTGAACCACGACCCGCTCGAAGGTCTGACGGCGCGCGAGCGTGAGTTGCTTGCTGCACTTGCGAACGGCTGGACCAACTTGCAGATCGCGGCGCGCACAGGCATTTCGCGCAACACGGTGAAATACCATCTGAAAAATTTGTACGACAAATTAGGCGTTTCGAATCGCGCCATGGCTGTTGCACTGCATGTCTCCGTTAACCGTTCGGAGCAGCAATAACGCTGTCGCAAAAAGGCGCTGAATTGCAGCACCAAAGCACGACGAGGTGGGTAGCTCGTCCTGCCCAACAGGGTGTTGATAGATTTCCATTCCCACCGTCACTGTCCGCCTGCTAGTTAAGACTTGACGCCCGTATCTGCGATCGGGCGGAAGGATCAGCAAAAGCATGCCGGAACGTCTCCCCTGCTGCGTCGGGGGTCGTCGGCTTGGCTCAACGCAGCGTGGAGGAGCGCTTCATATGAATTTGATTACGCCACATCTCTTCATTCCCGGCCCGACCACGATTCCCGATGCCGTGCGTATGGCCATGAACGTTCCGATGGAGGACATGCGTTCTCCGGAATTCCCGAAGTTCAC
The DNA here is from genome assembly GCF_000253295.1 of Hyphomicrobium sp. MC1. NCBI lineage: Bacteria > Pseudomonadati > Pseudomonadota > Alphaproteobacteria > Hyphomicrobiales > Hyphomicrobiaceae > Hyphomicrobium > Hyphomicrobium sp. MC1. The sequence continues at coordinate 4,229,751 of NC_015717.1, read as the reverse complement.
GCTTCCGATCTTCGAAGACCTGAAGAAGGTCTTCAAGATGAAGGACGGCCGCGTTTTCATTTTCCCGTCGTCGGGCACCGGCGCTTGGGAATCGGCGATCGAGAACACGCTTGCCCCTGGCGACAAAGTTCTGATGAGCCGCTTCGGTCAGTTCTCGCTGCTCTGGGTCGATATGGCTGAGCGCCTTGGCCTCAAGGTCGAGCTGTGCGACGAAGAGTGGGGCACGGGCGTGCCGCTCGAAAAGTACGCCGATATCCTCGCTAAGGATAAGAACCACGAGATCAAGGCCGTCTTCGCCACGCACAACGAAACCGCGACGGGCGTGACGTCTGATATCGCCGGCGTCCGCAAGGCGCTCGACGCTGCAAAGCACCCCGCACTTCTCTTCGTTGACGGCGTTTCTTCCGTCGGCTCGCTTGAGATGCGCATGGGCGAATGGGGCGTCGACTGCTGCGTCTCCGGTTCGCAGAAGGGCTTCATGCTTCCGACCGGCCTCGGCATCCTCGCCGTCAGCCAGAAGGCACTCGACGTCAACAAGAGCGTCAACGGCCGCATGAACCGTTGCTTCTTCTCTTGGGAAGACATGATCAAGACCAACGATCTTGGCTACTTCCCCTACACGCCGGCTACGCAGCTCATCCGCGGCCTGCGTGCTTCGCTCGATCTGATCCTTGCTGAAGGCATCGATAACGTCGTTGCTCGCCATCACCGCATGGCGTCTGGCGTTCGCGCTGCCGTTGACGCATGGGGCCTGAAGCTCTGCGCCAAGGAGCCGAAGTGGCATTCGGACACGGTGTCGGCGATCCTCGTTCCGGAAGGTGCCGATGCGAACGCCGTCCTGAAGACGGCTTACTACCGCTACAACACGTCGCTCGGAACCGGCCTCAACAAGGTCGCTGGCAAGGTGTTCCGCATCGGCCACCTCGGTGCCGTCGATGAGTTCATGGTCGGTGGTGTTCTCTTCGCAGTCGAAATGGCGCTCAAAGACTCGGGCATCAACATCAAGCTCGGCTCAGGCACGGGCGCTGCTGCGGAGTACTTCTCCAAGACCGCGACGAAGTCAGCGACGAGCGTGACGCCGGCTCAGGCCAAGGCTGCCTAACAAATTAAAAGCGCCCGGCTTCAGTGAAGGCCGGGCGCTCTTTCTCATTCGCTTCGCGATCGAAACAAAAACACGTCTCAAATCTAGGAAGGCAACCTCCCAATGAGCTTTTCGCAGTTCCCGCTCCGCAAACAGAGATTGCAGCGTTCATACCTCGCGGTTCCGGGCTCCAACCCGAGCATGATCGACCGCGCCATCAAGAGCGCCGCCGACTATGTCTTCCTCGATTGCGAAGACGCTGTTGCGCCGCCCGAAAAAGAGCAGGCCCGTAAGAACATCATCCAGGCGCTGAACGATCTCGATTGGAAGGGCGCCGGCAAGAGTGTCTCGGTTCGCATCAACGGCCTCGACACCCACTACATGTATCGTGACGTCGTCGACATTTGTGAGCAGGCTGGCGCCAAGCTCGACACGATCCTCATCCCGAAGGTCGGCGTTCCTGCCGACGTCTACACGGTTGAATGCATCGTCAGCCAGATCGAAGTCGCCAAGGGCCTGAAGAACCAGATCGGCACCGAGGCGCTCATCGAAACGCCGCTCGGCATGGCCAACGTCGAAGCCATCGCTTCTGCTCCAAGCCGTCTGGAATCGATGCACTTCGGTGTGGCCGATTACTCCGCCTTCAACAAGGCGCGCACCGTCGTCATCGGCGGCCTGAACCCCGATTATCCGGGCGATCAGTGGCACTTCCCGCTGTCGCGCATGACCGTTGCCTGTCGCGCTTACGGTCTTCGTCCGATCGACGGACCGTTCGGCGGCATCGACGATCCGGAAGGCTACAAGGCAGCAGCGCGCCGTGGCGCGGCTCTCGGCATGGAAGGCAAGTGGGCCATCCATCCCTCGCAGATTGAACTCGCGAACGAGATCTATTCGCCGACCGCCAAGGAAGTCGAGCGCGCTGAGCGCATTCTCGTCGCTCTGAAGGAAGCCGAAGCCCAGGGTAAGGGCGCCGCTTCTCTCGACGGCAAGATGATCGACGCAGCCTCGGAAAAGATGGCGCGTAACCTGCTCGTCACGGCTGCCGCGATCAAAGCCGCAGAAGCTGCGCGCGCGAAATAAAAAACAGCCAGGAAACGTCGAACAATCCTAAGGAGGTCCAATAATGGACATTCACGAATACCAGGCGAAAGAGCTTCTTACGAAGTTTGGCGTGCCGATCCCCCGCGGTGGATTGGCGTATTCTCCTGAGCAGGCGACCTACCGCGCGAGCGAGCTTGGTCACCCCGTTGTCGTCAAGGCCCAGATCCATTCTGGCGCCCGCGGCAAGGCGGGTGGCGTCAAGCTCTGCCGCAACGAACGGGAGATCGAGGAAGCCGCCGAGTCGATGCTCGGTCGCAAGCTCGTCACCACTCAGACGGGACCGGCCGGCAAGCTGGTCTCGCGCCTCTACATCGAAGAAGCGACGAACATCGACCGCGAAATCTACCTCGGCTTCGTGATGGACCGCGCGGCAGAGCGCATCGTCGTTGTCGCGTCGGCAGCGGGCGGCATGGATATCGAAGAGATCTCCGCAACCCAGCCCGATACCATTATCCGCGTGCAGGTCGATCCGGCCGTGGGCATGCAGCAGTTCCAGGCGCGCGAGATCGCGTTTGGCCTCGGCGTTGATCCCGAAATCGTCAACAAGATCGTGCCCGCGATCATGGGCGCTTACCGCGCTTTCCGTGACCTCGACGCGATGATGGTTGAGATCAATCCCCTCGTCATCACCAAGGAAAAGCAGGTCCTCGCCCTCGACGCTAAGATGTCGTTTGACGAGAACGCGCTGTTCCGTCGTCCGCACATCGCCGAGCTGCGCGACAAGAGCCAGGAAGATCCGCGCGAGACGTACGCGTCCGACCGCGGCCTGTCCTACGTCGGTCTCGACGGCGACATCGGCTGCATCGTCAACGGCGCTGGTCTCGCGATGGCAACGCTCGATATGATCAAGCTCGCAGGTGGCGAACCGGCGAACTTCCTCGACATCGGCGGCGGTGCCTCGCCCGAACGCGTAACGAAATCGTTCCGTGCCGTGCTTCGCGACAAGAACGTTCGCGCCATCCTTGTCAACGTCTTTGCCGGCATCAACCGCTGCGACTGGGTTGCAAAGGGCGTCGTCGATGCCGTGAAGGAATTGAACATCACAATGCCGATTGTTGTTCGCCTCGCCGGAACGAACGTCGAGGAAGGCCGTAAGATCATCGACACCAGCGGCCTCACCGTCATCAGTGCAGAAACGCTGGCGGAAGCGGCGAAAAAGGCTGTCGAAGCAACGAAAAAAGCGGCCTAAATCCGGAGAAACGCACCAATGGCAATCTTTATCAATGAAAAGACGCCGATCCTGATCCAGGGCTTCACCGGACGTATCGGCACCTTTCACGCTCAGGAAATGATCGACTATGGCTCCAACGTCGTCGGCGGCGTGACGCCCGGCAAGGGCGGCACGTCTCACCTCGGCCGCCCGGTGTTCAACACCGTCAAGGGCGCGGTCGACGAGACCGGCGCTGAAGCTTCTATCGTCTTCGTGCCGCCGCCGTTTGCGGCCGACGCGATCATGGAAGCAGCCGACGCGGGCATCAAATACTGCGTCTGCATCACGGACGGCATTCCTGCTCAGGACATGATCCGCGTGAAGCGCTACATGCGCCGCTACAAGAAAGAAAGCCGCATGGTTCTGACCGGCCCGAATTGCGCCGGTACGATCTCGCCGGGCAAGGCGATGCTCGGCATCATGCCGGGTCACATCTACCTGCCGGGCCGCGTCGGCATCGTTGGCCGCTCGGGCACGCTCGGTTACGAGGCGGCGGAACAGCTGAAAGCGCTCGGCATCGGCGTCTCGACGTCGGTCGGCATCGGCGGCGATCCGATCAACGGTTCATCGCACCGTGACGTTCTTGAAGCTTTCGAGGCGGATACGGAGACCGACGCCGTTCTGATGATCGGCGAAATCGGCGGCCCGCAGGAAGCCGAAGCCGGCATGTTCGCCAAAGAGCACATGAAGAAGCCCGTGATCGCCTACATCGCTGGCTTGTCGGCGCCGAAGGGCCGTCGCATGGGCCACGCTGGCGCCATCGTCTCAGCATTCGGTGAATCGGCCGCTGAAAAGGTCGAGATACTGAAGGGCTGCGGCGTCACGATTGCGCCGACGCCGTCGGAAATGGGCTCGACCGTTGCCCAGGTCCTCGGTCAGGTCCGCAAGGTAGCTTAAGTTTGGTTCGGCCGGAGCGTGCGTGTTTTGCCTCCGGCCGTCCACTTCGCTACACTATGAATCTTCATGAGAATTCTGTCCCGCACGATGGGACATGGAGCCTTTGGTGATGCAGGATACGACGCCCGCTGTTGGCTCGAACAAGCTCGACGAAATCGAGCTGATCAATCAGCTGAAGCGTCTTAGAGCGCAAATTCCCGATAACCCTTCGCTCAACCCGATTTTGAACGTCGCGTTCGACATGTCTCGGCGTCTTGAGGCGGGCGAAGTGTCGTTCGACGAGATGAAGGGCCTTGCCGGCCGGCTGATGGATCGGGCCTTCGTTCGCCGCGCCCGTGGCCTGCGCGAGAAGGTCGGCTATGTCGATCAGGCGACCACGCTGAAGGACTTCACGGCCTACGTCGAAAAGACGGCAACCGAGTCCGGCAACAATCTCAAAGCGTTTGAAGAGCGTTGGTCGCGTGCCCGCACCGGCATCGTTCTGACCGCGCATCCGACGTTCGGCCTTTCCGACGCGCTCTACCGGCGCATGGTCGATATCGCGGTTTCCGATCCAACGTCCGACGTCACGATCGGCTTACCGCATCGCCCGGAAGATAAGCTGACGCTCCATCACGAGCACAAGTGCGCCCAGGATGCGATCCGCAACCTGCGCAATGCCTACGAAGAACTGTTGCACGGCTTCTATAGCGTCGCGTCGCAGAAGTTCGGTGACGCGGCGTTCAAAGTGCGCCCGAGGCTGACGACGTTTGCGTCGTGGGTCGGCTACGATCTTGACGGCCGCACCGACATCACCTGGACGTTCTCGTTTGAAACCCGCCTTCGCGAGAAGCGCGCCGCCTTGGCCGATATCCGCGAACGCTTCGTCGTCCTGAAGCACAAGCTCGAAAGCGGTGACGCCGCACAACGCGTCGCTCGTCAGATCGTCGGCAAGCTCGATCTCGGCATCGCTGCCGTCGATGAGCAATTGAAGGCGCTCGAAAGCTTCGCCAACAACACCGAAGGCCTCGCCAAGGCCGCCAACGTCATGACAAAGACGGACGGCTACAACCTGCTGACGGTCGAGGCGCTACAGGCTCTCTTCAACAATCTGATCGATGCGGTCCAGGCGCCGCAGATGAAGCGCGCCACCGCCGCGCTCGCCGGCCTCGTCGAGGCAACCGGCCTCGGCATGTCGCATATCCACCTGCGCATCAACGCCCTGCAGCTCCACAACGCATTCCGCGCTTACGTGCACGAGCCGTGGACGCGCGATCTGACCGAAAGTCAGTCGCTGAAGCGCATTGTCGAGATGATCAAGAACACGCCGCGCGAGACGGTCAACTTCGCGACGCTCGATCTCGAAACCGCGACTGCGATCCGCCAGTTTGCGCTTACCGCGCAGATCATGAAGCACGTCGATAAGGAAACGCCGATCCGCTTCCTCATCGCCGAATGCGAGTCGCCTGCAACGGTTTTGATTGCAGTGTTCTTCGCCAAGCTCTTCGGCGTCGATCACATCACCGATATCTCTCCGCTTTTCGAAACTCCGACGGGTCTTGAGAATGGCGCACGCATCATGGAGCGCCTCATCGAAGAAGAGGCCTACCGCGAGTACGTGATCGGCCGAAAGCGGATCAGCATTCAAACTGGCTTCTCCGACGCTGGCCGGTTCATCGGACAAATCTCGGCGACGCTGGCCGTCGAACGCTACTACAAGGCGCTGGCCGGGATCGTCGACGCCGCCAAGCTCGAAGGCATCGAGACGCTGCTCTTTTCGACCCACGGCGAGTCGATGGGCCGCGGTGCGCATCCCGGCACGCTTTACCGTCGTCTGCACTACGTGATGACGAATGAAGCACGCCGCCGCTTCGGCGCCGCCAACATTCCCGTGAAGCACGAGACGAGCTTCCAGGGCGGCGACGGCTATGTCTTCTTCGGCAACCGCGCTTTAACGACCCGCGCGCTCGCAACCATCGTGATGGATGGCGACATCCCGCCCGCTGAAAAGGATCCGTTTTATTCGGCGCAGGATTTCAGCTTTGACTTCTTCCTGCGTCTTCGCGGCTTCCAGCAGGACCTGTTCGCGCACGATGGATATCGCGCTGTCCTCGGCGCCTTCGGACCGAACCTGTTGTTCAAGACAGGGTCTCGTCCGGTAAAGCGCCAGGGCGATCACGCATCCGACCGCGGCAACCCGGCCCGCATGCGCGCCATCCCGAACAATGCCATTCTCCAGCAGTTCGGCTATATCGCCAACGTCGTCGCCGGTCTTGGCGCCGCTGTCGGCGTCGATCGCGACCGATTCTATAAACTTGCGAAAAAGTCGAAGCGATTGCAGTCGCTGCTTGCAATGATTGCGCACGGCAAGACGATGTCGAGCCTCAATGCCATGGCCGCGAACGCTCAAGTCTTCAATGCCGGGCTTTGGGCGTCGCGCGCCTCATGGGGCCGTGAGGAAGCGCTGAACAGCGCCTTCCGTACGCTCGCGACGCATCTGCTGCCGGATGATCGTTATGGCGACGTCTCCGAACTCGTCCATCTGCTGCGTCTCGACGCCATCGACCTTCACGCCATCCTCGCCGATTTGAACATCGAAGATGGCATGGTCCCTGACGAGAACCGGCTCGAACTCGATCTCCTGCAGGCGATCCGCCTCGCGCTGATCATGCGCATTTTCATTCTGGCTGCGCAGCTTCCGCGCTTCGCCCCGCAGGACGGACTTTCGCATGCGCAGGTGCTCGAGATGGCCCTGAGCTTGGAAATTCCGGAAGTTCTGAGCATCCTGCGCAAAGCGTTCCCGCACGACGAAAAGAACCTGACCGCGAAGTCCTTCGACGAGCAGGCGAGCTATCGTCCGCGCGGCATCGACGACTACGCGCGCTTGGAAACGGAAATCCTGACGCCGATGGAAATCTCGTACGAGTTCATTCGCGAGATCGGCACCGGCATCTCGCACCACTTCGGCGCCTTCGGCTGAGGTGGCGACTATCCGCGGGCGGACGCTGGCTTTTGCCACGGCCGCTCGCCGTTTTATTTCATTGCTTTCAGATCGTCGGCAAAAAGCGCGAGCACTTCGGCTTTGCTGGTCTCGGTATCGAGCCACAGGAACGGCAGATCCGGCCGCGCTGCTTCAAGCGTCGCCTGCCCATCTCCGATTTCAACGATGATGCCGCCACCTGGTGCCAGCCGTTTCGGCGCGTCGCGCAAGATGCGATGCACGAGATCCATCCCGTCGGCGCCGCCAAGATGCGCAAGCGTCGGCTCGGCCTGATACTCCGGCGGAAACGCCGCGACGGCATCGGCCGTCACATACGGCGGGTTGGAGATGATGAGGTCGTACGTCCCGGCCGGCAGGCCATCGAACAAATCCGACTTGAACGTGTGGACGCGTTCCTCCAGCCCGTAATCGCGAATATTGCGCTGCGCAACTGCCAGGGCATCTTCTGAAATGTCAGCGGCATCGATCTTGGCGTTCGGAAACGCTTCCGCTGCGAGAATGGCAAGACAACCCGATCCGGTGCAAAGATCGAGCACGCGCGTCACGGCCATCGGATCGGGAACGATCGCCGCCAATTGATCTTCGACCAGCAGCTCGCCGATGAACGACCTCGGCACGATCACGCGTTCATCGACGTAGAATTTTCGCCCCTGGATGTAGGCCGCATGCGTCAGGTAAGCCGCTGGCTTACGCATATCGATGCGCTCTGCAATGAGCGAAGCGATGCTTTGGCGCTCATCTGTCGTCAGCCGGCAATCGAGCCAGGGATTGACGTCGTCAATCGGCAGATCAAGCTGCGATAGAATAAGAAATGCAGCCTCGTCGACGGCATTGGACGTGCCGTGTCCATAGACGAGATGCGCCCGGCTCATATGGGTCACGGCATAGCGCAGCCAGTCACGAATAGTGACGAGATCATCAATCGGCGCTCGCGCTAGATCTGTCGTCATGGCAATGCGCGAACGCAATAATCTTTAAGCGGTTGCTGGAAGTTCGTCGAAGCCGATGAGGCGGCGCTGGTCTTCGTCCCAGAGCTTCAATCGCGTGCATCGAAGGCTCTCGCGCAGCGTCATCCGATTGATCGATTTCAACTCCGGGCTTGCATCAAGGCAAGCGAAAAGCCGGTAGTTCGGAATCATGCTGTTGAGGTGATGGATGTGATGCAGCCCGATGTTGCCTGTGAACCAGTTCAGGACTTTCGGGAGATCGTAATAGGACGAACCGAGCAGCGCCGCGACTTGAAAATCCCAGCCTTCGGCAGTGTCCCACGTCGTCTCTTCGAACTGGTGCTGGATGAAGAACAGCCAGCCGCCCGTCGCGGCCGCGATATGCAGCACCGGTAGGCCCACCCAGAGCACGTTGGCGACGCCGAAGAAGTAGCAGAGCGGCGCATAGAGCGCGACGAGCCCCACGTTCAGCGCAAGAACGCTTTTCCAGGCATCACGCGGCGGCAAGGCATGGAACCACGGCAGTCGCTGAATGATAACGAAATAGGCTGGCACCCCCAGCCCGAACAAAAATAGCGGATGGCGATAAAGCTTGTAGTGCAGCTTCCGAAGCTTCGAGAGCTTCACGTATTCTTTCACCGTCATCGTATTGATATCGCCGGCACCGCGGCGATCGAGATTCCCGGACGTCGCGTGATGCTGCGCATGCTCCCGGCGCCACAGGCCGTAAGGCGCGAGCGTCAGCACGCTCATGGCGCGTCCGACGAAATCGTTGAGCGGCCGCGACGCAAAGAATGACCCGTGGCCGCAATCGTGCTGGATGATAAAGGCCCGGACCAGAAGCCCGGCAGCAGGAACGGCAAGCAGCAACGTCGCCCAATAGGCATGCTCGACGGTCGCGAACATCACGCCGATGATCAGCACCAGCGGCACGATGGTCGTCAGCAACTGCTGGATCGCAAGCCTCGGCACTGAGCCGCGATACTTTTGGCAATGCGCAGCAAGGCGGCGGACGCGCTGTTTCTGCGTCTCCGGTAATGTCTTTGCGGCGGATGATGGAGCTAGTCTCGGATCGCGGGTGAAGACGTCGGCACGACTGTCGGCCTGCAGCGGCTGCTTGAGGCTCACGTTCAAAGCTTGGTCCCCCAATAGTGGAATCGACGGCCGGCCACAGGTAGCGTCGCGTAGCATATTCGTCGCACTTCGCGAAACGCTGTTGACGGAGTTTGCGGCGGGATAATCGGTCGATCCGATACGATTCCTGCGCAAAACCCTCAGTATTCTCCGGTCCGCGCGCATTGGTGCGAAAAAAAGAGGGCCGGATTGTGCCCGGCCCTCATGATTCTCCGTCTACCGGCTATTCGCCCGAAGCCTAGTAATGTTGGCCCCAGATTTCAACGATAGCTGAGCCTTTGCCTTTCGCGGACGAGTCGAAGAATCGCGACCGGTACTTGGCTTCGATATGGTCGATCGGGTGGCGCCGGCCCATTCTAAGGTCGATCGGTCCGAACGTGCCGCCTGCGTCGACACGCGTGCGGATCGGAATGGTCTCTTCCTGGCCGTCGGCGTAGACGACTTTGACCTCGTTAAGCGTGATTGCGCGGTCGCGAACCGTTACGCGCAGGCGCCGGAAGCCGCCTTCGTTGCTGCCGACCGGGATAATGTCCTTGTCGAAGCCAATGAAGCCCGCGGTCTGTGCGCCGAGCAGCACCCAGCCCTGATTATACTTGCGGCCTTCGCCGTTCGGGCCAAGCCAACCCGGCGCGTAACGGCCGAAGATTTCGATCCGGGCTTGCCCATTGAAGTTTGGCCGTGAGCGATAGACGAGCTGGATTTCCTTAATGAAGCGGTCGCCCCTGAGGTCGATCCAATTCGTCCTGGAGTTTTTGGGAATGTCGGCATTGATCGCCAGTGTGTCGGCTTCGCCGTTAGCGTAGACGATCTTCATCTCTTTGATGTGAATGTCGTTATCGAGGACGCGCAGCCGAATCTTCGAGAACTTGCCGATTTCCGGTCCGATACGAATGACGTCGCGGTCGGTCAGGAAGCCGACGTACTGGGCTCCGAATAGAACGTCGCCGCCCGCCGTCGGCTGGCCCGGCGTCGCCGGTGACGCGACCGGGACCGTCGGGCGCACAGAGATATCGTTGTTCGATATCACCCGGCTGGGCTGTCTGCTGCTGTAGTCAGGACCGCCGCGATCCATTTCGCGGCCTTCGCGATCCTGAATGCCGATGATCTGGAGCCGCCCGCGGCCATAGCCGGGTACCTGCTCAATCTTGATCTGATCGATAAACTTGTTTTCGTAGGTCGGATTGATGGGACGGCTGCGCTCGCCCCAATACATGTCGATCTGGCGGTCTTCGTTCCACACCGAACCGTCGCTGTAGACGATCTGGACGCGCCGGACGTCGAAAAGTTTGCCCATAGCATTCTTGATGCGAATGCCTTTGTAGGCGCCTTTAGCTTGCCGCACATCGATCGTATAGCGGTCGAGAGACAGGTCGACGTCGGTTTCGGCAATGAGAATAAGCTGATCGCCGCGGCGATAATGATACCGGTGGCGATGGTGCCGATGGCGCCACGATTGAGCTTCGGCGACTGTCGAAGTGCTGATGAGGCCGGCAACACCCGCCCCGGCTCCGACGACAGTGACTGTTCCAACGCCGCTTACACCTGCGGCGCCTGTGGCCATGATGGCGCACAGCCCCAGTACCAGTCTGCGCAACATAAACTTGAACCCCTCTGGTTACTAACGCCCGTGCCCCTGCAACGGCGGCACTTTAGCGGCAGCGTTTCAAAACCGGGAGCGCTCAAGCCAACGTTTGGCTGTTCAGAAAAAACGATGGTGTGAATCTGCAACACAGACTTCTGACTGTCCTGTCCGAGACTTGTGCGAGCTAAAGAAGAATCGGAATTCGGTTGCTGTATGAACGTTTGCACACCGATTTATTTTGCCAGTGTAAAGACCATTAGCCGGGCTTCTGCAGCGGACGGCGGTTTAAAGACATCCGCCGTTTCATCGCTCGCGTCTTTCGGCAGCTCTGAGAACTTACGGTTGCAGGGTCGCGAGCTGTGGTACGGAGGTGGTTGGGAGAGACACGACGCTCTCGCGCGCTTTTCCTAGTTCATTAGCGTCTCAAGTTTGATGCTGCCACAGCACAGCCGACATTCCATAAAAGAAACTTTGTTGTTTTGCGGGGCTTGCAATCGTTGCATTCGCGCATCGATGAGACGGCAAAGCAGGCACATCTTGATGACAAAAAAGAATCACGCGTCTCCGGCGCTTGAAATTTTTGCCACCTTTAGCTGTATAATCTGTGCAGATCTTTTGCGCCGTCCCACGACCCCAATGGCGTGAAGGTCGGTTTGCACCCCGCAGTCTCCCCCGGCTGCGGGATTTTTTTTGCCGGGCAGCACTCAACGCCAATACCGGCAGTTCAAGATTTATCCCATGGCGCGAAGCCCGCAGCTTTCGCCTCGTCTTCGCTGCAGAACCACCGCTCGCCGCGTGCGGTCCGCACCCGCGCCTTGGCATAGGCATCCGACCAGGGCAGGGCGTACATCTTCGCCGATGCCCTAATGACCCCCTTGATCGGGCAGCCGTCGGGCGCGTCGCGCTTAGCCGCCTCCCAGGTCTGGTTGCGCCAGTCTTGCGGTCTGAGAACTTCACCCTGCCAGATGCCGCGCTTGGCCTCGCGTGCGCCGCCCTCGTCGCTGCTGAGCGAGCCGAAGAACGATTTATCCGTCGCGAAAACGTAGCCGTCCCGTACGAGCATCCTCGCGACGTCCTGCGAACCGTCGATCACGCAGCTTGCAAGCGTTCGTCCGCTATCGTCCTGGCCGGACGACGTGCATGTCACCTTATGGCCGCGGACGATCTTGTTGAGGCCTAAACGGGCGGCGGAAGCGCAATTCCAGCGTCGGCCGTTCGCCCGATGGCAGGGCTGCGCTGCCGCCGGCGCTTCAATGCCAGCGAGGCGCACGAGGGTCCCATCGACCCGCATCGTGTCGCCCGTCAGCGCGGCTGCCGAACCTGAGATTTCATTCGAAATGGTGACTTGGTGCGAAGCATCGATCGAGCCGGTCGAGATATTGAGATCCGACGTGCCGATACCGTCGGCGCTTCTCAGCATCGGGCCGCCGACATAGATGAGCAGAAGAAACAGCCCCGCGCTGATGAGGTGATGCGCCTTGATCGGCGATTTTCGTGCGATGTCCGGCATCAGTTTGAGCTTGTCGCGCGCTGCATCAGCAGGAATGCGGATCGCGCTACGCAGTGGCGTCAAAAGTGCGCGCGTTGCATCCTTCAAAACGCTCCAGCCGAATGAGACCCAGCGAACAATGCCCCAGAAGATCGCAATTGCGACGTCGGCGATGGCATGTCCGATGAACGCCAGCACGCGCATGACGCCGCTTTTGGCAGCGAACGCCCCGGCTCGCCCGGCATCGACACCCGCGTCGGCGACGTTCTTGACCTTCTCGATGGCGGCAACGCGCGCATCTTCAATCCGGCGCTGACGGTCGGCCCGGCGAACGAGAATGGTCGTCCGCACGTATTCCTTCCATTCAAAGCCTTCACTGCGCCTGCGCCACCCGAACATCGAGCGCACCTCCCCGAGCATGAATCGATTTAAGCATTTTGGGACGAATGATGGCAGCCCTTTGGCTCCATCGTGCAGCCCACAAGCATTTGCATGTGATCTAGCGAAGCCGTCTGACACCCGCAAGCAAAGGTGCGCTTCAGTTGCGCTGGGCGAGTTGCGCTCCCGGCAATGACCAGAGCCGGATGACGCCGTCTTGTCCGCCGGTCAGCAGTGTGCGCCCATCGTTTGAGAACACGACAGTCTTTGCGCCGGATCCCAGTCCCGTCAACGGCAGATAGTTGCGGGGGCGCTTCAGGCTCCTGACGCGCACGACACCATCTTCGGACGCGGACGCCAGCAGATCGCCCACACCGGAAAACGCGAGCGAGGTGATGCGCGCATTGTGCCCGCCGAGCGTCCGCTGCATGCGATAGGAATTCATCGAGAGCAGCTTCACAGTACCGTCGAGGCTGCCGGTCGCGAGTAACGACCCATCCGGCGAGAAATCAAGCGCCGAAATGAAATCGGAATTGTTGCGATAGAGCCGCCGCGAGTCTTTCGTCTCGACGCTCCAGATCCTCACGGTCCGGTCCGCGCCGCCCGATGCAATCCAACGACCCGATGGATCGACCGCGAGCGCCTGCACCGCATTCTCATGCCCTTCGAGCACCGCAGTAGGAGCGTTCTGGAAGGCTGTTTCCCACAGCGTCACCATCCAGTCGTGACTGGCGGTTGCGATGCGATCCTCCGAAGCGATGAAATCGACGGCCCAGATGGTTGCGTCGTTGCGCTTGAAGCGGAAGAGACGGCGCTTGCTGTCGAGGTCATAGATGTCGACGGCGCCGTTGGCATGGCCGGTCACGACGCGATTGTTGCGCACGGCAAGCGATACGGCCGGACCATCTTCCAGCTGGATCGTGCCGAGCTGATAGCGCGTATCGTAGGACCAGACTTTAAGCTGCGCCTCGTGCGCGGCTGTCACGATCAGACGGCCATCGCCGCTCAGCGCCAGCCGTTCGACTGGCGCATCGTAAGCCTTGATCTCGGCCGTTTCTGTCAGCGCGGGATCGGGATTGACGGCAACCGGTTTCGAAATCGTTCCCGTCGTGATGGCGCTTACATGCGTCGATAGAAGCTGCGGAATCCGATCGTGGAATGCAAACACGACGCCCGCGAGCGCTGCCGCAATGATGGCGCGCGTCGTCAGCCGGCGCAGGAACGGCTTGCGCCCGACGTCCGGGTTGGGGCGCACCTTCGGCTTCGATTTGGCTTTCTCAGGTTGCGGACGCGCTGGCGGCGGTAATGGTGGCAGCTTCTCCGCGGCTTTGGCCCTGTCCGCTTTGGCTTTCTCAGCTCGCGCCTTCGCCTTTTCGGCGGCAGCTGACTTCTTCGCGGCAGCAGACGGCGCGGGCGGCGGAGCAGCCTTGCTCTTGCCCTTGTTCTTCGCGGCGGAAGGCTCTTTCAGCGACTCGACGAAATCGAGCATGCCGCCCTTCGGACCGGGCGCATCGGGAGGCGGCGGAACTGCGGTATTGATGATGGCTTCGGTTGCGCGCTTCTCGTCTTCCTGCTTGCGGCGGACTTCGGTCTTCTCTCGCAGGCGTTGGAAAAGCCCGGGCTTCTCCGGATCCGGCGAAAGCAATGCCCCACGCCATTCGGCAACCGAACGCGGCCGCGCGTCGACGGAAAGTGCCAGGGCCTGCTGGATGGCCGTCAGGAATGATTGCCGATAGCTCGCCAGCGCCGCGTCGCGCACCGGCACCATCTCGTCCTTCAGCATGCGCGACGGCGAGTCGGGCGGCCGCTTACCGGTCACCGCATGATAGAGCGTCGCGGCGAAGGCATAGATATCCGACCACGGCCCTTGTTGGCGGCTCGTCTCGGCATACTGCTCATACGGGCTGTAGCCGGGCTTCACGAGCGCCGACACCGTCTTCGTCTTTGAATGCGCAGCAATGTCGCTACGCGCCGCGCCGAAGTCGATCAGCACCGGATCGCCGGTGTTGCGAATGATGATGTTATCGGGCGCGATATCGCGGTGCAGAAAGTCCGCTTTGTGAATGACCTCAAGCGCATCGAGTAGCGGCGCTACGATCTGGTCGAGTTCCTTCTGGCGCGGCGCGCGGCCCAGATCCTTCAGCCAATTCTTAAGGCTTTTGCCTTCCTCGAACCGCAGCACCATATAGGCGGTGTTGTTGGCGCGGAAGATGCGATGCACCTTGACGATGTTGTGGTGATCGAACTTCGCCAGCGTCTGCGCTTCTTCGATGAAGCGGTCGAGACCCCAATTGTAATCGCCGGTGCAACTTTCTGACCGCGGCGTCGCTTCGAGGTTTTCGGTGCGCAGCGCAAAATCGCTCGGGAAATATTCCTTGATGCTGACTTTGCGCGTCAGCTCCGGTTCGTCGGCGAGGTACGTGACGCCAAAACCGCCCGCACCGAGAACCCGGACGATTTTGTAATCGCCCGCGAGTTCTGTGCCGTCCGGTAAAGCGACAAGCTGCGTCATTGTCCTCGTGCGCGGGCCGTCCGCGCTGGTGATGATCTGTCCTGTGTTCTGCACCTCGCTGCAGAACGATCTACGGAGCTAGCTGCGCGTTTTGTCCTGGCCTCTCAACGAGCCAGCACCCTGTTGTCTCTGTTTTGAACCCATTGCGCAAGAATGTGGCGTATCGACGGGTGATGAACCCCTGATGAATAAATCCTCACGGTGTCGCTTTCCAGCCATGTTGCCGCCGACATCTCCTCACCAAATCTGCCTGGCGCGATGGGAACCCGAATCATCATGATGCACGCGCGGTCACGTTTGAAACGAGTCGCTATAGCCGGTACGGCGATTCTCGTTCCGGCGGCAGTCTTGACATTGCTGTCGTCGCACGGCGCAGCAAACGATTTGCTTGGTTCATCCGGCCCGATCGCGACGCGCCTCAACGCTCTTTTTCATGACAGCTATCGCGTTGCGCCCGCTTTGACCGTTGGCCTGATGCTCGCCATCGCCCTGCCGATCGTCGCTGGCTTGCTCCGGCTATCGAAACCGCTCACCCGTTCAAAAGACGCCACGCGCATCTACAAGCCAAAGCCCGGCCGCGCCGATGCTTTCGATGCCGACGTCGGGCACGGGCCGGCCATTCCGCGCCGCATGCCGTTTATCGAAATCGAGAACGGTCGCGGCATGCGATGCGCAATTCCGCGCGATATGCTGAGAATTGGCCGCGAGGATGATAACGACATTCGCATTCCGAGCCGCTATGTGCACCGCTATCACGCTGCCATTCATCGCGAAGATCACGATGATTGGCTCATCACCGATTTAACGGGCGTCGAGAGCAACGGCTTGATCGTCAACGGCCGCCGCTGCTGCGAAGCCCGCCTCCACGATGGCGACCTCATCCAGCTTGGCCCGGGAAAGCTGCGTTTTCGTGCCGGCGCCAGGTAATACTCGCGTTGTCGCCAAGGTTCTGTCCAGGTTCCAGTTCATGCGTATCTCAACGCTGCGGCGCGATTCGGCGGAAATCTGCGCCTGTCGAAATCAGAGGGAGATGTGTCGATGGCAATCGAACGGGGCGAGACCACCGCAGGCAACGAAGCGAAGGGCGGTAAGCCTCATAAATTTCTGGGCTCATTGAGGGATGCACTGATGGCTGCCGGTCGCGACGAAACAGCTCCAGCCGCGGCGGTCGCGGCCCCCGCTCAGGTTCAGCCGGTTGCGCTGCCTCCGGTTCCGGCCGCTCGGAGCGATGAGTCAAAACCCGTTCCCGTGGCAGCGGCATCTGACAGTCTGAGCGCCGAAGAGGCCGCCCGCCTTGCCCGGATCGGTCCCGAACCCAAAATTCCGGAACGCTTCGGGCTGCCGAAAGAAAAAGAAGCCGACTCGCCGCCGACCACGCGCGTCCTCCGTGCCGAACCTTCGAAACCCCGGAAAGTCGAGGCGGAGCTTGATACCGAGGCTCCGGCCCGCACGGTTTTGGTGCGGGGCAAGCAGAAAATCGAGCACGGCGTTTTCGAGCGCGACCCCGTCGTCGGCTTTCTGATCGTTGTCGGCGGCCCCGGCCTTGGCTCTTTTCGCCCGATTTTCGAGGGCAACAACACGCTTGGCCGCTCGCGCGACAACCGGATTCCGCTGGATTTCGGCGATGATGCCATCTCGAACGAGGCGCAAGCCTACCTGCGCTATGATTCGACGGATCGGACTTTCCTCTTCGTGCCAAATCTTGCTAAGACGAATGTCGTTTCTGTGAACGACAAGCGACCGGCAGGCCCTGTGCCGCTGCAGCCGATGGACGTCATAACGCTCGGGCGCACGCAAGTCGCTTTCCTGCCGTTCTGCGGGAGCGATTTTGACTGGTCAGAGATTTCCGAAGCTTAAGGATCGAATGCCGCCGTTCGAGCATGCAGTCGCCGCAACGCGCGGAGCTCGCGACTATCAGGAAGATACAGCCGCGTTTCTATCGGACGGCGGTGAGCCCGTCGTATTGTCGAGCGAAGGGCCGGGCTACGACCGCGCCGGTTTGGCCGTTCTTGCCGACGGCATGGGTGGCCATACCGGAGGTGCGCTCGCAAGCCAGATGGTGTGCGATCATTTCCTGCAATCCGCCTCCGCTGCGAAAGGCGAGGTGAGCGAGAGGCTCATTGCCGGGCTGGGGGCCGCCAACGCCGCCCTCGCAACGAAGATTGCAGAGAACCCGCTGCTCGCCGGGATGGGCTCGACGCTGATCGGCGCCGCCTTCAGTCCGCTCGGTGTGGAATGGGTGAGCGTCGGGGACAGTCCGCTGTTCCTCTTCCGCCGCGGCGAGGTCGCGCTTCTGAACGAGGATCACTCGCTCGCGCCCGAACTCGATCGCATGGTTGCCGAAGGCAAGCTGACGGCCGAAGAGGCACGTCACGACCCGCGGCGGCATATGCTGCGCTCAGCCGTAACGGGCGAGGAAATTGACCTGTTGGACGTTTCCCGCCAGCCGTTGAAACTCGAACCCGGCGATTATGTCGTGCTGGCGAGCGACGGCATAGCGACTCTCGAAACGAATGAGATCGCCCGCCTGATCCAGGGTTACGCGAAAGACGGCGCGGCGGCGGTCGCCAGGGCCATCATTCGCTCGATCGAAGCGATCCGTGAGCCATATCAGGATAATGCGACCGTCCTGGTCGTAAGAGCCGTGGGCTGATTATTTCAGCCTGCTGCGCTGTCGTCGCCCATTGAAATTTCGGCGAGAATTATCTGCTTGAGCACAAGCAATAATTCATTCTGTTTCCGCGAATTTGATCAGCGCGCGTTGCAACCTTACGCAAATGTATTCTGGCCGCCAGAAACCGGCAAAGAACCTTCCGTATTCAGCCTTGGCTGACCGGCCGCAATGGCCGGCTGAGATGCGAAGGAGAGACTTTATGATTTCCAAGATTTTGAGCGCTGCTGTGATGGCCGGTCTTCTGTTGTCGGTTGCGGCTCCGGTTGTGGCCAACGCCGCCGACGCCCCGAAGACGAAGGCTGCCTGCAAAAAGGCGAAGGGCACGTGGGACAAAAAGACGAAGTCCTGCACCGTGAAGTAAGTCTCGAAGCATTTCGAGTTTCATGGAAACAGTGGGCCGCAAGCCCACTGTTTTTTTATGTCGAGACGCGTTGGATCGCCCGCCGTCTAGGAGGCCTCACGGAGATCGCCGGTCGCAAGCCTGCGGATGTGCGAGGCAATACGCGGCTGCTTCGATGCCAACCGATGAAAATCCTCGCGCTGCAACTTCAGCAGGCGGCACCGTGACGACGTTATGATAGCCTCTCCATGCGCGCTGTTTTCAAACATCGTCTCCACACCGAAAACATCGCCGACGGAATAGACGTGGCGTTGACCGTCCTCGAGCTTTTCAAGCCGTCCCGACGCGATGAAATACATAGCGTCGCCCGGAGAACCCTTTTTCACGACTTCGACGTTCGGCGGCAGGTTGTGCGCTTCCAACAACGGCATAATTTCAGAAGCTTCTTTGGCGTCGAGACGCGCCAGTAGAGGCACACGCGACATCAAAGACCAGGAAATCACGAAGTCCCGCCTTTGCAGTTCTTGGGCAAAGCCGGTCGAGATGATGGCGACAGGCAATGCGAGGATACAAAGACCCATTACCATTGTGACGCTACCAACGAGTTTGCCCAGGGCAGTAATGGGCGTCACGTCGCCGTAGCCAACCGTCGTAAGCGTAGCGATCGACCACCAGGCTGCTTCTGGAATGGTCCCGAATTTATCCGGCTGAGCGTTTCCTTCAATGTAGTACATCAACGTCGCAGAGAAGAGCAGAGCCATTGCCAGAAGCAGGCCAGCGCCCGCTAGCGCCTTGCGCTCGTTCGAAAGCACGCGGATCAGCGTGTACATCGCCGGCGAGTAGCGCGACAGTTTCAAGAACCGCAACAGCCGCAGCGTTCTGAGGATACGCAGATCGATCAACACGATCGCGCTCAAATAGAATGGAAGGAATGCCAACAGATCGATGATCAGCGCGGGATGACACGCCAAATTGAGCCGCGCCTTCCACGGGTGCTTTCGGTTGAGATACGGCACTTCGGTAGCAGTCCAAAGTCGGAGCCCGTATTCGATAGTAAAGATCGCTACGGAAAACACTTCGAACCAATGAAACCAGGGCCGCCAAGCAGCCTCAAGCGATGGCACCGTTTCGGCGACGAATGCGGCGACGTTCAGCAGAATAAGAACGACAATGAAGCTATCGAAGAGCTTGCTCGCCTTGTCGTCGCCCTGTCCGGTTTCGATAATTTCGTAAATTCGTTTCCGGAGAGTCTTATGCCGCACGGCATGGGACGCGTCCGCAATTCGGTCTGTTCGTTCCTGCAACACGAATTCCCCTCTTCGTACGTATAGAGAGCGTTTCCCCAGGCTCCGCGTCATCGCAGTGCATCATGATCCGGCATCGCGCTTGCGAAGAATTCACAACCCCCGCGACGTTGAGTAGACCTTGCGTCATCGCGCCAACTGAGGCATCAGCGCATAGATATTGCTGATCACCTATCCGAGATTCGTGCATAGGCGCTTGGCAATTTCACGACCACAACTGAACGTCGTCATCCGCTCCAAGCACATAAGTTTTTCACCCAATAAAAAAAGATTTCTAGGAGGAAAAATCCGTGACCGTGAAGTCCGACATAGAGATTGCGCGCGAAGCGAAGCTGAAACCGATCGCCGAAGTCGCGGCAAAGGTCGGTGTGCCCGCCGAGGCGTTGGTTCCCTATGGCTGGACCAAGGCCAAGGTCTCTTCCGAGTACATCAAGCAGATCGAAGGCAACAAGGACGGCAAGGTCATCCTCGTGACGGCCATCAGCCCGACGCCTGCCGGCGAAGGCAAGACGACGACGACCGTCGGCCTGAGCGACGGTCTTAACTATATCGGCAAGAAGGCCATCGCTGCACTGCGCGAGCCTTCGCTCGGACCGTGCTTCGGCGTGAAGGGCGGCGCGGCGGGCGGCGGCTACGCCCAGGTCGTGCCGATGGAAGACATCAACCTGCACTTCACGGGCGACTTCCACGCCATCACCAGCGCGCACAACCTGCTGTCGGCGCTGATCGACAACCACATCTATTGGGGCAACGCGCTCGGAATCGACCAGCGCCGTATCGGCTGGAAGCGCGTCCTCGACATGAACGACCGCGCGTTGCGCTCGATCGTCAATTCGCTGGGTGGCGTCTCGAATGGTTTCCCGCGCGAAGATGGCTTCGACATCACGGTGGCGTCGGAAGTCATGGCGATCCTCTGCCTGTCGCGCGACATCAAGGATCTCGAAACACGCCTCGGTAACATCATCGTCGCCTACACCCGCGACAAGAAGCCCATTCGCGCGCGCGACTTGAAAGCTGACGGCGCCATGACGGTGCTGCTGAAAGACGCGCTACAGCCGAACCTCGTGCAGACGCTCGAAAACAATCCGGTCTTCATCCACGGCGGCCCGTTCGCCAACATCGCCCACGGCTGCAACTCCGTGCTTGCGACAAAGACCGCAATGAAGCTCGCTGATTACGTCGTGACCGAAGCCGGTTTCGGCGCTGATCTCGGCGCCGAAAAGTTCTTCGACATCAAATGCCGTAAAGCCGGTATCGCGCCATCGGTCGTCGTTATCGTTGCAACGGTGCGGGCGCTGAAGATGCACGGCGGCGTCGCCAAGGACGACCTCAAGGCCGAAAATGCCGCTGCCGTCGCCAAGGGCTGCGAAAACCTCAAGCGTCACATCGAGAACGTCAACAAGTTCGGCGTTCCGGCCGTCGTCGCGGTCAATAAATTCATCACCGACACCGACGCGGAAATCGCTGAAGTGCAGAAGGCCGCCGAGAGCATGGGTACGAAGGCATTCCTGTGCACCCATTGGGCCGAAGGCGGCAAGGGCACCGAAGCGCTGGCCAACCACGTCGTTAAGGTGATTGATGAGGGCAAGGCGAACTTCAAGCCGCTTTATCCCGACAACATGAAGCTGCGCGACAAGGTCAAGACGATCGCAACCGAAATTTATCGCGCGGCCGACATTTCCTGCGACACCAGCGTCGAGAACCAGTTCAAGGACCTGGAGGCCGCGGGCTTCGGCCATCTGCCGGTCTGTATGGCAAAGACCCAGTACTCCTTCTCAACCGACCCCTCGAAGCGCGGCGCGCCGACCGGTCACATTGTCCCGGTCCGTGAGCTTCGCCTCTCGGCTGGCGCGGAATTCGTCGTCGTCGTCACCGGCGAGATCATGACAATGCCGGGTCTGCCGAAGGTGCCGGCGGCCGACTCGATCCGCCTCGACGACAAGGGCCAGATCCAGGGTCTGTTCTAGTCCAAGAAATTCGGCAGGTTCCGCGTAGCGGAGTTGCCCATTCTGATACATATCAGCCATACGGGGCAGGTCGTACCGCGATCTGTCCCGCTTCTGTTAGGAAGTCCGCACTTTTCGATCCATACAATCGATCCCGAATGCGCCTTCTCGCCATCCTGGCCACCAGTTGTTTCGTCAGCTCGATGTCGATGCGGATCGTTGATCCCGTCGTGCCCGATATTGCCCGCGATCTCGCCATTGACACAGCCTCGGTGGCGATGCTCGCGTCTCTCTATGCCTTTCCCTATGCTCTAGCCCAGCCGGTCCTCGGCGCTTTTGGGGATGCCTTTGGCAAGGCTCGCATTATTAAGATCGCGCTTGCCGTGCTCGCCTTGTGCCTTGCGGCCTCGGCGCTCGCTCCGACATTCGCGTCGCTTTCCGTGGCCCGGCTCGTCGGCGGCGCGGCTGCTGGCGGCATTATACCTTTAGCGTTTGCCATCGTCGGCGATCGCTTTCCGATGTCCGAACGCCAAATTGCGCTCTCGCGTGTTCTGACGGCGATCATAGCGGGACAGTTAACGGGCTCGATCGGCTCGGGCCTCATCGCTTCGATGTTTGGATGGCGTGTCGCCACCGCCGGCGCGACGTCGCTGGCGCTGATTGCATTCGTCGTCACGCTTTGGCAATTGCGCCCGGCTCCCGGCGTTCAGCGCCAGGCCCCGAGCCTCAAGGAATTTATCGACGGCTATCGCGCTGTCTTTGCAAATCCACGCTCGGTTGTCTGCTTCGCTGCAGTCTTCGCCGAGGGTATCGTGATTTTCGGACTGTTTCCCTACGTCGCAATTCTTCTCGAAGAGCGCGGCGCAGGCGGCTTGAAAGAAGCCGGCTTCGTGCTTGCTGGCTTCGGTTTTGGCGGCTTCGTCTACACCGCCCTCGTCCGCCTGATGCTCGGCCGGCTTGGATTTTACAAGCTTATCCTCGCGGGCGGCATCGTCTCGGGGATTGGTCTAGCGCTTCTGTCTTTGGGAACGTCGTGGCCACGCGAGATGGCGACGTTCCTCATCGTTGGTGTCGGCTTCTACATGATCCATAACTCGCTGCAGACGCAGGCGACGGAACTAGCTCCCCATAACAGGGGATCGGCCGTCGCCATGCATGCATTCTTCATGTTTTTGGGGCAAGCCTTCGGACCGGTCGTCTATGGCATCGGCTTGGCGGGATTGGGATCAACGTGGGTTTTGCTGATGGCTGGCGCATCGATGGGGCTTCTTGGCGTCGCCACCGCGTGGGGATTGAAGGCCCGCTCGGCGGTCACCATTCCCGAGGTCGCTGGTCAGGCAGGAACCTGATTGCCCTACACCGGACTGCGCTGCCGCAATTTTATGCGGGACTTGGCCGAAGGTGCATATTTCGGAAGCAAATAGATGCTGATGTGAATAGACAGATGCAGCAATTCCGGGCTTCGCGTAAATTGGCCTGGGCTTTGCGATGCCGATCCGAAAAGACTCGTTAAACGGGAGGGTGGACTTGGGCGCGCCATTCGACGAAATGAACGGCTTTGGCGGCGAGGTGCGGCCACCGTATAAAGCATTCGCTGAATGGCTCGGTGTCCAACACCTCGATACGCTCCGACAGAAATCTGCTGAAGCCGAGGTTTTATTCCGACGCTCGGGTATTACGTTCGCGGTCTACGGTGCAGAAGAAGCCGGCGAGCGTCTGATCCCCTTCGATATTCTGCCGCGCATCATTTCCGCCGACGAGTGGCGGCGCCTCGAACTTGGGATCGAACAGCGCGTTCGCGCGCTCAACGCCTTCCTGTACGATATTTATCACCGCCAGGAGATCCTGAAGGCCGGTAAGATCCCCGAGGAACTCGTCGTCCAGAATTCCGCCTTCCTGCCGGAGATGATCGGCGTCGACCCGCCGCGCGGAATCTATAGCCACATCATCGGCGTCGATCTCGTCCGCACCGGCGAAAACGAGTTCATGGTTCTCGAAGACAATACGCGCACCCCGTCCGGCGTCTCGTACATGCTCGAGAACCGCGAGACGATGATGCATCTCTTTCCCGACCTCTTCAGCCGCAACCGCGTGCGCCCCGTCGATAATTATGCCGACGCACTCTTGAAGACGCTCGAAAGCGTTGCGCCAGGCAATCTCGATGCCGAGCCGACGATCGCTCTGTTGACGCCGGGCGTCTACAACAGCGCCTATTTCGAGCACTCGTTCCTCGCCGATCAGATGGGCGTCGAGCTGGTCGAAAGCTCCGATCTCGTTGTGATTGACGGCCTATTGCGCATGAAAACGACCGAGGGATTGAAGCGCGTAGACGTGCTCTATCGCCGTGTCGATGATGACTTCCTCGATCCGCTCGTTTTCGAACCGACGTCGCTTCTGGGCGTGCCGGGCATCTTCGATGTCTACCGGTCGGGCCGGGTGACGATTGTCAACGCACCGGGCGCCGGTATTGCCGATGATAAGGCGATCTACAGCTACATTCCGGCGATCATCGAGTTTTATACGGGCAAGGCGCCGATCCTGCCCAACGTCGAGACGTATAGCTGCCGCGAGCCCGACAGCCTGAAATACGTTCTGGATCACCTCGCTGAACTCGTCGTCAAAGAAGTCCACGGCTCTGGCGGATACGGCATGCTCGTCGGTCCGAAATCGACGACCGAGCAGATCGAGGAATTTCGCGCCAAGCTGATTGCCAATCCCAAAAACTATATCGCCCAGCCGACGCTTTCGCTATCGACTTGCCCGACACTCGCCGATACCAGCGTGGCGCCTCGGCATCTCGATCTGCGCCCCTTTGTGCTCATCGGCGATCAGGTGCGCTTGATGCCCGGAGGACTGACGCGCGTAGCCATGAAGAAAGGCTCGCTCGTCGTCAATTCAAGTCAGGGTGGCGGCACGAAGGACACTTGGGTGCTGCAGGAATAGCTTCGGAATGCTTGGACGTACCGCAAACGACCTTTATTGGCTGTCGCGCTATATCGAGCGCGCAGAAAACATGGCGCGCCTCCTTGAGGTTGGCTACCGCATTGTGCTGCTACCGCGCGAGGGCGAAGGCTTTCACGAGGAATGGCGATCGACGCTCGAGAGCGCCGGGTGCCTGCAAGGCTATGTGCAGCGTCACGGCGAGCTGATCTCGCAGAACGTCATTGACTACATGCTCTTCGACACGTCGAATCCGTCGAGCATTGCATCGTGTCTCGCTGCAGCGCGCCGCAACGGCCGTGCCCAACGCACTGCCCTGACGCGGGAAATGTGGGAAAGCCTGAACAGTGCGTGGCTGGAGTTTTCCGCCATTCGCCCGGTGGCGATCACATCGAATTCGCTTCCTGAACTTCTCGATTGGGTGCGTTCACGCTCGGCGCTCTACCGCGGCGCCATGTTGAACACGATTTTGCGCAACGACACATTCTATTTCAGTCAGGTCGGCACCTTCATCGAGCGCGCCGACAGCACCGCGCGCATTCTCGACGTGAAGTACTATCATCTCCTGCCGTCGAGCGAGATGGTCGGCAGCGAAAAGGACAACTATCAGTGGGCGGCGCTTCTTCGCTCCGTCTCGGCGCATCGTAGCTATCGCTGGGTTTTCAAGGATCACTATCGGCCGCTCAAGATCGCCGATTTCATGATCCTCAATCGGCAGATGCCGCGGTCGTTGCGCTCGTGCTACGATGAGTTGACGTTGGCGCTCCGCGATCTCGCGGTGTTCTATGGCGCTCGTCACGATTGTCAGACGACGGCGGAATCCACCCGCGACCTTCTGCTGGAGGCCGACATTCGCAATATCTTCCAATCGGGCCTGCACGAGTTCGTGCAGGACTTCATTGCCCGCAACAATAAGCTCGGTAACGAGATCTCCGCCGCCTATCACTTCAGCGATTGAGGCTCCGACGATGCGTATTTCGATTGGGCATGTTTCGCGTTACGTCTACAGCGAGCCGACGAAGTATTCCATTCTCGCGCTCCGTCTCACGCCGCCGTCGTTTCAAGGCCAGCGTGTCATCGAATGGCGCATCAGCGCCCCCGGCGTCGATGCGGTGAAGCCGTTCCGCGATGGCTTCGGCAATATGGTGCATCTCGCGAGTTGCACCGAAGAGCATTCCGAGTCGCTGATTATCGCCAAGGGCGTCGTGGATACCGAAGATCGCGCCGGAATCGTGCGCGGACTGATGGACCCGGCCCCGCTACGCGTCTACCGCCGCTTCACCCCCAAGACGATGGCGACCGAGGATATTATAGCGCTCCAGCAGGATGCCGGAGCCAAGGCCGACATTCGCGGCATGCACAACCTGATGCATGGCGTCCGCGACGCCATCGACTACAAGATCGGTTCCACCGGTGCGCATACGACCGCTGCCGAAGCGCTGGCGGAAGGCAAAGGCGTTTGCCAGGACCACGCCCATGTCTTCATCGCCGCGGCGCGGTCAATCGGCATTCCGGCCCGCTATGTCAGCGGTTACCTGCTGACGGGGGGCGATGAACCCGCCGATGCTAACCACGCCTGGGCGGAAGTCTGGCTTGAGGGCTTAGGCTGGGTCGGCTTCGACCCGGCGAATGGCGTCTGCCCGACCGAAAAATATGTACGCCTGGCAACCGGCCTTGATGCGACTTTTGCGGCTCCAATTCGTGGTTCTCGCCGAGGGGTTGCAAACGAAGAGCTTGACGTCATCGTCGAAGTTCAGCAGCAGAGCAGCCAGCAACAATAGCGGCCCTGCCGACTTCGGAGACGATTGCATGACATACGCCGTAGCATTCCGCCTGGAGCGCGGCCTCGTGTTTGCAGCCGACACGCGGACCAACGCCGGCGTCGACAACATCGCGCAGTACAAAAAGCTTCAGCTCTGGCGGCAGCCGGGCGAGCGCGTGTTCGTGCTTCTGAGCGCCGGCAATCTCGCGGCGACCCAGGCGGTTGTCAGCTTGATCAACGAACATCTCTCGCAAGAGACCGACGATGAGGTGACGACTCTCTTCACGGCGCCGAACATGTACCGCGCCGCCCGCGTGGTCGGAGACGCTGTGCGCGAGGCGCGCAGTATCGACGGAGCTGCGCTTGAGGCCAGCAAGCTTGGCTTCAACACCAATTTCATTTTCGGCGGCCAGATCAAGGGCGAGCGCCCGCGCCTGTTCCAGATTTATCCGGAAGGCAACTTCATCGAGGCGACCGATGACACGCCATTCTTCCAGATAGGTGAGCATAAGTACGGCAAGCCAATCCTCGACCGCGTCGCGCGCTCCGACATGCGCCTCGGTGAGGCAGCCAAGCTGATGCTGCTGTCGTTTGACTCGACCTTACGCTCCAACTTGTCGGTCGGCATGCCGATCGACCTTGTCATCTACGAACGAGATACCTTCGACGTGACACGCGAAAAACGCATCAGCGCCGACGACGAATATTTCCGCAATCTCTCGAACGCCTGGTCGGACGCGTTGCGGCAAGCCTTTTCCAAGATCGAAGAGTTCGACGTCTGAACCAACGGATAATTTGCGCTTTTGATTAACAGTTGAATGCGCCCTCCGCGCCTACAACTCTGCGCGCCGAGAAATCTATGCTGCACCCCAGCAAAAGTGCGGCAGTGCGCGCCTATGCACGGGTTTGAAGAAAGTGCTGTCTCGATTCTCACTGCCACTTACGGTTAGATTAAGCGCGGGTCATCAGGGCAGGCGGGCGCTGGAAGGGCATAATGGGTCTCCCGACGCTTAGTGAATATCTTTCGAACTGGACGCTGGAAGGCCGTACGCGCGGCCAAGTTTCGGAAACCGTGCTTGCCATCGCCGATGCCAGCATCCGTCTTTCGGAACTGATTGGCCGCGGCGCGCTCGATCATCGGTTGGGTCGGGTCGTCGCGCGCGCTGGCGAGCGCGACGAGCAGAAAGAAATAGATATCCTCGCCAATGATCTGATGGTTCAAGCCTTGGGCGCGGTTCCTGTCGCGGCTTTGGCCTCCGAAGAAGCAGAACTTCCGATCACGCTGCAAAGAAATGCGCCGTTGCTCGTCGCGACCGATCCTCTCGACGGCTCATCGAACGTCGAAGCCAACGTTTCGGTCGGTACGATCTTCTCGATCCTGCCGCGTCATCCGTCGGCGGAGGGTGAGGCGGCGTTCTTGCGCCCCGGCTCGCACCAGCTGGCCGCCGGGTTCTTCGTGTATGGTCCCCAGACGGTGTTGGCGCTCACGGTCGGGCACGGCACGCAGATCTTCGCGCTCGATCGGGCGACACAGGTTTACCATCTGACGACGCGCAACGTTTCTATTCCTTCCGAGGCGCAGGAATATGCGATCAATGCTTCCAACGCGCGCCACTGGGACGATCCAATCCGCATTTACATCCACGACTGTGAAAATGGCGCCAATGGTCCGCGCGGCCGCGATTTCAACATGCGCTGGACGGGCTCGCCAGTTGCGGACGTTTTCCGCATCCTGACGCGCGGCGGCATTTACCTCTATCCGGGAGATCGCCGAAAAGGCTTCCATCAGGGCCGCATTCGCCTGATGTATGAAGCCAATCCGCTGGCATGGATCGTGGAGCAGGCGGGTGGGCGCGCGACGACGGGACGAGAACGCGTCCTTGACGTTATTCCGGTGGCTCTGCATCAAAAGACGCCGCTGATCTGCGGTTCACGAGATGAGGTAGACCGAGTGATGCGCATCTATAGTGGTCAGGAGTTCAAGGGAGATCATTCGCCGCTCTTCGGCCGCCGAGGCCTGTTCAGAGCTTCACCCTAATTCCATGAACAGAGGCGCATCGAGTCCCATCCATGTCCATTAAGCATCCGATCATATCCGTCACCGGTTCCTCCGGGGCCGGGACGACATCGGTTAAGCAAACCTTCGACTACATTTTTCATCGTGAGAAGGTAAAGGCGGCGTTCGTCCAGGGGGACGCCTTTCATCGCTACGACCGTTGCGGCATGGAAAAAGCGATGAAGGCCGCAGCAAAGCGCGGCAATCATAATTTCAGCCACTTCGGCATCGAGGCAAACCTTATCGAAGACCTCGAGAAGTTGTTTCGCACTTATGCGGAAAGCGGAAAGGGGCTTTATCGCCACTACGTCCACGACGAAGACGAGGCGAACACGTATGGGACACCGATTGGCTCGTTCACGCGGTGGGAAGATATCGAGCCTGGCACCGATCTCCTTTTGTATGAAGGGCTACATGGTGCCGTCGTTACGCCCGAACATGATGTTGCGCGACACGCGGATCTCAAGATTGGTGTTGTCCCGGTCATAAACCTTGAATGGATTCAAAAAATTCGACGCGATCGGACTGAGCGCGGATACACGACTGAAGAAGTGACGCAATCCATTTTGCGGCGGATGCCCGACTACGTTCAGTACATTTGCCCCCAGTTCGCAGAGACGGATATCAACTTCCAGCGCATACCGACCGTCGATACGTCAAATCCCTTCGTCGCGCGCTGGATTCCGACCAACGATGAATCGATGGTCGTTATTCGTTTCAAGGAACCGCGTGGTATCGATTTCGCGTACCTGCTGTCCATGATCCACGATAGCTTCATGTCGCGCGCCAATTCCATCGTGATCCCCGGCAGCAAGCTTGATCTCGCGATGCAGTTGATCTTGACGCCACTCATTCTTCAGCTCGTCGAGCGGCGCCGTCGCGTCATTTGAACGAACTCCTTCGAAAGGTAGCTTGTGTCACGCCCTCTCCTGATTGCCCCGTCCATTCTGTCGGCCGATTTCAGCAAGCTCGGCGACGAGATTCGGACGGTTGATGCCGCCGGCGCCGATTGGATTCACTGCGATGTGATGGACGGTCATTTCGTGCCGAACATCACGTACGGCGCGCCTGTCATCAAAGCGGTGCGCGGAACATCGAAAAAGGTTTTCGATGTCCATCTGATGATCGCGCCGGTCGATCCGTATCTGGCTGATTTCGCAGCCGCTGGCGCCGACATCATCACCGTTCACGCCGAAGCCGGTCCGCATCTCGACCGGTCTCTCCAGGCCATTCGCGCGCTCGGCAAGAAGGCCGGTGTTTCGCTTAATCCGTCGACGCCCGAAAGCGTCATCGAATACGTCCTCGATCGCCTCGATCTGATTTTGCTGATGAGTGTCAATCCGGGCTTCGGTGGTCAGTCGTTCATTCCTGCCGTTGTCGAGAAGATCCGCCGGGTGAAAGCCCTCATCGGCGATCGTCCGATTGATATCGAGGTTGACGGTGGCGTTACGCCGGAAACCGCGCCGCTCGTCGCCAAAGCCGGTGCCAATGTGCTCGTCGCTGGCTCGGCTGTGTTCAAGGGCGGCACCGAAGCCAGCTATCGCACCAACATCGAGGTGATCCGAAAAGCTGCTGCGTCGGCGGTTAGCGACTGCTAACCGGCTTGATTTGTCGCCGCGCTGGCGTATGTCCACCGCCTATGACTGATCGCTCTTTCGCCGAAACCCTGCCGATTGATGCCGCGCTCGGTGACGTGCGCGCGGCGCTTCGCACGCATGGCGCAGCCGTGCTCGTTGCCGCACCCGGCGCAGGTAAGACCACGCGCGTCCCGCTCGCGTTGCTTGATGAGCCATGGCGCGCGGGCGGAAAGGTCCTGGTGCTCGAACCTCGGCGGATCGCCGCGCGGGCTGCCGCCGAGCGCATGGCGGCGACAGTCGGCAGCCGTCTCGGTGAAGATGTCGGGCTGCGTGCCCGCCTCAATTCCAGGACAGGCCCGCGTGTCGCTGTTGAAGTGATCACGGAAGGCGTCTTTACGCGCATGATCCTCGATGATCCAGAGCTGAAGGGCGTAGCCGCCGTCTTGTTCGATGAGTTTCACGAGCGCTCACTCGACGCCGACCTCGGGCTGGCGCTGGCACTAGACGCGCGTGCGGCGCTCAGGCCCGATCTCAAGATCGTCGTGATGTCGGCGACGCTTGAAACGCGATCTGTCGCTAAGCTGCTGGGCGAAGCGCCCATCATCGAAAGCGAAGGGCGTGCGTTCCCTGTCGAGACGCGATACCTCGGTCGAAGCCCCGCACGACTAGAGGACGACGTCGTTGGAGCAGTGCGCCGCGCGGTTTCGAGCGAGCAGGGGTCGATATTGGTATTTCTTCCTGGACAAGGCGAAATCGCACGCGTCGCGGAGCGTTTGGCGGATCAGGCGTTGCCGTCGAACGTTGATGTCGTTCCGCTCTATGGCGGCTTGGACCCGGCGACGCAGGACCGCGCTATTTCTCCGGCGAAGCCTGGTCGTCGCAAGATCGTGTTGGCGACGTCGATCGCCGAAACGTCGATAACGATCGACGGTGTCCGCGTCGTCATCGACAGCGGTGTCGCCCGCGTTCCCCGCTATGAGCCGGACGTCGGCATAACGCGGCTTGAGACCGTTCGCGTCTCACGCGCCTCAGCCGATCAGCGTCGCGGGCGGGCTGGACGAACGGAACCGGGCGTGTGCTATCGGCTGTGGGACGAACCTGAGACGCAAGGTCTTGTGCCCTTTGCCGATCCGGAAATTCGCGCCGCCGATCTTTCGAGTTTACTGCTCGATTGCGCCGAATGGGGTGCGAACGACCCGCGTACGCTCTCTTGGCTTGATCCTCCGGCCGAGGGCCCGCTCGCTGCGGCCCGCGCCGGTCTGGAAGCCATCGGGGCGCTTGATCCCGATGGACGCATCAGCAGCGAAGGCCGGCGGCTGCGCATGCTTCCGTTACCGCCGCGCTTGGCGCGTATGATCATGAAAGCCGGTGAGCTTGGCAACGCGAGCCTCGCTGCCGAGATCGCCGCAATCCTTGTCGAGCGCGGCATCGGCGGCAACGACATCGACCTTGCACAGCGCCTCGAAAATTTCCGCCGCGACCGTTCGCAGCGAGCAGAAAACATGCGTGCACTCGCGCGTCAGTGGGCGCGCACGGCTTCGACGGACCTACGTGAAAGTCGCGCGCAGTCGCCGGCCGCTCTACTGGCGCTTGCTTATCCTGAACGTATCGCCAAGAGCCGCGGCAAACGCGGTAGCTTTCTGCTTGCAAACGGCCGAGCCGGTCAGATCGACGAGCACCAGCACTTGGCGTCAGCGCAATATGTTGTCGTCGCCGAGCTGCAGGGCCGTGCAGCCGCGACACGCATCATGCTGGCGCTCGCGACCGACGAGGCCGAGATCGAAGCGATCGCTTCCGATGCGATCGAATCTCGCGACGAGATCTATTTTGATAAGGATGCCCGCGCGGTTCGAGCCCGGCGCGCCCGCCGCCTTGGCGCTATCGTTCTGAAAAGCGAAACGCGTCCGGTCAAAGACGGCGATGACGTTATGGCCGTGCTTGCTCGCGGCCTTGCCGATATCGGTGTCGCAGCACTTCCGTGGACGAAAGCGCAGCTTCAGCTCCGCAATCGCGTCTCGTTTCTCCGCCGCAACGATGAAACCTGGCCGGACTTGTCTGATGCCGCTCTCGCGTCGACCATCGACGATTGGCTGTCGCCGTTCCTGCTCGGCAAAACGCGAACGACGGACGTTGACGCCGAGACGCTGGAGACCGCGCTCAATGCGCTGCTGCCGCGGCAAATGCGCGTCCGCCTCGATGATGAAGCGCCGACGCATTT
This sequence comes from Hyphomicrobium sp. MC1, assembly GCF_000253295.1. NCBI lineage: Bacteria > Pseudomonadati > Pseudomonadota > Alphaproteobacteria > Hyphomicrobiales > Hyphomicrobiaceae > Hyphomicrobium > Hyphomicrobium sp. MC1. The sequence continues at coordinate 4,197,623 of NC_015717.1, read as the reverse complement.
CACCGCGCCCACCGGCAACCGCCATCCGCTCGACTACGAATCGGATGATGCCCCGGCGCTGCACATTCGCGTGCAGGAGCTTTTCGGCCTCAAGGAGCATCCTGCGATCGCGCGTGGCCGTTTGCCGCTTACGCTTCATTTGCTGTCGCCGGCACACCGTCCGATTCAGATTACACGCGACCTTCCGGGCTTCTGGGCGGGCTCATGGCGTGCGGTCAGGGCGGATATGCGCGGGCAATATCCCAAGCACGTCTGGCCCGAGGACCCCGCAACGGCTCTGCCGACGGCGCGCGCCAAGCCGCGTAAGGGATGACACTACAAGTTTACCTTCGTTGAAAACGACAGGTGCTGGCGCCGTGATTAGAGCGTAGTTAATCTGCGTCCTAACTATTGCTCGTGTCATGTCGAAGACGTGTACGACCAAAGTCCTGTTTGTTGCTCAATACCTTCAGGAGTTAAAGACAATTCTGCGTTCGTTTGCCGCAGGATAGCGGCTCTCGGACCCCAACATTGAACCTTCGCAAGAAGGCTTCGATGGCATTCTGGAGGTAAAACTTGTCTGTGCCGGCGCACATATTGATCGTTGATGATCACCCCCTCTTTGTCGAAGCCCTGCAAAGAGCGATCACGAGCGCATTTCCCGATACCACCACCAATTCTGCAATCTCGATTGAGGCGGCGAAAATTCAGCTCGACAGCGGCATCCCGTTCGACGTCGTGCTGCTTGATCTCGCCCTACCCGGCATTCGTGGCTTCGATGGCCTGCTTGAACTCAGGACGCTGTATCCCCGTCTTCCGATCGTTGTCGTTTCTGCCCTTGAAGATCCTCGCATCGTTCAAGACGTGATGCGCTACGGCGCGGCAGGCTTCATTTCGAAGTCGGCAGACCGTGGGGAGATCGCAGCAGCCATCAAAGACGTCCTTGAGGGCTCGCTGACGCTGCCAAAAGGCTATCGGCCGCCGGAGATACCGACGTCCGAAACGCGCGACGATGTCGTGCGGCGGTTGCGAACGCTCACCCCGAAGCAGCTGAGCGTTCTCAAGATGCTGCGCCAGGGTTTGCTGAACAAGCAGATCGCCCACGAGCTTCAAATCGAAGAAACGACAGTAAAGGCTCACGTCTCGGAAATCTTGCGCAAGCTCAATGTATCCTCGCGCACGCAGGCCGTGATCGAAGCCCAGAAAATCGATTTCAGCATCATTCTTGGCGATGCGAACGGCGGATAGCCTAACGCATCCCGGCCAATCGTCTAGCCGAGCAGGTGCTTCATCAACGCCCGCAATTCGCCCGGACGAACAGGCTTTAGAAGCAATTCGCAGTGCGAGCGTAACGCCGCCTCCGCTGCGTCCTGCGTGCGATCCGCTGTGATCAAAATGGCGGGAATGTCCACCTCGAGACGGTTGCGAATGCTGCGCACGATATCGATGCCGAAATGGCCTTCCTTCAGGTGATAGTCCGCCAGCACGATGGCCGGCGAAAATTCCGGGTCGGAAAGAATTTCGCTGACATCCTCAAGATCTCTCGCCGGGCGCACATCGGCCCCCCAACGCGTCAGCAGCGACTGCATGGCCGTCAGCACGTCGAGATCGTCGTCGACGATGATGACCTGCCGCGAGACCAAGGAATCGGTTTCGTCCTTGACGGCATCGGTGAGCGGCAGCGGTCTCTTCGGGGTCGATGCGGATGGCGCGTAGACCGAGAATCGAGAGCCATGACCGACGCGCGATTGTAATTCCAGGCGGTGCCCAAGGGCATCGACCATGCGCCGTACGATCGCGAGCCCCAGCCCGAAGCCCGTGCCGCCCGAACGCTCCGATGCGGTGCCGCGCTGGAATTCTTCGAAGATACGATACTGCTCCTGCTGTGGTATGCCGGGACCCGTATCCCACACTTCGATCACGACCTCCTTGCCGCGCGGACGGGCCGCCAGAAGAACACTGCCATGTTCGGTGTAGTGTGCGGCGTTCGCGAGAAGGTTCTGCACGATCCGGCGAAGCATGAGAGGATCGGAGCGGACGGCCAGATCCGTCGGCCGCCAGCGGAAACGCAGACCCTTGCGCCGCGTCACGGGCTCAAGGCTGTTGGCGACCTGTTCGAAGATCGCTTCCAGAACGACGGTCTGAATATTCGGAACGAAGACGCCAGCCTCGAGTTTCGAGATATCGAGGATGCTGGTCAAAAGCTCCTCGATGCTGACGAGCGCGTGCGAGATGTTGTGAGCGAGGCGCTTGTTGTCGGCCTCGTGCTGCGCATCGGTCAGCTCAGAGAGCGTCAAGCGTGCCGCGTGCAGCGGTTGAAGCAAGTCGTGCCCGACGGCTGTGAAAAAGCGGGTCTTGAAGGTATTGGCGCGCTCGGCCTCGTCTCGCGCTTGGCTCAGCTCGATGTTGGTATGCGCCAGCTTCGTCAGTGCAAGGTTGAGTTCTTCCGTCCGGCGTCTGATCTGCGCTTCCTGATTGATCGCCGTCTGAAACAGCGAAAATGAACTCGCCTGCTGATCCATCGAATGCTCAACACGCTTCATCAGCGCCGCATTAATCTTACGAAGCTTGTCTACGGCGCGACGAAGGTCGGATTGCCGCGTCGGCAACTTCTCTGCCGGATCCTCTTCGTCGTTCATGGCGGTTCAATTCTACCGTGCGGCTTTGAGAACGCTATGCCCGTCAAAGTCTGATTGAGGTGCATGGCATTGAACTGCTCGCCATAAGTCTGGAAGCCAGCAAGTCCATATCGGTCATAAATTTCCTCGACTTTGTGGCGGAGTTGCCCGGTTTCGGCATCGATCCGTCTCAAGAAGCAGTCGAACCCGAGAACGAAATCGATGCCGCCTAACGCGGCATCAACTTGTTTGAGCGTTTCCAACGTGGATTGAACCATATCACGCGGCCGTCCGACGGTGAAAACCAGACCTTCGTCGATTGCACAAAGGAACGATAAGCTCCCATCCGGGTTCATGTTGCGAATTGCGCGGCCGTAATACTCTCCCCCCACTTTTACGACGAGCGGATAAGTCGCGAAACTCAACGGACCGAGATCGTCAAGTGATACGCCAATGGCAGATGCATACTCACTGGCCGCAGGTTCGGCATTGAGATCGTAGACAATGCGGTGTTCACTGTCCGCGGCCGTAACGACAAGCTTGATCGGAGTCGGTTCGAAGTTCTGCGTCTTGAAAACGCGAAATGGTGTGGATGTTTCGATCACGAATAGAATGGCGCCGCGCCGGATGAGCTTGCCGCGATGAATGAGGGCGGTACGCTGAAACGCCAATCCGTCGCCGGCAGAGCCGCCCAAGAGTTCCATGTCCTCGAGCGACCAATGCAGCGCCGCCGTCAGCGGTTCTTCTCGATCGGACAATCCGTCGACGAGTACGAGCGCAAAGATGTTTTCTTTCGCCGCGCGCGAAACGCCGGTGATCATTTGCACCCGTAAGCGCCGCGCAATTTCAGAAGCGCGTTCCACGCCGCCTTTGTCGATGTCCGGGATAACTTCACTCATCACTCGGAAGCCCTTCTCAGGGAACGCGATGAAGACGATCCCGCCTTGCGTCATGCCGAGCGGGCCGACTTCACCGGCGGTGCTGCAACCCGAAACGGTGACGTCCGGAAAATTCTGCTGCAGCGCCTTGAGGAGAACCTCTGGGTCATGCTTGATCGAAAAGAAAACGATGATGTGTTGAAAGACACCATCTGCAAGTTCGGCGCGTGCGGCTGAAACGGCTTCCTCGGTGGAAAGTGTGCTCGCCACCACGCGAACGCCACATGCGGCACGAGTGGTTTTTGTCGACATTTGACTCGGCTTCCTCGGTCGCATCGCGACGCGAGCCGCTTAACCAATGAATATGGGCTGGAATTTGCCACAGCCGCGCGGGTCGGACAATGTCCGTCTGGGCAACGCCGCCATGGGTAACGCCACTTTCGTGAAGCATGGCTTACGCCGAAAAAAAGCCCCGGCGGAAATAGCCGGGGCTTCGCGTGTGCGGCAAGACTTAAGAAACGCTGTTTTAGCAGTCCAGCGTATGTGCGCGTTCCCAATCCGTGAAGTGGGAGGCATAGGAATTCCAATTGTCGGTCTTAAGCTTGATGTAGGCCGCAGCAAACTCGTCGCCGAGAGCGCTCTTGAGGGACGTGTCCTTGTCGAAAGCGCGGATGGCATCGAGCAGGTTCAACGGCAGACGCGGTGCATCCGTTACCGTATGGCCAAGCTGGTACATGTCGATGTCGAGGCGTTTGCCCGGATCGGCCTTGCTGCGGATGCCATCGAGACCGGCAGCGATGATGACGGCCTGAAGCAGATAGGGGTTTGCCGCGCCGTCAGGCAGACGCAACTCGAAACGACCCTTACCCGGAACGCGAACCATGTGCGTGCGGTTGTTGCCCGTCCAGGTCACCGAGTTCGGCGACCACGTTGCGCCCGAAAGCGTCCGCGGCGCGTTGATACGCTTATACGAGTTGACGGTCGGGTTCGTGATCGCTGCGAGCGCTTCGGCGTGTTTCATGATACCGCCGAGGAAGTGGTAGCCCTGCTGCGAGAGCCCCATTTCGTCGGACGCGTCGTAGAACATGTTCGTCTTGCCATCCTTGTCCCACACCGAGATGTGAGCGTGGCAGCCATTGCCGGTTAGGCCGGCAAAAGGCTTCGGCATGAAGGTTGCGCGCAGGCCGTGCTTTTCAGCGATCGAGCGCGTCATGAACTTGAAGAACGAGTGGCGATCGGCCGTCACCAGCGCATCGTCGAAGTTCCAGTTCATTTCGAATTGGCCGTTGGCGTCTTCGTGGTCGTTCTGATAGGGACCCCAGCCGAGTTCGAGCATGCTATCGCAGATCTCTGCGATGATATCGTAGCGGCGCATCAGGGCCTGCTGATCGTAGCAGGGCTTCGAAGCATTATCCTTGTCGTCGGAAATCTCAGTGCCTTCAGGCGAGATCAGGAAGAATTCGCATTCGACGCCGGTCTTGACGTAAAGCCCAAGCTCAGCCGCCTCTGCCATCAGCTTCTTCAGTACGACGCGCGGCGCTTGAGGAACGTGCTTGTCTTCCATCACGCAGTCTGCCGCAACCCAGGCTACGTCTTTGCGCCAAGGCAGCTGGATGACCGACGATGCATCCGGCATGCCGAACAGATCGGGATGAGCCGGCGTCATATCCAGCCAGGTCGCAAAGCCCGCGAAGCCCGCGCCGTCCTTTTGCATATCGGCGATCGCCGCAGCCGGAACCAGCTTAGCGCGCTGGGCTCCAAAAAGGTCCGTGTACGAAATCATGAAGTAGCGGATGCCACGCTCTTTGGCGAGCTGGGCAAGATCCTGAGCCATACTGTCTGTCCTCAACGCTTGCGTTTCATTTTTATGAGTGCTTCCCGACCGGCGAAAAAAGGGGCGGCTTAAAAGCCGCCCGCTCCGGTCACCCCGGGGATCCACGATGTTCCGGCAAGGGGCACACGTGCCATCGCCGCAGCTTCGATCGTCAAGGCGCAGAGATCTTCTGGCTCGAGATTGTGAATGTTGTTGTGGCCGGCGGCGCGTGCGATGGTTTGCACTTCGAGCGTCATGACCTTCAGATAGTTCGCGAGGCGACGGCCGGCACGAACCGGATCGAGACGCTTCGACAGTTCCGGATCCTGCGTCGTGATGCCGGCAGGGTCACGGCCTTCATGCCAGTCGTCATAGCAGCCGGCGCGCGTGCCGAGTTTTTCGTATTCCGCTTCGAGCGCCGGATCGTTGTCGCCGAGAGCGGCCAACGCCGCGATACCGATCGAAACTGCGTCGGCACCCAACGCAAGAGCTTTGGCGACGTCGGCGCCGTTGCGAATGCCGCCGGAAACGATGAGCTGCACTTTGCGATGCATGCCGAGATCCTGCAGCGACTGCACCGCCGGACGTATGCAAGCCAGCGTCGGGAGGCCGACATGTTCGATGAACACTTCCTGCGTGGCCGCCGTGCCGCCCTGCATGCCGTCAAGAACGATAACGTCGGCGCCTGCTTTGACCGCGAGGGCCACGTCATAGTAGGGACGTGTGCCGCCGACCTTCACGTAAATTGGCTTTTCCCAGTTCGTGATCTCGCGCAGCTCAAGGATCTTGATTTCGAGATCGTCGGGACCTGTCCAGTCGGGATGACGGCAGGCCGAGCGCTGGTCGATGCCCTTCGGTAGATTGCGCATTTCTGCGACGCGATCCGAGATTTTCTGACCGAGCAGCATGCCGCCGCCGCCGGGCTTCGCGCCCTGGCCGACAACGATCTCGATCGCGTCTGCTTTGCGCAGATCATCCGGATTCATGCCGTAACGTGACGGCAAATACTGATAAACGAGCGTTTTTGACTGGCCGCGTTCTTCCGGCGTCATGCCGCCGTCGCCGGTCGTCGTCGAAGTGCCGGCAATCGAAGCACCGCGTCCGAGCGCTTCTTTCGCATTCGCCGACAGCGCGCCGAAACTCATGCCTGCAATCGTGATCGGGATCTTAAGCTCGATCGGCTTTTTGGCGAACCGCGTGCCGAGCGTTACCGTCGTGGTGCACTTTTCACGATAGCCCTCAAGCGGATATCGCGACATCGAAGCTCCGAGAAACAGGAGATCGTCGAAGTGCGGGACACGGCGTTTCGCACCACCACCACGGATATCGTAAATACCCGTAGCTGAAGCGCGTCGGATTTCCGACAGCGTGTAATCGTCAAAGGTCGCCGATGGGCGCGGCGTTGTAAGCGGGATCTTCGGCGACATCAGTAAGCATCCGCGTTGTCGATGTTGAAGTTATAGAGCTTGCGTGCGGAACCGTACCGCCGAAACTCGCTGGTCTTCGCGTCCGTGATCCCGGCCCCTTCGAGAAGCTTCGAGAGCGCTTCGTGATGCTCGGGCCGCATTTCCTTTTCGATGCAGTCTGCGCCGAGGCTCTTCACTTTGCCGCGCACGAACAGCTTCGCCTCGTAGATCGAATCGCCGAGCGCGTCGCCCGCGTCGCCGAGCACGACCAGATGCCCAGACTGCGCCATGAATGCCGACATATGGCCGATATTGCCTTTGACGACGATATCGATGCCTTTCATCGAAATGCCGCACCGTGACGATGCATTGCCTTCGATGACGAGCAGGCCGCCATGGCCCGTCGCGCCGGCGTACTGGCTGGCATCGCCTTTAATGACGACCTTGCCCGACATCATATTTTCAGCGACGCCAGGCCCGGCAGAGCCGTGCACCGTGACGGTCGCTTTCTTGTTCATGCCGGCGCAGTAATAACCGACGCTACCAAGCACATCGACTTTGATCGGCGCGTCGAGGCCGACGGCGATCGCGTGACCGCCGCGTGGATTGAGCACTTCCCACTGGGCTTCGTTGGAGCCGTCCTTTTGCCGGTGCAGCTCTTCGTTAAGTTCGCGCAACGGACTCTTGGCGAGATCGAACGTACGCATGAGTTCCCCAATTAACTGCTGCATCAGCGTTGCCAGAAATAAACGGTTGCGGGTTCAGGCTCCCAGACCTTCGCCTTATCGATTCCAGGCAGACCAGCGAGCGCGCGATATTCCGAGCCGAACGCGACATAGTCGTCGGTTTCAGCCATGACTGCCGGCTTGCAGGCGATCGGATCGCGAACGACGCCGAAGCCTTCCTTGGTGCCGACAACGAAATTGAAGAACCCGTCGAGATCATCGAGGCTCTTTTCCAAAGCCTCGCCGAGGTTCATGCCCTGCTTCATGCGCCACGTAAGATACGACGCAGCAACTTCGGTGTCGTTTTCAGTGTTGAACGTCATGCCGTCGCGGACGAGTTCGCGACGCAGGCTCGCATGGTTCGACAGCGAACCGTTGTGCACGAGGCATTCGTCGGCACCCGTCGAGAACGGATGCGCGCCAAGCGTCGTCACCGCCGACTCCGTCGCCATACGCGTGTGGCCGATGGCGTGCGTGCCGGACATATGCGCGAGATCGAAACGCTTCGCGACCTCGGTCGGATAGCCGACTTCCTTGTAGATCTCGATGTTTTCACCAGTCGCCATGGTCCGGATCGACGGGAACTCGGCGGCGAGCAGGGCTTTGATGTCGTCGAGCTTGTCCGACGGAATGCTCAGGACAGCGTGGGTGTCCTTCACCGTGAGTTTGGCGTCTGCCTTCTTGTCTTTCGCCAAAGCGGCCTGGAGCTTTGCGAAGTCGCTCTTGGCATTTGCCGATTGCAAGGTGATCTTCGTGCGACCGTCTTCAGCCGCCCCGTAAACTGCAAAACCTGCCGAATCCGGACCGCGCTCGCACATCGTCGAGAGCATCTTCGAGAGAAGCTCTCCGAGCTGCGGCTCCATTTCTGGTTTTTTTAAAAATAATCCGACGATGCCGCACATGGCTGCCTCCTGACTGGGCCGCGAAGGAATAGGCTCAGACAATAAGCGTACGCCGTTAATCTGTCAACTCAGGAGAAAGAAGATTTCTTTAAAGGAATGTTGTGGTGTGGAGCACGAGGGAGCCGCCCGTTTTAGGGTCGTGGATAGATGATGATCGACAGGTAGGTCATTGGCGTCGCAATTAGGCGCGCCGGACCATGGGGTGCCGCGCTGTCGAACAGAATGGCATCTCCGGGAGCCAGGTGATAGCTGCGATCGGCATGCGCGTATTCGACTTCGCCGGAGAGCATGAAAATGAACTCGACACCCTCATGCTGGAAGCCGGTATAGGCGGCCGCATCGTCCGAAAGCGTGATCAGATAGGGTTCGATGACGACCGGGCCGTCAAGCGAATGGCCAAGAAGCTGGTACTGATGGCCCACCTTTGTGCCGCGACGTCGAATGACGACGCCTTCACCTGATTTGACGTAGGAACAGTCGCGGCGCTGTTCGAACGAGGCAAACAGGACCGTCAGCGGCACGTTCAGCGCTGAGGCAAGCATCTGCAACGTGCTGAGTGACGGCGAGATCTGGCCGTTCTCGATTTTGGAAAGCATTCCCGGCGAGATTTGCGATGCTGCGGCGAGCTCGGCAACGGTCAGCCCTGCGTGCTTCCGATGGTGGCGAACCTGATGCCCGATGGCCTGCTCAAGCGTATGTTCGGCAGCGCCTGGTGCATTCGAACCCGTTGCCAAAGGCTCGGCTTCGGCGAGTTCGACAGAGTTTTTGCGTGGCTTTTCTGACATGAAGGCTTTCCGCCGGCGACGGCGGCTGAAAATGACTTAATATCGAAACAGGTTCGCACGTCGCGAAAGATTATTCCACCACGGGAAAAAAAAATGTCCAATGCCTGAAGGACGCAGGCCACAGAGTTCTGGAAAATCTATGTCAGATCAAATCCGGCCAAGCCAGTTGCGGAAATCCTTTGCGTAGGTCCGCGCGCAGGCGAATTCATATCCCCTGCCGTCCGGCAATCGCCACACGGTCACGCCGAGGTGCGAGACGTGGGTGATCGCAACGTCTCCTGGTTTAAACGAAGTATCTTCGAAGTCGATGCCCATGCTCTGAACGAGCGCGTCGGATGGACGGGCACTGTCCATCCCGAAGATCGTTCGGCTATCGCTGACATCAACGACCGACGCAAACCCATTGAATGTTTTCGCATGTTGGGCCGTCGGATCGCCACTTCCCGACAATTGCTCAATCAGCAGCCATTGCTCGGGACCGGCCCAGACAATCGTCATACCACGCGCTTCGAGCGCTCGGGGCGTTGACGGAAACTCGATGCCAAAAGCGGCGCGGGCAGCATCGTTCAGCCCCGCCAGCATGCCGCGTCTGGCGGCAATGTGCGTGACGGCAAGGTCCGAACGTTCAACGATCGAAGAATGCTGTTTCGCCATAAGGCCGTTCGCAAGATCAGACACGCAAACGTGCTCCTTCTACATCGTAGAATGCGGCCGGAACCACCTGGACGAGGGTGCTTTCACCCCGCACCGGATCGACAGCCTTGAGAATTTCGCCCATGCGAGCTTCGGCGCGCGCAAGAAGCCCCAACCCCACCCAATGCCCGAGCATCGGCGAATATGCGACAGAGGTCATATAACCCTGGTCGTTTTGCGCAGTCGGCTGATCGTCTTTGCCGATGAAATGCGCGCCACCCCGCAATCGCACGGCAGTGTCTACAGGCTTGAACCCGATCAGGCGCGGGCGATCCGGATCGATCAATCCCGGCCGCTGTGCCAAGACGCGGCCGATAAAATCTTTCTTGGTCGATGCCATCTTGCCGAGGCCGAGATCCGCAGCCGTCGTTGTGCCGTTGAGTTCCGAGCCGCCGACGTGGCCCTTTTCGATGCGCATGACGCCAAGCGCTTCCGTGCCGTATGGAATGGCGCCGAATTCCTCGCCTTCCGACATGAGCTTGCGCATGAGAAGATCGCCATACCGCGCCGGAACTGCGATTTCGTAGGCAAGCTCGCCTGAGAACGAGAGACGATAGATGCGCGCCTTGATGCCCCCGAGCGCGGTGATTTCGGCGCACGCCATATACGGGAAGGCGGCGTTCGAAATGTCGAACGGTGCATCGACGATCTTGGCGAGCAGGTCACGGGCCCGTGGTCCCGCCACAGAATATTGCGCCCATTGATCGCTGACTGGGAACAGCTGCACGTCAAGGTCCGGCCAGTGCCACTGCCGGCAAAGTTCGAGATGCTGCAGAACCTTGATGGCGTTGGCCGTCGTTGTCGTGATGAAATAGAGATCATCGGCAAAGCGTGCAGCCGTGCCATCATCCATTGCCACGCCGTCTTCGCGCAGCATCATGCCATAGCGCGCTTTGCCGACGGCCAGCGTGCTCATCATGTTGATATAGACGCGGTCCAGAAATTTTCCGGCGTCGGTGCCGTGAACCTCGATTTTACCGAGCGTCGACACATCGCACACGCCGACGCCGCCCCGGACCGTTTTCACTTCGCGATTGACCGTTTCAAGCCAATCGCGTTCGCCGGGTTTGGGAAAATATTGCGCGCGAAGCCACATGCCGGTTTCGACGAAAGCCGCACCACGCTCTTTCGCCCAGTCGTGCGACGGCGTGAGCCGCGTCGGCTTGAAATGCTTGCCACGATGCTCGCCGGCAAAGACACCGAGTGAGACGGGCGAATACGGTGGACGGGCAGACGTCGCTCCCGTTGCCGGGATCGATTTGTTCGTCAGCTCCGCCATCATGGCGAGGCCGTTAACATTCGACGTCTTGCCCTGGTCGGTCGCCATGCCAAGCGTCGTGTAGCGCTTGAGGTGCTCAACCGAGCGGAAGCCTTCGCGCTCAGCAAGGCGGATATCCGCAGCCGTCACGTCATTCTGCTGATCGACGAATGCCTTTTGCTTGGCCGCTTCGACATGCCAGAAGGCCGAGACTTCCGTCAGTTCATCGTCCATGCTGGGAACGAGAGCGACAGTAGCCGCGAAGCCGCACGCAGCGGCAGCGTCTGCGCCTGCCCGGGCACCGTCGTTAAGGCACGAAGATGTCGAGAAAGAACCATTGGCCGCGCCGGCTACGGTCATCCATTTCGGCAGCGCTCCCGGAACGAAGGCCGCTAAATTCTCCTGCCATTGCGAGCGTCCGCCAAGGTGTGTCGTCACCTGAACGTTGGGATTGAATCCGCCCGACGCCGCAATCAGATCGCAAGGGATCGTCTGGGACGTCCCGTAAGCTGCAACGATCCGTGCGCCGGTGACGCGCTGTCCGCCGGTAGCGTCAGCGACCGCGGCGCCTTCGAAGACGCGGATACCATGCTTGCGCGCCTTCGACTTGATTTCAGGCGGTAATATGGGGCGCGTGTCGACAAGTGCTGCAACGGTGATGCCGGCGCGAATGAGATCGTCGATTGTGTTGGCCGCATCGTCGTTGTTCGAGAATACGACGGCCGTCTGGCCCGGCGCCACGCCGAAGCGATTGATGTAGCTTCGCACCGCGCTTGCGAGCATCACGCCCGGCCGATCGTTGTTGCCGAACACGATCGGCCGCTCGGTCGAGCCTTGCGCGACGATCGTCTGCTTGGCGACGATATGCCAAAGGCGCTGCCTCGGCTCACCCGTTGCTGGAACGGCGACATGATCCGCCACCCGCTCGACAGCACCAAACGTACCGGAATCGTAAGCACCGAAAATCGTCGTTCTCGGCATCAAGCGAACTCTGGACGAAGCCGCAAGCTCGGCGACGATGGCATTCACCCATTCGACACCGCTTTTGCCATCGATGCTTCGCACATCAGAGAGAAGGCGGCCGCCCAAGGCAAAGCTTTCGTCGACGACGATGACCTTCGCTCCAGCGCGCGCCGCAGAAAGCGCGGCCATCAATCCCGCTGGACCCGAGCCGATGACGAGCACGTCGCAGAACGCGTTCGCCTTGTCGTAGAGGTCGGGATCGGGCTCATTTGCGGCGGATCCCAGACCCGCCGCGCGCCGGATGATTGGCTCATAGAGCTTCTCCCAGAACGCCGCCGGCCACATGAAGGTCTTATAGTAGAAGCCCGCCGAGAAAACGGGCGACAGGAGCCCATTGACCGAAAGCAAGTCGAACGACAGTGACGGAAAGCGGTTCTGGCTTTTCGCTTCGAGACCATCGTAAAGCTCGGCAACGGTCGCGCGTGTGTTCGGCTCGCGACGCGCACCGGAGCGTAGCTCGACAAGTGCATTGGGTTCTTCGGAGCCCGCAGTCAGGATGCCGCGCGGGCGATGATATTTAAACGACCGTCCGACCAGTCGAATGCCATTGGCGAGCAACGCTGACGCCAGCGTGTCGCCAGCATATCCCGTGTAGGGAACGCCGTCGAAGGTGAAGTCGAGCGCCTTGGTCCGGTCGACGAGGCCTAGCCCCGACACACGGAATGTTTGCGATTGCGTCATGGTGTGGTGCTCGCAGAATTCTGACGTTCGAGAGCGACGTCCTGAGCCGGCTTTACATCGGAAATTTCGTGTGTGCGCGTGTCGCGCGTGACGACCAGCCACGCATGGCATCCGGCTGCGTGATACCAGAGCTCTTGCGTCGGTCCGGCAACGTTCCGGCGCTCATAAGCGAAAGCATAAAAAGCGTCGGCAGCATCCGGCGCTGTCGGATCTGGACGGACGACGCTCGCGTCTCCGAGATAGGAGAATTCATCGTTGCCGCGTTCGCCGCAAAAGGGACATTTGATGCGCATGGTGGCTCGCCTTCAGTGCAGGTTGGGCTGATTGCCCATGCCCTTCTCGTCGATCATGTGGCCGGTGCGGAAGCGATCGAGGCGGTAGGCTTTCGCCACCTCATGCGGTTCGTCGCGTGCTAAGAGATGCGCGAAGCACAATCCCGATGCCGGCGTCGCCTTGAAGCCGCCGTAGCACCAGCCGCCATTGAAATAGAGGCCTTCGATGGGCGTCCGGTCGATGATCGGCGAGCCGTCCATGCTCATGTCCATGATGCCGCCCCACGAACGCAGGAGGCGTACGCGTCCGATCCGCGGCATCAGCGCCATCCCGCCTTCAAGAACATCCTCGACGACCGGAAGGTTACCCCGCTGCGCATAAGAATTATAACCGTCGATATCGCCGCCGAAGACCAAGCCGCCCTTGTCCGATTGGCTGATATAGAAATGCCCCGCGCCGAACGTAACGACGCCGTCAATGAACGGCTTGATGCCTTCCGAGACGAAGGCTTGCAGCACGTGGCTTTCGATCGGCAGCATCATTCCCGCAAGACCAGCTACGCGCGATGAATTGCCGGCCACCGCTAAGCCGACCTTGTTCGCGCCGATAAATCCGCGCGTCGTCTCGACGCCGCCGATCTTACCGTTCTCGATCCGAAATCCCGTGACTTCCGCATTTTCGATGATGTCGACGCCGAGACGGTCCGCGCCGCGAGCGTATCCCCACGCGACCGCATCATGACGCACCGTGCCGCCGCGCCGCTGAATGAGGCCGCCTTTGATCGGAAAGCGTGCGTTGTCGTAGTTGAGCCAAGGATACATCGCGCGCACGGCATCGAGATCCAAAAGTTCGGAGTCGACGCCGTGCAGGCGCATGGCATTGCCGCGCCGCGCATAAGCATCGCGCTGGGCGTCCGAATGGTAGAGGTTGAGGACGCCACGCTGCGAAACCATGGCGTTATAATTGAGATCCTGCTCGAGCCCTTCCCAGAGCTTCATGCTGGTCTCGTAGAAGGGAATGTTGCCTGGCAGCAGATAGTTCGAGCGGACGATCGTCGTATTGCGGCCGACATTGCCGCCGCCGATCCAGCCCTTTTCGATGACGGCGACGTTGGCGTTGCCATACCTCTTCGCGAGATAATATGCAGTGGCAAGGCCATGGCCACCGCCGCCGACGATGACGATGTCATAGGAGGGCTTCGGGGCGGCCTTGCGCCATGCCGGCTTCCAGCCGGTCTGGCCGCGCAGCGCCTCCGTAAGGACGGAAAAAATCGAGTATCGATCTGAGCTGAACATGGCCGTATCTGCGGTTTGTCTCGGCGATCCCGGCGCCAGGAAGATGCGCCGTATCAACTTGTTTTCTTATAAATCAGTCGCCGATTGACGTTAATATAAGAAAATCTTATTCTGTCAGATCATGGCTACACGCTCGAACAGACTGCCCTTTGATCTCCACGCTCTTGAAGCATTTCTGGGCGTTTGCGATGCCCGCTCGATGGCGCTTGCCGCAAAGAAGCTTTCGCTGACGCAGCCGGCCGTATCTCAGGCGGTCGCCGACCTTGAAGCGCGCATGGGCGTGAAGCTCTTCGACCGCAGCGTCCGGCCCTTAGCGCTGACGCCGGCGGGTGAGGTCATGCGACAGCGGGCGTCGGCGCTGGTGTCGGAAGCACGTCAGCTCGCAACCGTTATTCGCCACACGGCGAAGGGCCGGCTGGCTCTCATTCGCGCCGGCCTCGTGGATAGTCTGTCGCGGGCGCTGACCGGCCCGATCGCCTCGTTTCTGGTCAACCACGCGGATCAGGTCTCTGTGCAGTCTGGCCTCACCGCCACGCATGCCGGTGCGCTGCTGACACGCAATCTCGACCTTTTCATTGGCGTCGATGACATGAGCGACATCGAGGGCTTCGATCGTCACGAACTTGTGACCGAGCCCTATATATTGGTGCTGCCGGCGCGGCATAAAATCCCGCGGACGGTCACGGATTTGGCGGCGCTCGCCGGCAAGCTCCCCTTTATCCGTTATAGCGCTCGGTCCAAGACCGGCATCGACATCGAGCGCTATCTCCGCCGTCTCAATATTGATTTTCCGCAGGGGCTGGAATTCGATACGCCCTTCGGTGTGAGCGATATGGTAGCCCGCGGCAAGGGCTTCGCGATTTCGACGCCGATCTGCATCGCCGAAGCGGCCCTTGAAAATCGCGATATTCGAGCTGCCGCCCTGCCAGGCCCCCAGCTTAAGAGAACATTAACGCTGGTCAGTCGCCGGCTAGAGCTCGGCACCTTGCCGCGCGATCTGACAAAGGCCTGTAAATCGTCGCTTGAAACATCGACGCTGTCGGCTCTGCGACGCTCGCTGCCGTGGCTTTCCAGTGAGCTTCTGACATAACGCTGTTGCGCTGCAATGTCAGCCGACCGCCCATGCCGCAGCGCAATTGCGCCAAGCTCAAGGCTGTATCTCAGACCTTACGTCGCGTTGGCGGGCATCGTGAGTCGGGCTACCTAGAAACGCATATTTGAATCGAGATTGGATCATAGTTGAACGATGACGCTGCAGGCGATCATCATCCGAGCAGACGGTGCTCTCGCTGAAACGGAAGACGTCCGCAGGAAGGCATTTGCACAGGTCTTTTCCGAGGCCGGATTTGATTGGTCGTGCGATCGTGAAGGGTTCGCGCTGACCGCAAAACTCGGCAGCGGAGAGGCCCGCATGGCCCATTACGTGCGCGCTTTCCTCCGCGGAAAGCCTGAGACCGAGGATTTCACCCTCCTCATTCAGGCGATGCATCGGCGCGCCTCCAAGGTCTTTGGAGAAATGCTGTCGTCGATGGTCGTCGAGCCGCGCCCAGGGATCCGCGATCTGATCATTGCTGCGCGCGGCGACGGTCTGCGCTTGGTTCTCGTCTCTCTTCTCGAGCCTCGCGATACCGAGCAGCTATTGAAGACTCTGTTCGGTGATCGTGGCCGACAGCTGTTCGACGTTGTTGTCTCAGGGGACAAGAGCGGCAAGGGCGAATGCGCCCGGCTTTACGCCGAGGTCCGCTCCAGTCTCGGCTGCGATCCCAAGCACAGTCTCGTGATCGAGGGCGGTCGTCGCGGCGCTCAGGCTGCAAAGGCCTCGGACTTTCCGGTCATCACGACGCGAAGCGCGTTTTGCCGTGAGAGCCCGGCCTTCAGCGAGGACTCGGTTCTCATTGACAATCTGACGAGCCTGCTGACCGGGCGCGATCGCAGCCCTCACGATCCGCTGACGTCTGAGGATCGGGCGGACCTTCTCGAGGCTATATATCGGTTGCACGCAAGCAATTGCAGCGGCCTTACAGGATTGGATTGGAGCGACGAGATGAAGGTCTCGGACATTCTGAAATCGAAGGGATCGGCGATCAAGACGATCGAGGCAAACGCCACGATGCGCGCGCTCGCCCACAGTTTCAGGAAAGAGCAAGTCGGTGCGATGCTGGTCCTGGACGACAAGGGCGGCTTGCAGGGCATCATCTCGGAACGAGATCTCGCTCGCGGCATCGACGAGTTCGGCATCGACCTGCCGCAAATGCGCGTCGCCAATTTGATGACCCGTTCGGTCGTAACCTGCGCGCCCGACGATCGCGTTGCTGCCGTTGCCAATGTCATGACGCAACGGCGCATTCGGCATTTGCCCGTCGTTGTTGATGGCAAGGTCGTCGGCCTGATCAGCATCGGTGACGTGCTGAAGCATCGTCTGGACGAAGTACAACTCGAAGCCAGCGTACTGCGAGACGTTGCGCGTTCGCGCCGCTAGCGACCGCTTGTTTTGCTCGCTCGCGTCGTGACACCAGCTTGCCGCAAGCTCGGCGTGACAAGCATCCCCGTATGGTCGATCCCAGCTATCTTGATGCCATAAAGCAGTTCGAAGGCTACACCGCGGAAGCCCGGTGGGATTACGCGCAGAATTCGAATGGCTACGGCACACGCGCACGCTTTGCCGGCGAAGTCATCGACAAGGCGGAAGCCGATCGCCGCTTCTCGTCTGAAGTGCAGAAAGCCGCGGAATTCGTCGATAAGTTCGCGCCCAATCTCGACGAGGGCAGCAAGGCTGCTCTGACATCGCTGACATACAACGCCGGAACGGCTTGGTCGAAGAGCGGACTTGGAGAAGCCGTTGCCAGCGGCGATCTCGATAAAGCGCGCTCACTCTTCCTGCAATACAACAAGGCAGGCGGCAACGTCGTCGATGGTCTGGTGCAGCGGCGCCTCCAGGAGGTCGCATGGTTTGGCCAGGGAAATCCGGCCGCCCAAGGGGCGAGCGCCGGGATTGCCGCCATGGCCGCGGCCGCAAGCGCTTCAGCGATTGCAAGTTCATCAGCCGCCGTCCGATCGTCGGGATCAGTGACGGCAAGCAACCCCTCGCGGTCCATCTTGCGCATGGCTTCGACCGATGTCAGCGTACCGCCGCTGTCGGCCATCGGTAGCGATCAGGTGATGTTATCGCTTCTGTCCCACATGGCCGATCCGCCGTCCGGCCGCAATCACGATGATAACGACAAGCGGTCGAACAATTCGGACCGCAAATTTGTCGAGCCTGAACCCCAGTTGCGCACAGGCTGAGACCTTGAAAGCTGAGGCGGCTACCGCGCCAAACCGGCCGCAAGCAGAATTGCCACGGCGAGACCAGCGACGCCTGCCAATCCGATCCGAATAAGAACGGTGCCATTTATGCCTGTCTCAGGCCTACTCCGCCGCCCCTTGCGACCAGTGGTCTCTTCGGTTTCGGTTTGCGCGCGTACGGCCGCGGAAAAGAACGCGCTTTGCATCGCCATTCGCAATTCAGGCGAAGCCGCAGCCAGTAGCACCTGCTGATTGGTCGCATCAGTCGGGAGGAGGCGTTGCTCGGTCGGCATGTCCGGCCTGAATACGGCGTCAGCTTCGGCATATTGCGCCGCGACCCGGCTCGCTCCCGCTGCCGTATCGCCGGCAGGCTGCTGTGTCGGCGCCTGATTTCGGAACCCGTCCGCTGAGACCGCCAGCCGGGCGTCGAGCTGTTCGTCGAGTAACGTCAGCAGGACGGACGACACCGCCTTCTCGTTATGCGAAATTGGCGCGGGAGTAGCGGTCGGCTGCTTGTCCGTTGGCTGCTGTCCGGACTTGTCGCGATTTTGAAGCAGCTGCCTCTCTGCCTGCAGAAGGACTTCGTTCGCGACCAGGCGACCGATATTTTCAGTTGAACTTACCATTGTCGCTGCGCTCCGAGGTCAGAACGTTGTTTGGCCGGCAGCGAACAAAACTTTAGCGCGATGCGGTGTGCTGCCGTTGCCCGCCCTGGAGAACCTGAGAAAGATACGTATAGACGTCATCGACGGGATCTTCGTCGAGAGATTGTTTCATAGCATCGTAAACGCGCGGCACGATTTCCATGGCTTTGTCGAGAGTCAAATCGCTACCGGCCTTATAGCCGCCGATCGCGCGAAGATCTCTGGTGTCTTCGTAGCGCGAAATCACTTCGATCAATTGCGTCACAAATTGCGTCTGGTTCTTTGTCCTGATCTTCGGCGCGAGGCGCGAAAGTGAGGCGAGCGGATCGAGCGCGGGCAGCCTGCCCTGGCTCGCGATGCTGCGATCGAGGACGATGTGCCCGTCTAGGATGCCGCGCGTCGCGTCGGCGATCGGATCGTTATGGTCATCGCCGTCCACGAGAACGGACAAAATGGCTGTGATCGTTCCGGCGCCGGCTTCGCCCGGTCCGGCCCGTTCGAGTAACCTCGGCAGATTGCTGAAGACGCTCGGCGGGTAACCGCGCGCAACGGGCGGCTCATCGGCGGCCAGCGCCAGTTCACGCATGGCATGCGCGTATCGCGTCAGCGAGTCGATGATGAGCAGCACGGTCTTGCCGCGGTCGCGGTAGTATTCGGCAATGCACATGGCGGCGCTGGGCGCGAGGCGACGCATCATCGGGCTTTCGTCGGACGTCGCGACGACTGAGACCACCTGTGAGCGCGTCGCGCCGAGCGTATCGTCAAGAAAATCGCGGACTTCGCGGCTTCGTTCGCCTACGAGTGCCAGCACTGTGACGTCGCTCGAAGGTGCGCGGCTCAACATCGCAAGCAGTGTCGACTTGCCGACGCCAGAGCCCGCAAAGATGCCGATGCGCTGCCCGGCGCAGATGGGCGTGAAAAGGTCGATGGCTTTGACGCCCGTCGTCAGCGGCGTTCCTAACCTATTCCGACGCAACGGCGATGGCGGCGAACCTTGAACCGCATAAGCACGCTCTCCGCGAACGAGCGGACCGGCATCATCGATAGGCTCGCCCAACGCGTTGACCGTGCGGCCAAGCCAGGATTCATCCGGTGACAGCGACAGTTGTCCGGACATCGTCGTAACGCGTGCGCCGAGTTCGATTCGATGGTCGGCGATAAACGGCGTGACGTTGATTGTCTGGCTTTCGATCGTCGCAACTTCGGCGAGGATTGTGCCGCCGATGCCGGAAATCGACACGCAATCCCCGAGCGATACGAATTTCGAAAGGCCCGCAACGACGAGATACGTCGTGCTGATACGAACCACGCGGCCGGAAACGCGATGCGCGGGCGACCGCGCGGCAGCGGTTGCCATCAGAAGGTCCAGGCGATCGAATGCCGTTACAGCGCCCGCGCTCACCGATGATGCTCCTGGCGCTTCATCACGAACCCGCGATTGCCTTCAGGGCATCCGTCAGCGACGTTTCGGTATCGCTCAGCATGGTGCTGACGCCCTGGAAATTCCGCTGCAGGGTGATGAGGTGCGTCATCTCGAGAATAGGATTGACGTTTGATTTCTCGACGTAGCCTTGCAACACGCCGTTATGCAGGAAATCGAGTTCAGCAACCGGCTGGATGTCGGACGTAACGGCGACACCTTCGGCGCGCGTCAGCCGAGCGCCTGGCGGCATCGTATAAAGGCCAAGCGCCCCAAGATTGTTGCCAGCCTGCTCAATCGTGCCGGCCTTGTTGATCGTCGGCGGAGGATCATTAGGGTTGAGCTGAACCGGAACGCCACCAGCATCGAGGACTGGATAGCCCTCAAGTGTTGTCAAAACGCCTTCCTTATCCATCTGCATACGGCCGTCGCGCGTATAGACAACTCCGCTTGGTGTCTGGATGGCAAGCCACGAGTTGCCACGGATGGCGACGTCAAGGGGATTGCCGGTCTGCGTGATTTCGCCTGTCTTGGTCGATATGTGATTTTCGCCTTTCGAGACGAAGCTCACAGAGTCCTTGCCTGGCTGCGAGACAAGCTCCTCGAAAGAGACCTCCTCGCCGCGATAGCCTACGGTGTTCACGTTGGCGACATTATTTGCCAGCGTGTCGAGGCGCCGCTGCAGCGACAACTGGGCAGAAAGAGCGACGTAGATATTGGATTGCATGCCGTGAATCGATTCTGTCAGGACCAGCTTTAGGGGAAGGCTAGCCTCAAGAACTTGTGGCGGGCTGACTCAAAGGACGCGTGCGCGCGCCAATACGGAGGGACAAGTCCCACGCAAGCCAAAGCGCCCCTTATGGCTACGGTTAGAATTCGCTCCGGGAAGCTCACGTGACCATTATCGTCGGCCTGATTATCACTCTCGCCTGTATGCTAGGCGGCTTCGCGGCCATGGGCGGCCACGTGCTGGTCATCTGGCAGCCCTGGGAATACGTCATCATCATGGGCGCGGCGCTAGGCACGTTCGTGGTCGCCAATCCTATGAAAGTCATCAAGGATGCCGGGAAGGCGACGATTGAGGCCT
Organism: Hyphomicrobium sp. MC1; assembly: GCF_000253295.1. NCBI lineage: Bacteria > Pseudomonadati > Pseudomonadota > Alphaproteobacteria > Hyphomicrobiales > Hyphomicrobiaceae > Hyphomicrobium > Hyphomicrobium sp. MC1. Next base: position 4,176,858 of record NC_015717.1, on the reverse strand, counting down.
TCAAGAGCAGCACGCCGACCAAAGACGAGAACATTGAGGTTCTCGCCCTGCTCTTCTTCATGATGCGCGAGCTGCGCGATAAATCGCGCGCCGAAATGGAAATGATTATCGACGCACCGAACGAGTCGGAAGTCTTCAAACGTGCGCCGACGGTGCTTGCCAACGAAGAACTGACGACTTTCATCTGCGATTATTTTCGTCTCATCATCATGGGCAACGCGCGTACGCACGAAATAGAAGCCCTGATGGATGAAGAGATCGAGACGGTACGTCACGACAAGATGAAGGCCTATCACGCGCTCGTCGCAGTCGGCGACGGCTTGCCGGCGCTCGGCATCGTCGCAGCCGTCCTGGGTGTCGTGAAGGCGATGGGCGCAATCGACCAGTCTCCGGAAATTCTCGGACACCTCATCGCGTCCGCTCTGGTCGGCACGTTCGCGGGCATCTTCTTTTCGTATGCGGTCGTCGGACCGCTGGCGACGAAGGTGAAGATCATTCGCGATAAGAAGTTGCGGTCTTACGTCATCGTCAAGCAGTCGCTCCTAGCGTTCATGAACGGAGCCATGCCCCAGGTCGCTATCGAGCACGGCCGTAAGGCGATCTCCGCGTATGAGCGTCCGACGATCAACGAGGTCGAGACCGCGACGATGGGCGGTGGCGCAACTTCAGGCCAGGACAGAAAGGCGGCGTAATGAACACGCGACTGCTCCGCACTCTGATCGGCCGGTCGCCTGTCTGCGTCGAAACGCAAATTTGGGGCGGCCATCATGTCGGATGACGCGCTGTTGGAAGCGACGCTATCGCTGCGGGAATCTGAAAAATCACTGGAACGGGCGCTTTCAGCCGGCCAAAACCGGCCGGATCGTCTTCCCGGCCTGCAAATGATTTTTGGCCAGTTGCCGCGCATCATGGCTGAGGAAGTCGGCAGTCTTTCGCACATTCCGTTGCGCGTTCGCCTCATCGAGCTTTTTGCTTCGACGATCGATGATACGTGCACGCTTCCGGCTGGCGCATTCGCGGGCGTGGTTCGGGCCGAGAGATGGCGGAGCTGGCTATATTTCATCGCCGATCCGGCCATCAGCCTGCTTTTCGTCGAGGCCGCGACGGGCAGCGAAAGCATCCCGCGCACCGGCCTCCCGAAGCGCAAGCCGACACCCACCGACGCCAACGTTTTACGCGTTCTGTTTCGTCGCGTCTCGCGGGCGCTGACGAACGCCTTTTCCATTCTTGTCGACGTCGATTTCGATGTCGGCGACATCGTCGAAAAGATTGAGCTCGAACCCAACCTCGGCCCGTCATCGCCGGTGATCGCGGCGCGGCTTGCGCTGGACTATGACGGTCACGAAGGTCAGGTGACGGTGGTCATCCCGCAGGCCGCACTCGAAACCATTCGCGATTTGCTCGTGACGGCTGTCCCCGGAGAAGTCGCCAGCCCGGCGCCGGGCCGACCGGACACCAACGACGATCCGATGTGGTCGAAGCAACTTGCCGAAGAGATCGCCCGCGCCTTCATCGGGCTCAATGGCGTGCTCGAAGAGCGCACGATCGCGCTCGGAGAAGTCGAGAAATTCAAAGTCGGCTCCGTCATCGAGCTTCAACTCTCATCCATGTCTCGCGTCCGCCTCGACGCCGACGAAAGTCCGCTGTTCTGGTGCGAGCTTGGCAAGCGCGATCACGGCTTGATCCTCCGCGTCGATCAAGAATTCGATCATGAAAGAGAGGCGGTTGATGAATTCTATGGCCTCTGATCCGTCGACACCTCAAGGCTCCGGCATGTTTCAAGTCATAAAATCAGCTCCGGAAGTGCTAGCGCAAGGAAATCATCTGCCATGATGTCGAGTGATATCGACCAATCGGACAATACACCCGACGGGGTAGAAGCCGCCTTCGAGCAGCCGATGTCCGGTGCTGCTGAATTCGGTGTCGGGCAAATCGCCGGTATCGCCGAGCCCGCGCAGGCGGAGGCAGATCCATCGACAGCGTCGGATTTTGGCAATAACAGCGCCATGATCATGGGCCTGCCGGTCATGATGAAGGTGGTGCTCGGTTCGGCGAAAATGCCGGTAGCGACCCTTGCGAAGCTCACAAAAGGCTCCGTCGTCAAACTCGACAAGATGGTCGGCGACCCCGTCGATATTCTGGTCAACGGCCGTCTGATCGCGCGTGGCGAGGTGGTTGTTTTGAACGAAGGAACATCGCGCTTCGGTGTGGTGCTGACGCAGGTCGGCGCGATTCCAGGCGTTACGAAATAATAGTAGCTGATGCTCGATGCGAGACCCGTCATCAATGCAAACCGGAAACTCGCGAGCCCTGTCGGGACCTGAAAAGGTCGGCGTTCTTCTTCTTGCACTCGGCAAGCAGCGCGCCAGTGGTCTGCTGAAGAAGTTCAATCCCGAAGAGCTGAATATTCTCGTCCGCTCGGCTGAAATCATGCCGACCATTACCGCTGCCGAACTCGAAGGCATCGTTGAGGAATTCGAGAACCAGTTCGGCCAGGGTGCACCGTTTCTCGGACGCGCCGAGGATGTCCGACGCCTGGTCACGGATGTCATCTCCGAAAACAGATCGTCCGGTGATGCAAACGACCAGTTCATTGCACGGCAAGACGTCTGGGCTCAGCTGGCGGCGCTCCCTGATGACATCATCGTTGGACACTTCCAGAACCAATCTCCGCAAGTTGCCGCCTACTATCTCGATCGTCTCGGCAGCGAACGCGCGTCTGCGCTTTTGAAATCGTTCCCGGTCGCCAAGCGCAATGACTTGCTGAACCGCATCCTGGGCATGGGCCAGATCTCGCCGCAAGTCGTCGAGGCGCTGGAGAGCGGCTTGCATGACGAGCTGTTCGACGTCGATCGCCGCTCGTCGGACAAATACGTTTCGCTGGCCGGCATCCTCAACAATATGGATAAAGAGGAGTCGGTCCAAGCGCTTGAATATCTGGCAAGCGTCAAGCCCAAGGACGCGGAAGCCATCCGCAAGATGCTCTTCAAGTTCGAAGATCTGCTACGGCTTCCTGCACGCGCCCTCACTGTTCTTATGGACGGAATTCCGGTCGAGCGGACGGTCCTTGCACTTCAGGGAACCGACGCAGAGCTGCAGACCAAGGTTCTCTCCGCCCTGGCGCCGCGCGCGCGCCGCATGGCGGAAGCGGAATTGCAAAGCCCGGCAAACGTTCCTCCCCGCGATATCGTCGACGCGCGCCGGACGATTGTCGATTCGGTTCTGCGTCTCGCCGCCGACGGTTTGATAGATATCTCCGGAGCGGCCGCCTAGATCGGCCAATGAGGGAACGAGCCCGTGGCCGAAGAACAGGATAAAGACAGTCGCACAGAAGAAGCGACTGACAAACGTCTGAACGATGCGCGCGGCGACGGCAACGTTCCCATGTCGCGGGAAGCCACGAACTTTACCTACCTGCTTGGCGCGCTTCTCGTCATCGCCGTGCTCGGCCAGACGTTCATTATTCACTTCACTGATCTGTTGCGCGGGCTGCTTGCCAATGCCGGTTCGATTCGCATCGAGAACGGCGGCGATCTCAGTTTGCTTTTCGACGTCGTCGGAAAAACAGCCGCGACGATCACCGCTCCGATCATTCTGACATTCACGGCGGCAGGCGTGATCGCGTCCGTGGCTCAGAATACGCCGGCTCTGATATTTAAACGCGTGATGCCGGACATTTCCCGATTGTCGCCGGCAAAAGGCTTCAAGCGCCTTTTTAGCGCCTCCGGTTTTGTCGAGTTTCTGAAGCTCACGCTGCGATTGTCCGTCGTGACGATCATAACCAGCGCCATCCTGATGTATCTGTGGCACGATTTTACGAATTCGATCTGGCACGATCCGGCGGCCATATTGGAATTATCGCAACAGAGTGTCGTTATCCTCCTGATCGCTCTTGCGCTGATGTCGTTTGCGCTCCTGATCTTCGATTATCCCGTCGCTCAAATTCTTTGGCGGCGATCCCTGCGAATGGCGCCACAACAGGTCAAGGACGAGCGCAAACAGGCCGAAGGTGATCCACATATCAAGGCAAAACGCCTGTCCATCGCTCGTTCGCGCCTACGCCAGCGAATGATGTCGGCCGTCCCGCGCGCAACTCTTGTCATCGCGAATCCAACGCATTTCGCCGTCGCGCTTCGTTACGTGCGTTCAGAAGGCGGTGCGCCGCGAGTCGTTGCGAAGGGACAAGATCTTATTGCCTTGTCAATTCGTCGGATCGCTGAAGAAAATGACATTCCAGTCATAGAAGACAAGGCTCTCGCAAGGTCCCTGTATGCAAAAGTGGAAGTGGATCAAATGATCCCCGTCGAATTCTACAAAGCGGTTGCACAAATTCTTCTTCGCCTCCAGGCCGGGAAGAATGGAGCGGGCACCATTCGCGCCTAAGGGAAAAGCAGTCGATGATTCCAATACGCATCGATCATTCGCAGGTTCGTGAGAAGATTCTCGGAGACAGCATTCGGAGCGTGGCGACCGATCTACGATTGATCGACCTGCCGGATCTCGTCAGTTATTTGAAGACTGGGCAGATCGCGAGCGTGGGTTCGCTCGTTCAGTCGTCGATCGAGTTATCGTTCAAGCCTGAAACGCTGAGCTTCGGCCACGCTGGCGACGTCTATCTGGAATGGGGCGTCCTGCCGCGCGTCTGTCTCGATATGGAATTCCACCATCAGTCCGTTCACGTCTATTTTCGCCTGATGCTGGAGGCCAAAGAGGCCGCCGTCGAAATTACGTACATATCATTTGAAGGTGACACGGTCGGCCCGAGCCAAAATACGATCAGGCTCCATGAGGCCCTGGGCGAAGCCCGTCTCAATTGACGTCTGAGTTTGGCAGGTTGGATTTGTCCATTTCGACCTCTGTCCAGTCTTACGCAAGCGAGCGAGTGCACAAAGATAACGGGCTATCCAGGATTTGATCATGCAGCCGATGCAACTCTTCAATCTCGCATTCCGTCAGAACGAGTGGCTTGCGCAGCGCCAATCGGTCATTTCGTCGAACATCGCCAATGCCAACACGCCCGGCTACAAAGCGAAGGACGTCGAAAGCTTTGATGCCGCAATGCACACCTCCGTGCCGATGGCCGCAACGAGCCCGCAGCATTTCTCCTCGCCCGAATTCGACGCCATCAGCAATCAGGACAATGGCGACGGTCAGGCGGAGGTTCTGGTTTCCGGCAATGACGTCAATATGGAACAGGAATTCCTGAAATCTAACGACGTCATGCGCAGCTACTCGCTCAACACCCAGATCATGAAAACATTCGATCGAATGCTGCAATCGGTGACGAAAGGCTAAACGATGAATGATCCGCTCATAGCCGCAACGAGAGCCGCATCGAACGGTCTTTTCGCGCAATCGACGCGCATGCGTGTCGTGTCGGAGAACATCGCCAACGCCGACTCGACCGGCAAGACAGCTGGCGCCGATCCCTATCAGCGCAAGACTGTGAACTTCGAATCGGTCGCCGACGAAGCGAGCGGTACCGACCTCGTACAGGTCGAAGATGTTTCGCGCGATCAGGCTCCGTTCCGTACCGAATATATGCCCGGCCATCCCGCAGCCGACGCCAAGGGCTACGTAAAGATGCCCAACGTCGACATGATGACCGAGCTCGCCGACATGCGCGAAGCCTCGCGCTCCTATACCGCCAACACTCAAGTCATCAAGCAGGTTCGCGAAATCGTCTCGATGACCATTGATCTTCTGAGGTCCTAATGAGCCTGAACGTTGCAATGCTGTCACCCGATATCAGCCGCGTCACGGGCTCGCAGCCAGTAGCAGGAACGACGCCGACAACGGCGACTCAGGCTGCCCCGGAAAATGACTTCGCCCAGACTATGGCGTCGATGGCTGCTGATGCGATTTCTACCGTCAAGACGGGTGAGACGACCGCGATTGCGGGCATGCAGGGCAAGGCACCGCTGCAGCAAGTTGTGCAAGCCGTAATGCAGGCAGACCAGGCGCTTCGGACCGTCGTTGCAGTTCGCGACAAAGTCGTTGCGGCATACCAAGAAATCAGCCGGATGCAGATCTGAGGGATATAAGCTATGCGGGCACTTTCGATTGCAGCGACGGGCATGTCTGCCCAGCAGACGAACGTTGAGGTGATCGCCAACAACGTCGCTAATATCAATACGACGGGCTTCAAACGCTCGCGTGCGGAATTTGCAGATTTGCTTTACCAGAGCGATCGTCCCGCAGGCACGCTTGCCCGTGACGACGAAACCATTATCCCGGAAGGCAACACGCTCGGACTGGGCGTCCGCACGGTCGCCATTCGCAATCTCTCTGCGCAGGGTCCGCTCGCGTCGACCAACAACCATTACGATCTTGCGTTGAGCGGTCGTGGCTACTTCCAGGTCCAAGGCGAGAACAACGAAATCCTGTATACGCGCGACGGCGCGTTCAACCGTAGCAACACCGGCCAGCTCATCACGCTCGACGGTAACCTGGTCATTCCAAATATCACCGTGCCGCAAAATGCGACCGACATCACCGTCAACGCGGTTGGCCAGGTGTATGCGACTGTCGGCGGAACTCAGCAGCTCCTCGGGCAATTCGCCATCGCCAATTTCGCGAACGAAACCGGCCTCGCGCCACTCGGCGGCAATCTCTTTCAGGAAACGGAAGCGTCCGGTGCCCCTGTTCTCGGCACCCCAGGTGATACGGGCTTCGGTACGATCCAGCAGGGTTATCTCGAAAGCTCGAACGTCGATCCCGTCAAAGAAATCACCGAGCTGATCACCGCGCAGCGCGCCTATGAAATGAATTCCAAAGTCATTTCAGCCGCCGACGATATGTATAACGTGATAACGAAGGACATTCGGTGATGTCCGTCTGGCGCAAAACACAAAAGACTGTTCAGCTCGGACTTACGCTGCTCGCCGCGTGCGCATTTGCGTCCAACGCGCTCGCGGAGGATCCCGGCCGAACCGTATTTGTGCCGCGCGCCGTCATTTATCCCGGCGACCGAATCACGGATGCGAACCTTATCGAGCGTCAGCTGATCGTCGACCCGGGCAATCCGCCTGTCTTTGGCGAGCGCGAACAGGATCTGCTTGGCCGGATCGCACGGCGCACGTTGCTGCCGGGTGAACTCATCCCCGAGATGGCGATCCGCGCCGAAGATCTCGTGAAGCAAGGCCGCACCTACAAGCTCGTCTACAATTCGAAATACGTCTCGATCGTCGGCGTCGGTGTCCCGCTGCAGTCGGGCGCGGCCGGCGAAATTATCAATGTCCGCAATCCCGAGTCGGGCGTCATCATCAAGGCGCGTATCGAACCCGATCAGACCTTGGCGGTGAATGACCAATGAAATTGGTGATTGTCGCGCTGGTTTATTTTCTTGCCGCGACGGCCTGTGCCGGTGCTACGCGGATCAAGGATATTACTGATCTCAAAGGCATCCGCGCCAACCAGCTCGTCGGATATGGTCTGGTCGTCGGCCTGAATGGAACCGGCGATACGCTCCGTAACTCGCCCTTCACGCAGCAATCCGTGCAGGCCATGCTCGATCGCATGGGCGTGAATATTCGCGGCTCGCAATACGAACCGCGGACGCGGAACGTCGCGGCCGTTATGGTAACAGCTGAGCTTCCGCCGTTCGCCTCGAAGGGATCACGCTTCGACGTGACGGTCTCGTCGATTGGCGATGCCAAATCTCTGGCTGGTGGCGCACTGGTTCTAACCTCGCTTGCCGGCGCCGATCAAAAAATCTACGCCGCTGCGCAAGGCCCGATCACCATTTCGGGGTATCTGGCGAAGGGCGCCGCGGAATCGATCACATCCGGAATTCCGACGCGCGGCCGTATTCCCAACGGCGCGATTGTTGAGCAAGACGCCCCCGGCACATTTGATGAAAGCATGCCGCTCGAGTTCGAGTTGCGCAATCCGGACTTCACGACTGCCGTGCGCGTCATGGACGTTATCAACGATTTCGCAAAAGAACGTTTCGGCATGCCGATCGCACGCGCCCGCGACTGGCAGAGCGTGATGATACGCAAACCGCGGAATATCCTGTCGTCGCGTCTGGTGGCCGAACTCGGTGAACTTGAAGTCGATCCCGATCAGACCGCGCGCGTCGTAATCGACGAACGAACCGGAACTATCGTGATCGGCAGCGAAGTAAAGATTTCGACCGTCGCCGTCGCGCACGGAAATATAACCGTTCGCGTCACCGAAACACCGCAAGTGTCCCAGCCGCTACCGTTCTCGCAAGGTGGCCAGACCGTCGTCGTTCCCAATACGCAGGTTGACGTCAATGAAGCGGGCGGCACGGTCGCAACGCTTCAGGGGGCTAATCTGCGTGAGCTGGTAAGCGCACTGAATAAGATGGGGCTGAAGCCCATCGGGATCATCGCAATTCTGCAGGCCATGAAGACGGCAGGCGCATTGCAAGCTGAACTGGTGGTGCAATGAGATTTCTGATCGCTCGCAAGTTTCTTGAACGCGGCAGCGTGGCATGGTTGGCGGGCGGTTTGCTTGTCATAGCCACCGCAATGCCGGTAGTAGCCGAAAGCATCCACAATCCACTGGTTGGCCCGCCCGTCGATCGCAGCGAGCGCGCATACGAGCTTCGGCAGAAGGCGGAGCAAACGCCTCCGATCGCTTATTCGTTCCGCATCGCGGTCGACGACACCAAGCCCGAAGGCGCTCAGAAATCCGAGGCCGCAGATGTGGACGCGCTGCCGCTCCCGCCGACGACCAAACAGCAGTTGAGCCCGGCGCAGCAGTATTGCTCGAATATTCTCGATGCGACGTCGGCCGCCCAAATCGCACAGCAGACGCGTGGTCTTCAAAAGGCGCAGAAGGAAATTAACGACCGGATCGCGCTTCTCAATGCGAAGGCCGAGGTGCTGAAAAGCTGGATGAAGCTACGCGAGGATTTCGCCGCGCACGCTACTGACGCGCTCGTTGAAATCTACAGCCGGATGAAACCGGACGCCGCTGCGGCACAACTCGCGGCGATGGACGAGATGACATCCGCAGCAATCATTTCGAAGCTGGCACCGAAAGTTTCGAGCCCCATTCTGGCTGAGATGGAAGTCGCGAAGGCGGCGCGTCTCTCCGCCGTTATCGCCGGTGCCGGCGAACTCGCAATTCAGCCGGAGCACAAGGCCAATGCCCAGCAATAGATTTCGATGGGTGGCTCCAGCGACTGCGTCGCTGTCGTTGCTGCTAGGCGCGTGTGCCATAGACCAATTGCACGAAGTCTCGCAGGCCCCTGCAATGTCCCCGATGGGAAGCGGCTTGGCGCCCGGTCAGGCGGCGCACGTCAATCTTCCCGTGACACCTGTCGCCTATCACTCGGGTAACTCCACCTGGCAGGATTCCGGCGCCGACCTCTTTCGCGATGCACGCGCCCTCAAGGTCGGCGACGTCGTCACTGTCAAAATCCAGATCAACGACAAGGCGTCGTTGGATAACAATTTGAATCGTTCACGTGATTCGAGCGTTGGGCTGAAATCATCGGCAGATTTCAATTTTGGCTTCGGCGCGCCAGGTCCGACTGGATCGGGCAGTCTTGATGGCAATCTCGATCGCACCACGGCGACGGACTCGAAAGGCTCCATCGACCGCTCTGAAAACATCAATCTTCTTGTCGGCGCCGTCGTCAGTCAGGTGTTGCCGAACGGCAATCTCGTCGTCAGCGGTTCGCAGGAAGTGCGGGTCAACTACGAGTTACGCGTCCTGAATGTACAGGGCGTCATTCGGCCACGGGACATCGCGACCGACAATACGATCTCCTACGAGAAAATTGCTGAAGCGCGAATTTCATATGGCGGCCGCGGCCGTGTCATGGAAATTCAGCAGCCCGCCTACGGCCAGCAGATTCTCGATAATCTTTCGCCCTTCTAAGGCTCGGGTTGGGGGAGAGAGCTAGGTGGCAAAAGATAAGCGAAAAAAGGACGACTCGAACGCGGGTGGTGGCGTTGGCGGCTTCGTGATAGCGGCGCTTATCGCGATCGTTTTGGGCGCCGGCGGCGGCGGCGCTTACGGCTACTTTCTGATGCCCGACGTTGCGCCTCAGAATTCTGTGCCAACAGATAAAGCGCCGCCGGCCGGACCAACCGCTGGGCGGTTCCCGGGCGACGCCATAGAGCTGGCCATACCCTCGGTCATTACGGATTTGAATTCCGAGCCTGCGGTCCGCGCCAGGCTCGATGTCTCTATTATCGTCGTCCACGGCACGCCCCAAACGACGACGTTGCTCGGCGAGGTCCGCGAAGACGTGATTGCCTACCTGAAGGGCCTCTCCCTAGCCGACATCCAGGGCGTGCGTGGCTTCCAGAACTTGCGAGAGCAACTTGACGATCGCGCGCGTGTCCGCGGTCGAGGCGCCATTCTGGGCCTTCTGATAGGTGGATTGGTGCTCGAATGATCAAGAAAGTTCTGTGGGCGCTGATCCTTTTGGCAGCGTCTTCGAGCGCGGCTGCCGCGCAGGCAATCGATCTCCAGACGCTTTTCCCCGCGGGAGACGCCAGCGTTTCCGGCCGCATCGTTCAGCTTCTTGTCGTGATGACCGTCCTTTCGGTCGCGCCCGGCTTGCTGATGATGGTGACGTCGTTCGCGAGATTCCTGATCGCCTTCTCATTCCTTCGCGCCGGTCTTGGACTGCAAACGACGCCGAGCAATATGATCCTCGTCAGCCTCGCACTCTTCATGACGCTGTTCGTCATGGCCCCGACCTTCCAGGACGCCTGGGATAATGGCGTCAAGCCGATGGTCGAAAACAAGATCAGCCAGCAGGATGGCTACGTGCGGACGACCGCGCCCTTCCGGACGTTTATGAAGGCGAATGTGCGCGACAAGGATCTCGCGCTGTTCGAACAGATGTCTGCGGAACGCTTCGGGGAGCAGAACAAGGCGGGTCCCGATGACCTGCGCGTGCTCATACCTGCGTTCATGGTCTCTGAGTTGCGCCGAGGGTTCGAGATTGGCTTTTTGGTGACGCTGCCGTTTCTCGTCATAGATCTGGTAGTGGCGACGATCATGACCGCAATGGGTATGATGATGATGCCGCCGACCGTCGTCGCGTTGCCGCTGAAGGTGCTGTTCTTCGTGCTGGTCGACGGTTGGAGCTTGCTCGTCGGAGCGCTTGTGAAATCATTCACTTAGCTCGATGACGTGCGGCATTAAGAATCCGCCTCCGAGCAAAATAATTAACATTCTAAGCGTCAAAATTAACCATTAGGAAACGACTCTCGTCTATCAATCTTGCCGATGACAGGGTGGCAGCGAACACGCGCCATAGGCATGACGCCGATCTGTCAAGCCGGTAGATCCGGTATGTCCCAGTAGCGTTTTGTGCTGAGTAAAAGGACAAGGGACATGGGCATGAGCAGTATCAATACCAACATTTCCGCAATGACCGCATTGCAGTCGCTGCGGCAGACCTCCAAAGATTTGCTGACGACGCAGAACGCGATTTCGACCGGCCTGAAGGTCGCGAGCGCTTCGGATAACGCAGCTTACTGGTCGATTGCGACCACGATGAAGTCGGACAACTCGGCGCTCTCGACCGTGCAGGACGCACTCGGTCTTGGCAAGGGCACCGTTGACGTCGCCTACAACGCGATCAACCAGTCGATCGATCTCGTCGGCCAGATCAAAGACAAACTGGTTGCGGCCGCATCGCCGGGCGTTGACCGCACGAAGATTCAATCGGAAATCACCCAGCTCCAGGATCAGCTGAAGGGCATCGCTTCCTCAGCAAGCTTCTCGGGCGAGAACTGGGTTTCGGTCGATTCATCGACCTCTGGCTACAGCGCGACAAAGACGATCGTTTCGTCGTTCTCTCGTGCCTCGGACGGCAGTGTTTCTATCGGAACGATCAGCGTCGATACGTCGACGTCAATCCTGTTCGATAGCTCCACCGCTTCTGGCGCGGGCGGCATCCTCGACTCGCAGCGTTCGTCTACGGGCGCCGTTGTGACGACGGGTGGCACGTCGATTATGAACATCGACATTAGCTCGCTGACCGACAGCCCGACCGATCAGGCGACCTTGAACGGCTATATCGCCGGCGTCGATGCTGCCTATCAGTCCATGACGACGGCAGCTACTAACCTCGGCTCGGCGCAGAAGCGCATCGATCTGCAGACCGACTTCGTATCGTCGCTGATGGACTCGATCACCACCGGCATCTCTCAGTTGGTGGACGCTGACATGAATCAGGAATCGACAAAGTTGCAGGCATTGCAGGTCAAGCAGCAGCTCGGTGTTCAGGCACTGAGCATCGCTAACCAGTCGAGCCAGAACATCCTGTCGCTCTTCCGCGGCTAATAACTAGGGCCTGACGCCGCTCGGCGTCAGGCCCCATACAATCTCCGATCTGTTAGACGGGCCGCCACCCCTGACCTCTTCCGCCAACGCGGATCAGGCCACGGAGGCGGCCCGTCACCTTTGCACAAGGTTCCGTCCCTACCGTTGACCGGAAACTTTGCCGGCAAGGTCGAGAGATGGATTGGCGTCAATTAGAGAACCTTTATCGCAGTCTGCTGGGTCTCGGCCGCAGGCGCCTTATGGCGCTTGGCATCGCCGGCGCGCTCGTCTTCGGACTGATTACCATAGGCAGTTACTTCGCGTCGCGCTCAAGCTATGAGACGCTTTATGTCGGCCTGACGCCGCCTGACATCAGCCGCATGGGCACGGAGCTGACCGAGGCCGGCATCCCATTTGAAAGCAGCATGGACGGGACGAAGTTGAGCGTTCCAGTCGGGCAGACGGCACAAGCTCGCGCTTTGCTCGCGGAAAAGGGACTGCCCGGCAGCCAAACAGCGGGTTATGAGCTGTTCGATAAGCTCGGCGCGCTCGGGCTCACCTCGTTCATGCAAGAAGTGACGCGCGTGCGCGCTCTTGAGGGCGAGCTGTCGCGAACAATCCAATACCTGAAGGGTGTGAGAGCTGCGCGTGTTCACATCTTCATGCCGAACCAGAATGCGCTTCAGGTCAAGAAAGAAGCGCCGTCGGCGTCTGTCGTCATTCGCACGGATGTTGCCGGAGATGCCACTGCAGCGCCGGCCATCAAGCATCTGGTTGCCTCGGCGATCCCGGAAATGACGCCGAACGAAGTCCAGGTTATCGGCACCGATGGTTCGATTCTTGGAGGCTCCGGCAACGGCCTCGCCAGCGGCGACGCGCCGGTGCAGATGCTCGAACTCGAGCACACGGTCTCAAAACAGATTCAGGATAGCGTTCGCCGCACCTTGTCGCCCTATCTCGGTCTGGACAACTTCGAAGTCAGCGCTATTGCCCGCTTGAATATCGATAAACTGCAGACGAACGAAACGAAGTTCGATCCCGACAGCAAGGTCGAGCGATCAACGCGATACATCAAGGAAGCTCAGAGTTCGCAGGACAGCGCCGGCAAGAACAATGTCAGCGTTCAGGAAAACATTCCGAACGAACAGACGAGCCACAAAGACCAGAACAAACGCAATCAGGATCGCAAGGAAGAAACGACCAACTACGAGATCAGTTCGTCGACGGCCTCCTCGACAAGCGAAGGCTACAAGATCGCGAACATCTCGGTTGCCGTCGTCGTCAACAAAAAGCGACTGATGGATGCGATGGGTAAAGATGCAAAGCCCGAAGACGTCGACAAACAGGTCGCCGAAATCGAGAAGATCGCGCTTTCCGCGGCCGGCATAGACACCAAGCGCGGTGATCGTATCAGCGTCGCCGCCGTCGATTTCGCGCCGTCCCCGTTTGAAGGAGACGGATCGTCGGGAACGGCATGGGCTTCGCTGTTGATGAGCTTGGCGGGAACCGGCATCCGTTCACTAACGATCTTGCTGGTTGCTGCAATTGTCGTGATGGCGGGCTTCCGGCCCGTGATGCGGACCCTGCTCTCAAGCGATAGGCCCGCGATTGAAAGCGCCGATAACGTCGCGATCGAGGCGCCGCTCGCATCGATTACGGGAACGGGCGCAGCTCCCATCGACATGCCCGAAATGGCGTCGCCGTTGCTCGAACCGGGCGCCAACCCATTTGACGGCATGGGCGGCGGCTCGGGAGACTTTGGCAGCGGACTGGCGTTCGGACGCTCGCTGGCACTCGGTCCCGTCGAGAAGCTCAGCGCGATTATTGATCGCGATGAAGAGCAGGCGACTGCGATCATGAAGCATTGGGTTAAGAACGGATGACGGCTCGGCCTCACAGTTCGGCGTTCTCCCTGCTCAGGGACTTCGATCGCGTCACCCCTGACGTCGAAGAGCCGGACCATGAAGCGCAGCTGAAAGCTGCGTTCGAGGATGGTCATCGGCAGGGCTACGCCGAAGGCCGTGCAGAAGCGGAGGCCGATGCAGAGCATCGCCTCGCCGAAGCGCAGATTCATCACGCGAACGAGCTCGCCCAGGAAAAAGACTGCTGGCAGCGCGATTTCGCTGAGCAGCTTATTGCGCGTTTGGAAAGTGCGTCGGGCCTGATTGAGAAAAACGTCGCTGAGCGGGCCGCGACGCTGCTGCGCCCCTGGCTCATCGGGCGTCTACAGGATCGCGCGTTGAAGGATCTCGAAAGGGCGATTTTACGTGGCTTGGTGGAAGGCGCAAAGATTCACATCGAAGCGCCGGCCGAAATTATCCAACATCTCAACGAACGGCTGCCGACCGCCGGATTTCAGATCGGATATTCGGAAAGTCCGAGTGCAGATGTTCGCGCTCACATAGAAAACACCGAAATCGAAGTCAACATTGCGGCGTGGATCGCCGAGCTTGAGGCGCTAGTACCATGAGCGACGGCCGCGAAGACGTATCATCGCAACCTCTCGTCATTGTCCGTCGCCGGCGCAATACGGAAGAACCGCATCACGGTGGCGTCTGGAAGATCGCATATGCCGATTTTATGACGGCCATGATGGCGTTTTTTCTCGTCATGTGGCTGATCAATGCTGCCGACAAAAAAACCATCGTGCAGGTCGCCGCCTACTTCAATCCGATGCGTTTGACCGATCGTTACGCGGCGCCGAAAGGCATTGAAGATCTCGTCGAGACGCAGTCGAAACACTCTGACGAGAAAAGTAAGCGCGGATTCGAAAAGCAGGTCGTCGATGACGCCTCGAAACGGCAGGCCGATCGCGACAGCAAAGAAAACAGCGGTGACGCCAAAGACGACGCCTCGCACGAATCGAGTGTCGGATCGGGGGGCAAGAGCTCAGAAGAGCTTCGCGAGATGGCGCTCTTCGACAATCCTGGTAACTTGCTTGAAAAACTCGCTGACGAGGCACGCGCAAGTCAGTCTACGACGGCAGCCAGCCCATCAGACGGCAATATTGACGATCCGTTCGATCGCATCAATCGCAAGGCCGGAAAGTCAGATGTCAGGTTGAAGCCTGCGCCCCAAGCAGCGCCGATCGTGCCGGAGCACCCCTCCAACGTGGCGCGCGCCCTGCCCGCAGAAAACGTAAAACCGGTTACGCAGGACCCAAAGCAGCAGCTCTCCGCGCGAGCATCAATGGATGATGTCGGCGATAAGCCGAAGCAGCAGGACACCATCACAAAGCAAACCCCTGCAACTTTGGATCAGGCAAAGAAAGAAGATAAGACGCACGACAAGGATCACGACAAAGATCAGGACGCAAAAGACCTGCGGGACCAGATCGGCAAAGCCGTCGCGGACATTTCACGCGAACTGCCGATGATCGACGTGAAAGCGACGCCCGAAGGATTACTCATCAGTCTGACGGACGATGCCAATTTCGGCATGTTTGAGGTCGGTTCGGCGAAGCCGCGCTCAGAACTCGTCCTTGTCATGGAGCAAATCGGTCGTGTCTTGAGCAGCAAGAAGGGCGATATCGTCCTTCGCGGCCATACGGATTCGCGTCCATACAAGAGCCGGGTCTATGACAACTGGCGCCTTTCCGCTGCTCGCGCTCAAATGGCCTATTACATGCTTCTGCGTGGCGGCGTCGACGAATCTCGCGTCGTCGCCATCGAAGGTCGTGCGGACCGCGATCCGAAAGTGCCCGACGACACTCTCGCGGCCGCCAACCGCCGCATCGATATCCTCATTAAAGAGGATAAGAAATGAAGCGGATCGCGCTGATTGCTGCAGCGTCGTTCGTTGTGCTCGCGGGCCTCGCCGCGGGCTCGTTGGCGTATTTCAAGCCCGCATTTATTTTCGGCGAAAACGACGAGGTTGTCGCGGCCGAGCACGGCGTTCCGATCTATTCAGAGGATGCGAGCGAAAAAGCTCAGGTGCGCCGCCATACACTGCGTCTTCTGGAAGAATTGGGCGCGGTTCAGGACAAGATCATTCGCGGCGATCGTGCAGCGCTTGCGGAGCAACAGCGTCTGCTGATCGACATCGCGCGCGAAGTGAAAAGTTTCAGCCCGGAGGCATGGGACGATTACGTCAACGTCCGTACGAGCCTGCTCTATGTTCTGAGTGGCGGTGACGCGCGCGTCTTGCAACCACTGGTCAAGCAGAATTCTTTGAGCGTCGCCGATCAGAATTTGGCCGCGGGCATCATGAGCTTTGCCGAGGGTCAGCCTAAAAAGGCGCGTGAGCTGTTCGAAGATATCGATCCCCGTTCGCTCGACGTCAGCCTTGTTGGGCCTTTCGCGCTGGCCAAGGCGTCACTCTATCTTGAGGATGATCACGCAACCGCGATCCGCCTGCTCGATGATGCGCGTCTGGCGTGTCCCCATACCGCGATCGACGAGGCGTCGGCGCGGCGCGAAATTCCTGTATTACTCGATGCTGGCGACACGAGCCGAGCGCTGATGCTGACGACAAGCTATGTGCAGGAATTCGGCAAGTCGATTTATGCCTGGAAGCTCTTTCGAGAATTTGCGGAAGCAGCCGCCAAGCATGGGGAATTCGATAATCAGGAAAGCATCGATCGCCTCGCCGCCACCTTCGATGACGACGACATGCAGCCAGCGTCCGAGCTGTTCATCGATCTTGCCGGAGAGGGTTTGCTACAGGGACGGCTAAAGCTTGCGAAGGCCGCTGCTGCTAAAGTTCTCGCAACACCGAATGCATCACCAGAGAATAAGGAACGTGCGCGCCTCTACATGGCCGCAGCCGAAGCGCCTTCGAACGATGCGGTAAATGCTATGAAGGCGCTGGATCAGATCACTGTCGATCGGCTGTCGGAGGACGACGCTGAGATCCGGGAAGTGGCGGGATTTATCGCCAAAACAGTAACCGGAACAGGCGTCGCGCCGACTGCTGTCAGAAAGACCGCTCCGCAAGCCGTGGCGCAGGCTCCGGGTGAAAAGAATGCAATGACGGCGCTGAATAAAGCCGACGAGATTTTAAAAGAAGCAGATTCAATGATTACTAGGAGTGGGAAATGACGGCAGCAGTTGGAAGCGCCGCATCTGGCGGAGCCGAAGCTCTCCTGCAATCCGTATCGGGAAAAGCATCGAACGGATATCGCGGTCACCTCAAGCAGACGGATGAGAACGATCCCAAGTCGGAAGGCGCGACCCAGAGCGCGCCGCGCGATGATGTCGATGCTGCTGCGACGCATGTCGATAAGACGCGAAAGACGTCGCAGCGAAAGCATGGCAAGGGCAAATCGGATGACGACGATAGCTCGTTCGAGGATGCTTTCGACAGCGTCGGCCAGGATCAAGCGAAAGAGGCGGTCTCGAAATCAACCAACGGAGCAGGAACATCTCCGGATCTCACGTCGGCGCAGCTGACGCCGAATCAAACGCCAGCGACGAATACCGTTTCCTTGACAACCAACGCCGATACGTCTCAGGCTCCGGTCCGGTCAGCAGCCTTGATGCAGCAGAGAAGCATTCTCGCTCTCATGGATGCAAAAAACAGAATCTTCGCAAATTCCGGCGACCTAAAAGCCGACGATGGGACTGTTAATGTCACCGTCGACCACGACGCCATTCCGCAAGATACAAACGAGCTTGTGCCGGTTGCGATCAATCGACGGGAGACGCATTGGAACTTCAATTCCGACGCCATGACGAGCGTCGCGTCGCAGCTCTCGGCTATGAATACGGATAAGGCTGCGCCATCCGCGGCCGCCGTTCTGGCTCAGACAGTTGCTTCGGTCACCACGGCAAAGGAACAGAAGCCGGACGTCAAATTATCGGGCGACGCGCCGCAGTCCGTAGCGCAGCCGACAATCGCAGCGGCAAATACCGATCAGAATGCGAATGCATCGCTTAACAACGACAGCGGAAACAAGAGCGATACGCAATCTCAGTCGCATACG
Source organism: Hyphomicrobium sp. MC1 (assembly GCF_000253295.1). NCBI lineage: Bacteria > Pseudomonadati > Pseudomonadota > Alphaproteobacteria > Hyphomicrobiales > Hyphomicrobiaceae > Hyphomicrobium > Hyphomicrobium sp. MC1. The sequence goes on along the minus strand of NC_015717.1, from coordinate 4,158,671 downwards.
GAAATAGCTTCAGAGGCGGCCAAGAAGACGGAAAAGCCGGATGCTGCGTCGTCCCTCGACCAGATTTTTGCAACCAGCAAAACGTCCAACGCCATCGCGGCTAACGTCAGCAATCAGGTTCGCGACGGCGTAATCACGAGCTTGGCATCGACTGCGACCGACGCCAGCGCAGCAACATCATCCGTCGACGTGCCGACGCGGGCAACCACAGCGCCCGTTCTGCGCACGCTCGATCTAACGTTGTCGCCGGCGGATCTTGGTTCGGTCAGGCTCCGTCTGAGTCTCAGTTCGAATTCATTGTCGATCGAAGCCGAAGCATCGAAGGCGTCGACAGCCAAGCTTCTCAACGACGATCGGCCGAATCTCGAACGCGGCTTGAAAGATGCAGGCTATGACATCTCAAGTATGAAGATTACGGATACTTCCGCCAGTAGCACCATGAGTTCGAACGGTTGGCAGACGAACGGTTCCCCGTCTCGTGATGGAGATCCATCGCGTTCGGGCTTCATGGGCCGGCAAGATGGCGAGATGCAAAGACGTGATGGATCGCCGTCCGATCAGGCCCAACGTCGCCCCAGAGAATCCACTCAGCAGCCGGCGTCGGCTGAAGTTGCCGGCGTCAGGTCCGGCAACGCAGTCTATATCTAGGACTCGTTAAATGATGCAGCAGCAGGAATTGGCAGGAGCTGGGCTACGTGGTCCATTTCAACTCGCGTCTGATGCCATCGAGGAAGAGCTGGTCGATCGTTGTCCGGGTACGTATGCGCTTGGCTTCGTCGATCATCTTGGGCGCTTCGCGATTACATACGTCGGAAGCGCCGGCGAGGACCTCAAATCAAAATTGAAAGCCCATATCGGAACCGCGACGCAATTCAAGTTCCGCCATTTCGCGGATGAACGTCAGGCCTTCGAAAAAGAATGCGAGATATTTCACAAGTTCATGCCGAACGGAAACATCCTGCACCCTAGCCGACCGCGCGGAACAGATTGGACGTGTCCGAAATGTCGTCGTTAGCCTGACTCGTCGATAGCAGACTGATGACGTCCGCAAGCGCCTGATGATAGCCGGCATGCCAGTAGGCGCATTCGTCGGTGTCGCGATCGAGATGGCGTTGCGCTTCGAGAACTTTTGACCAATTCCCGTCGAGTTGTGCACCCATGCCGGCCATACGCAACTGCAACATCTTAAGGTCGGCGCTCACGTCGTCCATCTTTAACCCCATCGCATTCTCTGCCGGTCGAGGGCCGGCTGCGATGAGACATTACCCGACATTCGTGGGAACATCGCGAAAGAACAATCTCGCATTTTAGATAAGTTCGCGAGGCTCAGTGTTCACTCTTTTTCAACCGCGCAACGTAGCGATCCATGAGATCATTGGCGATCATCATGCGCTGTGTCGCAAGCTCCCTGAGATCGGACTGCACACGATCCGGATGATTTCTAAGTGCAAATTCTCGCCGCAGTGTCGCGATGTCAGCTTCGGAAAAATTTGCGTCGAGTCCAAGTTCAATTAAGATTTTATTCGGATCGAGCAACGGATCTGCGCTGATGCTGCTTTGCTCATCGAAGGCATAGGGATGTTTCGGAGGGACTTGAGAATTTCCCACGCCACCGCGAGAAGCAGCCGCCAAGGCCCACGCCGCCTCTAAACCGTCGATGGAAAGGCGATTGGGGCGTGATACACCGGCGGGCCGATCGTCATGACCGAACAAGCTGTCAATGATCGATTCAAAATCGGACGGAATGGATTCCCGTGATGTCATTCGGACCGCGGTTCGAAGCGAAATGCCGGATCGCGGAACGTTACGAAACGCAGCTTGCAGTACGCTGACGGGTCACGTCCCGCCGATCACGGCCGTCGCGTCGACTTTTGCAGCGTTACGGCTCTGCCGAAAAATTCCCGACCGAGATCTTCAAAGTCGAGTCGTTCATCGACGTTGGGAACCGGATAGAGAAACTCTACGCCCAGATGTTTGTCGCGTAGCCATGTCACTGTGCCATCGAGCATTGTGCCATCGAAGAGCGTTAGCGCGATTCTGTCACCGACGTTCGGGACGATTCCGTCCCCGACGCTAATTTTTGCTCCGGATTCCGATAAGTCGACGAGGTCGCAGATGAGCCGCATGCCGCGAAAGTTTAAAGCGACGTGCTGGCGAGCTATGCGCCGGATGCCGTCGCGCCGCTTGTCGTCGGCCTCGATGCTTTCCGGAATCAGGACCTCGGTCTGAAAGCTGCTCATGAACTTTTCAAACGTGGTCTTACTCATTTACGCACCCAAACTTCAAATCCGCGCATCAGGACGCGCAAACACGCAGCATATAGCCATTAATTCGCAAGCGGATCTTTCTATTCCGGAGAAACGTCCGAATTAAGAAGTCTTTGGTTTACGCAATCGTTTGGAAATAAATTCAAATTTATCGATTTTCCAACGATCGGCAAAAAGGCGAGCGCGTCCCATCTTCCGCCTTCGCAGCCTCAATCGCTGTGATTGCTCGAAGAACAGATGCAGATGCAAAGGGCAAGCGCGGACTTATGATTTGGCGTGGCATTTCCGACCCACGCAATAATGAAATAATTGTTAATAAGTCACGTGAATCACTGTATTTCCTTCTGTGCCAATGATTTGCGGGGCTTGGGGGGCATCATGTTCGTTGTGCTTGACGACCGTTTGACGGTCGCGGGGGGATACGTCGCGTGCTTTGAACGCGAAGGAGTAGCGGCAACTTCAGTTGATCCAAACGAGTTCTCGGAGTGGTTCGAACTCATCAATGATGCCGATATCGCGGTTATCGAGGGCTTTTTGATTGGTGCGGTGACAAACCGGCGCCAGATATCCGCAAGGATCAGAGCACGCAGCCGCGCGCCGCTCATGGGGCTGATCGAAGCGCGGGCGCTGAGTGAAACGCTCGAGCTTTTCTCGCTCGGGTTTGATGATGTCCTCGCGAAGCCCTTTCACGTCCGCGAAGTCTTGGCGCGCAGCGGCGCCATTCGTCGCCGGATGCAGATCGTCGACGAATGTGTCGATGTTGGTGGCATCCGGATTTTCTTCGACGGTCGCGATCCGATCGTGAACGGAGAAGTGCTGCCCCTGCCGCGTCGTGAGCGGCGGATCCTCGAGTGTCTCGTGCTGAGCCGCAACACCCGCATTACGAAGACCCAGATCTTCAATCGCGTGTACGGCATCTTCAATGACGAAATTCATGAGAACGTCATCGAAAGCCACATCAGCCGCCTGCGCAAGCGGCTGAAGCAGAGACTCGGTCACGATCCGATCGATTCCCAGCGTTTCCTCGGCTACCGCTTGAAAGACCTTGCCAGCGATGATGCTGCACAGCCCGCGGAAGCAGCGCAAACCAGTCTCACGCAAGGCCCAGATGCTTCAATTGCGCCGAGCATCATTCGCGACGAGGAGAATGTCGATGGGTCTTTACGGAGTAATGACTACCAGCGTCTCGGGCATGTCTGTCCAGTCTGACCGTATGGGTACGGTTGCGGACAACATCGCAAATATCAACACCACTGGTTACAAAGGCGCATCAACGGAATTTGCAACGCTCATCGCGGAAGGCAGCGTCGCCGAGTATGTGCCGGGTTCCGTTTCGACCATCGCTCGCCGGGCGGTCTCCCAGCAGGGAGACTTCACCTACACGAAGTCGCCGACCGACCTCGCGGTCAGCGGCAACGGGTTCTTTATGGTCGAAAGCGATTCTGGAACGCCCTTCCTGACGCGTGCAGGCAATTTCGTTCCGGACTCCAATGGCGATCTGGTGAACGCTGCAGGGTTCAAGCTGCTCGGCTACAACCTTTTGGACGGCAGCTCGAGTTCCGTCGTAAACAGTGCCGCCGGCCTTCAGGTCGTGAGCACGAGCAGCCTTGGCCTGAAGGCAACGCCTTCGACAAGCGGCAAGTTCGGCGTAAACCTCCCTGCTGACGCGGACATTACTGCCGCGGCCAACCTCCCGGCTGCGAACGCCGCGACGGCGGAATATGCCGGCAAGACCTCGATCGTCACTTACGATAACCTCGGCCATCAAGTGACGCTCGACGTCTATTCCGCGAAAACGGCCGATAACACCTGGCAGATAACCGTATACAACGCGGCCGGCGCGACCAACGGTGGCTTCCCCTACGCTGCGGGATCGCAGTTGACGACGACGAACGTGACGTTCGACGGCACGACTGGCGCATTGACCTCGACGAGCCCGCAAGCGCTGAGCTTCAACATCCCCAATGGCTCAACATTCTCGCTCGACATCAGCAAGATGACACAGCTGGCGGCGAGCTATTCGCCCCAGACCGGCGCCGAAGCACCGAGCGCAAATGGCAGTCCTCCGTCTGCTGTTGACCGTCTTGAGATCAGCGACGAAGGCATCGTGACGGCAGTCTACAAGGACGGTTCACGCGTTGACGCATTCAAGATTCCATTGGCGACCGTCGCGAGCCCAGACAATCTCACGGCGATCTCCGGGAACGTCTACGCCACGAACAAGGAGTCCGGAGATTTGCAGCTCGGCACCGCTAACGAGAGCGGTCGTGGCAAAATCATCTCTGGCGCATTGGAAAGCAGCACCGTCGATCTTGCTTCCGAGCTGACGACGATGGTCCAGGCGCAACGCAACTACACTGCAAACTCGAAAGTGTTTCAGACCGGTACCGAACTCCTGGACGTACTCGTCAACCTCGTTCGGTGACGGAAACATAGGAAATAAAGGCCCAGCTGATGTCGCTTACGCAGAGCACGAGTAATGCGCTTTCAAGCATTTCGACGGTTTCCGAGCAGATTTCTGTCGTCTCACAGAACATCGCGCGCGTAAACAATACGGACGCAAGCAGAAAAGTCGCGAATGTCGTCAGCGGGCCGGGCGGTGGCGTCAGCATCGCGGGCGTGACGAGAACGGCCAACAAGCTGCTTCTCGACACGTACCTCGACGCAAACGCAAGCAGCCAAACGCAATCGGCCGTCAATTCGGCCTTGGATCAGTTACAGAATACGGTGGGCGACACGGACTCTGATACGTCGCCCGCCGCCTTGATGTCGAAGCTAAACACGGCACTTCAGAATTATTCCGCTACCCCTCAGAATAGCGCCGTTGGGGCAACAGTCGTAACCGCCGCACAAGAGCTGGTGACGTCTCTCAACGAAGCTACACAGGCAGTCACTGACGTTAGAAATCAGGCCGATTCCGCCATCGCGACGTCGGTCGGCAACATCAACAGCCTTCTTTCGCAGTTCCAAACGCTCAATCAGCAGGTCGTGTCGGCCTCGGGTAGCGGTAGGGACATCACGGACGTCTTGGACGCACGCGATACAGTATTGAAGCAGCTGTCGAATGAAATAGGAATTCGGACGGCCACGCGCGACAATGGCGATATGGCCATCTACACGGACAGTGGCGTCACCCTGTTCGACAAAACGGCAAGGTCGGTGACCTTCCAGCAATCTGCGAATCTGTCCGCGAACTCCGTCGGATCACCGGTTTATGCTGATGGTGTGCCGATTGCGGGCACGCCGCACATGATGTCGATCAGCTCCGGCAAGCTTGCTGGTCTCGTTGAAGTCCGCGACAGCATCGCCCCGACCTATCAAAGCCAACTCGATGAAATGGCCCGCGGTCTGATCTCGACGTTTGCCGAGAGCGATCAATCTGGAAGTGGTTTGCCGGATGCAGCCGGATTGTTTACCGACGGCGGCTCCTCATCAGTGCCGACAAGCATCGTTCCAGGTCTAGCAGGCTCGATCAAGATCAACGCAAGCGCCGATCCGACCCAGGGCGGAAACGCCGAGCTCATTCGTGATGGCGGTATTGCCGGCGCGAGCTACACCTACAACAGCGACGGCGGCGCATCTTATACGGACCGCATCCAGCAGCTGATAACGAATCTCGGTTCCACCCAAGCCTTCGATTCCTCGACCCAGATTCATTCGACGGGATCGATGCTCGATTTCGCCAAGTCGTCGGTCTCGTGGCTCGAAGCGCTGCGTCAATCGTCAAGTAACGAGGCGGAATCGCGCCAAACGATTGCTGATCGCGCCGCCACCTCACTGTCGCAAGCCACCGGTGTAAACCTCGACGAGGAAATGACCAATTTGCTCTCGCTAGAGCGAACGTTTCAAGCCTCGTCCCGTCTCATCAGCACCGTCGACAATATGATCTCGACGCTCTTACAGGCAGCGAGCTGACATTCATGATTTCCTCGTCATTCATCTCTTCCGCTTCGATCTCCAATGAAACGCTCAGATCGATAGCCAAGTACCAGCAGCAGCTCGTCGACGCCCAAAAAGAGCTTGCGACGGGCAGGCACGCAGACGTGGGGGTAACCCTGGGTGCGACGACGGGCGTCAGCATCTCGATGCGCCAGGACATGGATCAGATCCAGGCCATCCAAGGTTCAAACAATCTTGTGCTCAACCGTCTCAGCGCGTCGCAATCAGCGCTTGATACGCTGGCGAAGAGCACGTCCAATTTTCTCTCGAGTCTGATCACGGCGCAAACGGCCGCCACGTCTCAGGATACGTTGATCCAATCGGCGAAGGCCGGGATGCAGACGCTTCAGGATCAGCTCAACGCCTCGCTCGACGGCCAGTATCTGTTCGCGGGCATCAATTCCGACGTCCAGCCCATGGAAGACTTTTTTGGAACGCCGCCATCGGCTGGCGCGCAGGCGATCACCGCCGCCTTTACGGCCAAGTTCGGCATGAGTCCGGATGACCCGAACGTCTCCAGTATTTCGCCCAATGATATGAGCGACTTTCTCAACAATGAGTTCGCCAATCTGTTCTCGGATGCAAACTGGTCGAGCACCTGGTCGGCCGCATCGGACAAACCGGTGAGCAGCCGAATCTCTCGGAACCAAATCATCGATACGTCAGTGACAGCCGACAACGGCACATTCCGGTCGTTGGGCGAAGCTTTCGCAATGATTTCCGGCCTCGGCTTTGCAAACCTGAATAGCGGTACGCAGCAGGTAATAATCTCGAAGGCTCGCGACCTCACCGGAGACGTGACAGGCGGCCTCACGCAAGTTCAGTCGGCTCTCGGCGTCACGCAACAGCGCGTTACTGACGCCAACAGTCAGATCGACTCGCAAGTCGATTTTCTAACGAAGTCGATCGACAATCTGGAACAGATCGATCCTGCCGCAGTCACGACGCAGTTGTCGCAGATTTCGACGGCGCTTCAGGCGGCGTATTCGCTGACGAGCCAGCTCAACAAACTCAGTATCCTCGATTACCTGAATAACTAACGACGGCATCCAAGGGCGGATTGCGGAAGGCGAAAGATGTATAAGTTCTCATATGAAGAAACATTAAGCGAGTCCGGCAATCGGCAGCGCGAGAACGAGCGCCTGGCCCTCGAGCAATCCGTGGCCCTATTGAAGACGGCAGAGAAGGCGGGACCGCAGTCGCGCGAAGCCATAGACGCTATCATCTTCTTGAACAGGCTTTGGAGCTTCTTTCTTGAAGATCTCGCGAAACCCGAAAACGGGTTACCGGACGATGTGCGCGCCAAGTTGATCTCAATAGGGATCTGGATGCTCAAAGAAGCCGAGGCGATCAGCAACGGCAAGTCGCGGAATTTCGCGGGCCTTATCGACGTATCAAATGTCATCGCGGAAGGTCTTTGATGGCTGGCGGCCTGAAAATTACCCTGAGAGCCGGTGAACGCATCTTCATCAACGGCGGCGTTCTGCGCGTTGATCGCAAGGTCAGCCTCGAGCTCATGAACGACGTCGTTTTCCTGCTCGAACAACACGTGATGAAGCCGGAAGATACAACGACGCCTCTGCGGCAATTGTATTTCATGATTCAAATGATGCTCATGGACCCGGCGCTCTACATGAAAGCACGGACGATGGCGAGGGAATCGGTATCGAACCTTTCGGCGAGCATCCGCGATCCCAAGATACTTGACGGTCTCAGGGAGGCGGGCGACATGCTCGATGGCGACCGGCCGTTCGATGCTTTGAAGAAAGTGAGAACGCTGCTTCCGTTAGAGGTCGCGGCAAACGCCTCGGAAGAACGCAGCAAGGAGGTCGCATGACCACGGTTCCAGCCACCGGCGGTACGTCGGGTACGCAGACGTCTTCGAGCAGTCAGTCGACAACGACGCTCGACTATAATGATTTTCTTAAGTTGATGGTCGTGCAATTGCAGAATCAGGATCCACTCAATCCGACCGATACGAACGAATTCATGTCGCAGATTGCCCAATTCTCGAATGTCGAGCAGAGCATCAACGCGAATTCGAAGCTCGACCAGCTTCTGGTGAATTCCAATATTTCCCAGGCAAGCACGATGATCGGGCTGGTCATAACGGGAACGGATGGCACGCAGGGCGTGGTTCAGTCGGTCCGTATCGACTCCTCAGGCTCGACCGCGATCCTGACAGACGGAACTCAAGTCCCGATCACCGCAGGCGTATCGATAGGATATCCCATATCGTCATGACAGAAGGTGATGCACTTCAGCTCGTTCAACAGGCTATCTGGTTGACGATTGTGCTCGCTGGCCCAGTTGTGGGTTCCGCAATGGTTATCGGCGTGGGCGTCGCATTTGTTCAAGCGCTCACGCAAATCCAAGAGATGACGCTGACGTTCGTGCCTAAGATAATTGCCGGATTTGTCATACTTCTGCTGACGGGAAGTTATAGCGGAAGTTTGCTGAAAGTATTTACCGAACAGATATTCATGCGAATTGCTGTGGGTTTTAAATAGCGTTTTCTGATCTATCACGTTGCGTAAATGGTAATATAAACAGACTATTTCGAAAATGCGCAAAAAGAGCATTGCGCCAGTAGCCGACTCGTGGTCGGGATGCTGGCGGCATTTATTTGAATAAGTACGCAGCCTAATCATAGCTACGACTTTAGTGCCGTCGGCTTCATTGCCGGGAAGTTCCACTCTTCATTGAGCCTCGCCGCGTCTTTGCCGCCGGGAACACGTCCGATTGGGTTGCGAGTTCCGTCAATTCGAGCCGAGCACGAACCATGAGCACATTTGCACTCCGGCAGCTACCGTCCTCCGCGGCTTTCATGTTGGCAAGCCTTGCGGCCATCGCCTGCACGTTTCTCGTGTGGAACATCTCGATGCGCTCCGAGGGCGATTTAGCATCGCTTCTGAGCTGGTCCGATGTTTCCTGGCAAATAGCCGAGGTCGATGCAAGAGGTCGTATCGTTCGTCTTGGAGCCCATCCTTTCGGACTGGCACTTCTTTTCGGCCTCGTCACGGCCTGCTGCATGAGCTTCGCTTGGGGCGCCTGGAAGTTCATCGATCGCAGGCCTACGCAACGAGAGGCGGACGAGGGCCTCTCGGACCGGCTCGAAAAAGTCGGCAAAGAACTCGACGACGAAATGTCGTCCGTGATGCGCCTCTTGAAGCAGCATCTGGATTTGAGCGGATCTCATTCGGAATCGTTGACGAAAGCTGCTGATGGTCTCGTCTCTTCGACGTCGCCAGATGGTATCCGGGCGATCATCCAGTACCTCATCAGCGAAAACAAAAAGGTGCAGACCGAGGTCAACGAGCTGAACAACCGTCTTCAGCAGTCGCAGCTGCAAATTGATAAGCTACGCGTCAGCCTGAGTGACAGCCATCGATTAGGCATGTTGGACGCTGTGACGTCACTGAAGAACAGGCACTGGCTGGATGTCCATCTTCCTAAAGAAGTGGAAGCGGCGTCGCACGCCAAGGAACCGCTCAGCATCATCATGGCCGACGTCGATCACTTCAAACGCATCAATGACACGTTCGGCCACGCCGTCGGCGACGAGATCCTGCGGCGCTTCGCGGAACTCCTCTCCAAGAATATCAAGGGCAGAGACACGGCGGCCCGGTATGGTGGTGAAGAATTCATCGTCGTTCTGCCCCAAACGCGGCTCGCGGGCGCCAGAAATCTCGGCGAGCAAATGCGCGGTGAACTCGAGTCTAAGAAATGGATGCATCATCGCACGGGGCAGCCAATCGGGAAGGTGACGGCATCGTTCGGCATCGCCGAATTGCGGCAAGGCGAAGAATACGACGATTTCCTTGATCGCGCAGATTCCAAATTGTACGAAGCGAAAGCTGCAGGACGTAATCGTGTTGTCGTCGACGACTAAGTCGGTCGAAAGAGCTTCGCTTTAGACACTGACGGATTACACGCCGTTCTTAGAGCGGGTTGGCGAACAGCGTCCTGAGCTTCGCCGCAGGCACGGCCCGCGAGAAAAGAAAGCCTTGCGCCTCGACGCAGCCCTCTGCGCGCAGTCGCTCAAGCTGCTGCTCAGTCTCGACGCCCTCTGCGACGCTCGTCATTCCAAGATTATACCCGAGCTGAATGATTGATCTGCGAAGTGTCGCTGACCGCTTGATGTTCGCGACCGCCGACACGAACGACCGGTCGATTTTGATTTTGTCGAACGGAAAGTCCTGCAGATAGCTCAGCGAAGAAAACCCTGTACCGAAGTCGTCGATCGAAAAGCGGACCCCCATCTTCCGAAGCGTTTCAAGCGTCGCAGAAGCCGCGTCACGATCCTTCATCAGGAGCGTTTCAGTAATCTCCAGGATCACACGGGACAGCGGTATATTCTTGGCCGCGTTGGTGACTTTCTCAACAAGGTCCGGCTCGCGAAACTGAGCCGGGGAGATATTGACGGCAACCCAGATGTCATCGGGCCAGAGGCTCGCCTCCGCACACGCGCGCTTCAAAACCCAGTCACCAATTTGGCCGATAAGCCCGCATTCCTCCGCAATTGGGATGAACTCGGACGCAGGAATAATTCCGCGGACCGGATGCGACCAGCGTATCAGAGCTTCGCAACCGACGATGCGCCGCGTCTTGACGTTTACGATCGGCTGGTAGTGAAGTTCGAATTTGCTGTTCGCAATCGCCTCATGCAGTCCCATGATGATCTGGTGACGCTTCTGCAAGCGCTCATGCATCGAATGTTCGAAGAAGCCGAAGCTTCCGCGCCGCACGGATTTTGTCCGGTAAAGCGCCATGTCGGCATTCGTAAGTAGCTTCTCGGCATCGTTCCCATCGGACGGGCCGACCGCGATCCCGATGCTTGTGCCGACGGTGAGCGTATTATCTCCGAGTTCGAAGGGCTCTGAAAACGCCGAAAGGATGCGCTTTGCCAGCGATTCGACTTCTTCGATGGATTGCGGCGCCATCTGAATAATCGCGAACTCATCGCCGCTGATCCGTGCGACCGTGTCGGTATCTCGGACTTCGCTTTTTAACCGTTCTCCGACTGCAAAGAGCAGCGCATCACCGACATGATGGCCGAGAGTGTCGTTGATCGACTTGAAGCGATCGAGATCGAGGCAATGAATGGCGAGCGCCCAGCCGCCCTTGGCTTGCGCAAGTGCCGAGCGCACGCGCTCTTGAAACAGCGTGCGGTTGGGTAGTCCGGTTAGTGCATCCTGATGCTCAAGGCGCCCAATGGTTTCCTGATCGCGTTTGCGTTCGGTAATATCAAAGTGGGAAACGATAAACCCGCCGTCAGTAAGCGGCGTGCTACGGACTTCAAGGCAGGTGCCGTTGGGCCGGCGCCGCTCGAACGCCTGCGCCTCACCTTTCGTCGTGAGATCGAAGCGAGAGCGGATTTGCTTTTCAGTTTCTCCCGGCCCGTATTCGCCGCGCTCGGCATTGAAGCGATAAAGATCCTCAAGAGTAGGAAGACCGCGTTTGAAGAGATCGTCCGGATATTCCAAAAGCTGCTTTTGTCGTTCATTGATCAGCACCATGTGCAGATCGCGATCAAAAACGGTCAGTCCGCCCGGAAAGCTTTCAGCGACAGCCTGCAGCAACACATCATTATTCGGCCGTGCGACGTGGGTTTCAACGGGGGCGGCCGTTTCTGCCTGAAGCGATACAAACCCTATGATGCGTCCGCTCCGGCCCTTGAGCGGCCGAATGGTCGCGTCGACCCAATAGAGAGTTCCGTCCTTGGCTCGATTTTGAATGCGTGAATGCCAAGTTTCACCGCGGTTGAGAACTTCATAAGCCGCGCTCCAGAATGCGCGGGAATGATGGCCTGAACTCAAGATTGAATGGTTTTGCCCCAAGAGCGCATCGCGCGCGTAGCGGCTGATCCGCACGAACGCGTCATTCACATGAATGATGCGACCTTCATTGTCTGTGATCGATACACAGCCGAACGGATCGAGCGCCGACGCCAGCGCTTTGACGTGTCCAGACAGGCTAGGAGGGGCGGCTGCAGTTTTTGCCTTACGGGCCGCTTTCTTAGCCGCAGCAGTTTGCGTACGTTCGCTGGGCTTGAAAGCCGTAACGCCCTTAGCTGCTGAGCCCCGCATCGTCCCGCCCGTTTACATTCTGGCCGAATACTGAACGAAATCCCTTGCGTTCGGATTTCGAGCGGGCCCAACTTTTTCATTTTATGATGCCGACCATGCGTCGGCTCGTCACGTCCACATTATTTTACATTTTGCCAGTTCTGAAACTGACAGACCTCATCTATTCGCATAATTGGTCTTAAATCTCTTAAGGTCCGATTATCTGATTTTCAGTCGAATCAGGTTAGTCATAACTCGTCTGTATACGGATATGTGTTTTGGCATGCTAAAGCCCGCAAATCGCCCGGGCAGATAGAAGGCTGGATCTACAGTAGGTTATTGGCAGCAGAGGCGCGTCGGCGCCATCGTAATGAGCGTAGATGCAAGTGTAACAAATACGTCAATCACTCAGAAGATAGGTCAGCAACTTGGCGATAGAACGTCCAAAAGATCAGAGGCAATTCGGCCGGCGCGCGGTTTTCAAGCCGGGTACCGTCGTGCTTGACGATGGTCAACGTATTGACGGCACCATTCTCGATCTTTCGGAGGGCGGCGCTAAAATTAAAGTGCCGAATCCGAATTTATTGACCGGCGAATTTTTTTTTGAAGTGCCGAGCGACGATTTGATTGTCCGATGCCGCGTTATTCGGGTCGACTCCGGTATCGTCGGCCTGCGCTATATCAAGCCGCCGCGCCGATTGTCCTGGGTTAAGAAATAGCGCGCCGCGAGTCGGCAATTGCTTGAAATGATTCAAGGTTTGGCAAATTAGAAATTGTGCCGCGCCGCGAGGTTAAGAGGGTGCTGCAAAAGTCCATTATTGGGGCGGAATTAGAGTTTTGGTGATATCTCGATATTTATTCAATTAATGAGAAATAAATTTACGTCGTAAACGAATTCGATAGCATTGCCGAATACGGTTATCGCACGGCAGCTTGATTAAGCAATCAAAGGCATGACGCCGCGCAGCCGTGTCGGTTTAGATCCGACATGTTCCGGCCTATTCGAGCAGGAACACCCTTTCATGGGCAATGGTCGATTGCGCCCGGCATTTGCCGGTCGTTGCTGCGCATCTTTGGACATCCGAAACGTCATCGCTCGCTCGCGCACGTGGATCGCGGCGGACGAAGTCGCGCGCGCATAGTCGGTCGCTCCCCACTAAACGAAATTCGTCCTCCCACCGTCAAAGGCGAAAGCCGGTCCATCTCAAAACGAATACGAAAAAATACGAGGAGAGAAGCACGCCATGGTCGTTGAGTATATTAATAGCAAGTGGTCGATGCCCCGTCGGCTTGTGCTAATCGCTTCGGTTTTTCTTATTCCGTCGCTGGCCCAACTTTATCTCTATGCAGATAATACGTTCCGGCACATCGGCGCGGTCGACCGCGAAATTGAGGGTGCCAAACTCGCGTCAGCCGTTTGGGCGAAGATGCCCACCAGCAAGGACGGAGTGGTGACGGGCCGAGAGAGCGACGAGCTTGCAAGCGCAGCAAAAGCGCTTGGGGTTGGATCGGCGCTGGGCGCTTTCGAAAATGCCAAGACGGTGAGTGAGCAGGCCCACAACGGCTTCGAGCTTTTGGATCAGATCGCAAATGCGTCCGGCCTCGCGACAGACGCGTCTGACGACGGCTTTTACGCCCAGGATATCTTTATTCAGCGCCTCTCGGGCGTGAAGCAGGCAATCGTCGAATTGCAGGACACGCTCTCGACGCCGGCCACCGCGGGCGATCAAACCGATCTGGCGATGAATTATGCCGTGCTGTCACGCACCAACGCCAAGTTGAAGGCCTCGTTGCGCAAGCTATTTGGCGAGGATGCAACGGGCGAACTCAAGCGCACCATTGGGGATGAGCCTGCACAGCTTGTGGCGAAGCTTGACGGCATTGCCGCGCAGATCAAAGCTGCGAACTATCAGCGAACGGCACTGGGCAGCGCGTTCCAAGCTTCTCTGTCCGATGCTAACGACATGATCGGAGCGGTAGCGAGTTCGCTCGGTGACACCTTCCTTCAGATTGCCCAGCGGCGCGTGAACGCTGAATCGAGCGCGCTCTACTGGACGCTCGGCCTTTTGGTATCGGCAACGATCCTCGCAATCGTTCTGGTTGCTCTCATTTCGAAGGGAACGTCGCTCCGGCTTTCTAATCTCGTCCGCTCCATGGAGCAGCTGAGCCACAAGGACCTGAGCGTAAGCATTCCTTACCTCTCTGACACCAACGAGAACGGCAAGATCGCCGGCGCCCTGGCGCGCTTCAAGGAAGCGTTGCTGGAAAACAAATCGATGACGGATTCGATTGTTTCGGCGGCCAAGGAACAGCAGGAACAGAGCGAGCACTACGCCCGTGAGCACGAGCGCTTCATGGCAGCATTCACCTCGGCGGCGGAACGTATTGCGAGCGGAGATTTCGCGCATCGCATTACGGAGAATGTTATCAGCGAGTACGAAGCCATCATCAACCAGATGAACCTGATGATGGGTCAACTCGAGGCGGCTCAATCTGGAAAGCTCGAGGCTGAGAACCAGATCAACGTCGTTGTTGCATCTCTTGGAACGGCGCTTTCCGAGCTTGCCGACGGCAATCTTGAAACGACGGTTTATGCCGAATTCGCTCCGGAATTCGAAAAGCTGAAGCGAGACTTTAATACGGCAGCCTCGCAGCTCAAGAGCACGATCGAACTCGTGAAAAAGGGCGCCAGCAGCATCAGAATCGGCACTGAAGAAATTTCGCAAGCGTCCGATGACTTGTCGCGTCGCACCGAAAACCAGGCGGCAAGCCTTGAAGAGACAGCAGCCGCGGTCAAGGAAATCACCGATACCGTCGGCAAGACGGCACAAGGCGCGACGCATGCTCGCGATACGGTTTCCGTCGCAAAGTCGGATGCCGAAAAGAGCGGCGAGGTTGTTCGCAAAGCCATCGCTGCAATGAACGGCATCGAGACGTCCTCCAAGCAGATCAGCCAGATCATCGGCGTCATCGACGAGATCGCATTCCAGACCAATCTTCTCGCGCTCAACGCCGGCGTCGAGGCGGCGCGTGCAGGTGATGCTGGTCGGGGATTCGCTGTCGTTGCTTCGGAAGTCCGCGCTCTGGCGCAACGGTCCGCCGAGGCTGCGAAGGAGATCAAGGGATTGATCTCCGCGTCGACCGGCCAGGTCGCGCAGGGCGTCCAATTGGTCGGTGAAACCGGCCAGGCTCTGACGCGCATCGTTTCTCAGGTCGGAGAAATTAACGAGATCGTCACGGGAATCGCGGCAAGCGCTAACGAGCAGGCGCACGGTCTCGAACAGGTCAACACGGCCGTCAACGAGATGGATCAAGTCACCCAACAGAACGCGGCCATGGTCGAGGAAGCAACGGCTGCCACACAGACGCTCGCCCAGCAGACGGAAGAGCTGGTGCGTCTCGTCAGCCGCTTCCGGACGGGTGCAGACACGGTTGTCGAATTGACGCCGCGTCGCGAGCAGCAGCAGCCAAAGCCGGCCGCTCGTCTTGCGCAGGCCGCCGCAAAAA
The DNA here is from genome assembly GCF_000253295.1 of Hyphomicrobium sp. MC1. Lineage (NCBI taxonomy): Bacteria > Pseudomonadati > Pseudomonadota > Alphaproteobacteria > Hyphomicrobiales > Hyphomicrobiaceae > Hyphomicrobium > Hyphomicrobium sp. MC1. The sequence continues at coordinate 4,142,890 of NC_015717.1, read as the reverse complement.
TGAAAGCCGCCGCCGGTGGCGGTAGCCGTCACAGTGTAGCCGCAGCAGCTGATGCGGGCTGGGAGGAATTTTAATGGCACGAAAGAGGGCACAACCGGCACGCGCGAAGGCCGCTAAAGCCGGCCAGCGCAAAGCACCGGCAGCGAAAGCGACGCAAGGGGCGGTGCTGAGCGAGGAGACGGAAACGTCGGTCGCAGCTCTTCCCGAAGCAACGATTCCTGAGCCATTGGTGCTGCCGGAAACACTCGATTCGGCGTGTGCGATGTCGGTGAGAAACATGCTGTTGGAACGCCGCGGTTCGCCGTTGGTCATCGATGCCGGGCAGGTGCGCCGAACGGGTATGCAGGCCGTCCAGATCTTGATCGCGGCAGCAAGGACTTGGCAGGCTGACGGGCATAGCTATGCGGTAACGAATCCCAGCAGCGAGTTTCTCGACACGATCACACTTGTCGGACTGACGCGCGAGCAGATCTTTCTCGAAGGAATGGCCGGATGACACAGACAATACTCACCGTCGACGACTCTCGAACCATGCGTGACATGTTGCGAATGGCGCTGGCCGAAGCGGGATACAACGTCCTGCAGGCTGAAGACGGTGTCCACGGTCTCGAAGTCCTGCAGACGGCGACACCTGACGTCATCGTCACCGATATCAACATGCCGAAGATGGACGGTTTTGGATTGATAGAAGCCGTTCGCAAGGACAGCCGTTATCGCCGCGTTCCGATTCTCGTCCTGACGACCGAGAGCGATGCCGCCAAAAAGATGCGCGCTAAGGAAGCCGGAGCCACGGGGTGGATCGTCAAGCCCTTCGAACCCACGAAGTTGATCGCAGCCATTCGGCGCGTCGCGGCATAAAATAAAAGAGAAGTGCAATGACCGTCGATACGATGGCCGCTATCCGCCAGACTTTCTTCCAGGAGTGCGAGGAGCAACTCTCCGAAATGGAGACCGGCCTGCTCGCTATGGACGAGGGCAATGCGGATTCAGAAACAGTCAATGCCGTCTTTCGGGCGGTACATTCGATCAAGGGCGGTGCCGGCGCATTCAAGCTGACTGCGCTCGTACAGTTCGCACACACGTTTGAAACGGCACTCGATCACGTTCGCAGTGGTAAGCTGGCGCCGACGGCGGATGTGATGAAGCCGATGCTCCGTGCCGCCGATGTCCTGGCCGATCTTGTGGAAGCTTCGCGCGACGGCAGAGACATCGACGAATCGTCGTATGCGGCAGTCGCTGCCGAGGTCAAGGCGCTGACGGCCGCCAACGAAGAAGAGGACGTTGAAGAAGTCATAGACTTCCAGCCGTCGGTTATCGCTTTCGAGATGCCGGCGATAGCGACAGAGCCGGAAGCTCCGCCGCTGCACGAATATCGCATTCGGTTTGTGCCGCGCCCCGAGCTTTATGCCAATGGCAACGAAGCGGCGCTCATCATTCGGGAATTATCCCGTCTCGGCAGCATCGAAGTTTCGTGCGATGCAACGGTCGTTCCCGACCTCGAAACCATCGAGGCCGAAGGCGCCTATCTCGCCTGGAATATCAAGCTTTCATCGCATGAACCCATCGAGGCCGTTCGCGAAGTCTTCGAATTTGTGGACGGCGAAGCGGAAATCAACATCGAGACGGATGGTCAGCCCGGCGTTTCCGACGCCGACATAGCTGCGCTGCTCGCCAAGGCGCTTGGAAGCTCATCCGCACCGGAAGCTGAAGCGTCCGCCGCGGAAATACCGGACGCGGGATTCAAAGCCGCTGTGCCGCAATCGGAACTGCAAGCAAACACGCCTGCAGAGCCGGTCGCCGCGCCTGAACCTGCTCCTCAGGCCGCGCAGGCGACGGAAACCCCAAAAGCGGCTGCCGTTCCGGCCCAGACCACGATCCGAGTCGAGTTCGACCGCGTCGATCGCCTGATCAATCTCGTTGGCGAGCTCGTGATCAATCAGGCGATGCTGTCGCAACGCGTGGTCGAGGCAAACCTCGCAGGATCGTCGTCGATCGTCATCGGCCTTGAGGAGCTCGAGCAGCTGACGCGCGAAATCCAGGAAAGCGTAATGGCGATCCGCGCTCAGCCGGTGAAGCCGTTGTTCCAGCGCATGTCGCGCATTGTTCGCGAAGTAGCGGATGCGACCGGCAAGGAGGTTCGCCTCAAGACGGAGGGCGAAGCCACTGAGGTCGACAAGACGGTTGTCGAGCGACTCGCCGAGCCTCTGACGCACATGATCCGCAACGCGGTGGATCACGGCATTGAATCGCCGGAAGCCCGCATTGCTGCGGGGAAGCCGCCAGAAGGAACCATTCGCTTGAGCGCGGCACATCGCTCGGGCCGGATCGTGATCGAAATATCCGACGATGGTGCCGGTATCGACCGTCCGAAGGTGCGTGCCTCGGCAATCAAGAAGGGCTTGATATCGCCTGACGTGCAACTGTCCGATAACGACATCGACAATCTGCTGTTCTTGCCGGGCTTCTCGACCGCCGCAACCATATCGAGCATTTCCGGTCGTGGTGTCGGCATGGACGTGGTCAAGCGTTCGATCGTTGCGCTTGGCGGGCGCATCGCCATTTCTTCGCGGCCGGGACAAGGTTCGACCTTCTCAATGAGTTTGCCGCTGACGCTGGCGGTCCTCGACGGCATGGCCGTCTCTGTTGCCGGTCAGACGCTCGTCGTGCCGCTCACCGCCATCGTCGAGACGTTGAAGCCGAAGAAGGCCGAGCTTCACGGACTTGGCAAAGACGGCCGGGTGATGTCGATCCGGAACACGTTCGTTCCTCTCATCGACGTAGGCACCCAGCTCGGATTTCGCGATACGCCGGCCGATCCCGAAAACAGTGTCGCGATCCTGGTCGAAACCGACGGCGGCACGCGCAATGCTCTTCTCGTCGATTCGATCCAGGATCAACGCCAGGTCGTCATCAAAAGCCTTGAGACGAACTATGGGACGGTTGCTGGAATCGCAGCTGCAACCATTCTCGGAGACGGCCGCGTCGCGCTCATTCTCGATGTGGACGCCTTGCTTACCAGCTCGTTCGATAACCTTCGAAGCGATGATCTGCGCTACGGGACAGGAGGATAACAACCATGCAAGACGGAAGCTCCCCCGCCAACAACGTCAATCGCGAGTTCGTCGCGTTTCGCGTCGGCGATCAGGAATTCTGTATCGACATTATGGGCGTGCGCGAAATTCGGGGCTGGACGCAGGCCACGCCGCTGCCCCATGCGCCGCCCTATGTTCGCGGCGTCATCAATCTGCGCGGCGCGGTATTGCCGATCGTCGATCTCGCGATGCGCTTCGGACTGGGCCTGACCGAACCTACGCCCCGGAGTGTCATCATTGTCGTTCAAGTCCACCAGCAGGTCATCGGTCTTCTCGTTGACGCCGTGTCGGATATCCTAACGGTCTCCGAAGCTGCAATGCAGCCGACACCGGATATCGCTTCGGGCCTTGCAAAGACGTTTGTGAAGGGCGTGTATCCTGTTGACGGGCGCATGATCAGCATCGTGGCATTGGATTGTGTTCTGCCAATCAGCGAAAAGGCTGCTGCATGACGCCGGAGCCGCGAGGATCTTCTGCGGCGCCGTCAGGCGCCCTCGTGACGGGAGAGTTTGCATTTTCCGATGCAAACTTCCGCGAGATCGCGCGCATCGCCAAGGAAGAAGCGGGTATCGACCTGCCGCAGTCGAAGGCAACCCTCGTTTATTCGCGTCTGGCCAAGCGTCTGCGCGCCCTCGGCATCTCGACATTTTCCGACTATTGCGCCGCTGTTCGTGAAAATGACGACGAGCGCAACAGCATGATCGCTGCGCTAACGACCAACGTCACGCGATTCTTCCGCGAACCCCATCATTTCGAGCATCTCCGCGCTCAAATCATCGCGCCACTGGCCGATGCCGCGCGCCGCGGCAAACGCGTTCGGCTATGGTCGGCGGCCTGCTCCAGTGGCCAGGAACCCTATTCGATGGCTCTGACGGTGCTATCCGTGCTCCCGGAGGCCGCGTCTCTCGATATCCGTATTCTGGCGACCGATCTTAATCCGCACGTCGTAGCTCGTGGTAAGACGGCTTGCTATCAGAAAGAAGAACTGCAGGACATTCCGTCTAACCTTCGGAGCAAGTGGTTCGAAGCGGCGCCTGGTGGCGATAACAGCATCATGCGCGTCGCAGAGGAAGCACGCTCGCTCGTGTCGTTCCGCGAACTCAATCTGATGGGGTCGTGGCCGTTTCACGGACCGTTCGACGCGATCTTCTGTCGAAACGTCGTGATCTATTTCGATCGCGAAACGCAAAGCGCGATCTGGGGACGATTGGCGCGCATGTTGCGAGACGATGGCGCACTTTACATCGGTCATTCCGAACGTGTCGCAGGCCCTGCCGCCGCAGTGCTGATGGCTGACGGCATCACGACCTATCGTAAGAAAGGCGGCAAGACGTCATGAAGAAAGTAAAAGTCCTTGTGGTCGACGATTCATCGACGATGCGAGGGCTAATCGCAACGGCGTTGACCAAAGATCCCGATATCGAAGTCGTCGGGCAGGCTGAAGATCCAATTCAGGCGCGTCAGGCCATCAAAGCGCTCAATCCTGACGTCATCACGCTCGATGTCGAGATGCCTAACATGAACGGTCTCGATTTTCTCGAGAAGATCATGCGTCTGCGGCCGATGCCGGTGATCATGGTCTCGACGCTGACGGGCCGAGGCGCCGATGAGACGATTCAGGCCCTCGAAATCGGCGCCGTCGATTGTATCGAGAAGCCGCGTCCCGGCAACGAGCACAGCTTCGAGGAGCTTCCGTACAAGGTCAAGATCGCGGCGTCAGCGCGTGTCCGTCCGCTCGTCAAATCGGACATCCATGCGCCGGAGGCTTCAAATGCCCGTGCGCCGCATGAGTCCTATCAACCCGATGGCCGCATCGTCGCCATCGGTGCTTCGACGGGCGGCGTCGAAGCGCTCATGGCGCTCCTTTCCCAGTTTCCTGAAAATTGTCCGCCGACCGTCATCACGCAGCATATGCCGCCGACGTTCACGCGCAGCTTTGCAATGCGACTCGACAGGCAGTGTGCGCCGAAAGTTCAAGAAGCGACCGACCGGGCTAAGCTTCTTCCCGGACACGTTTTCCTTGCACCGGGCGGTACGCAGCACCTTGAAATCACGGCGGACCTTCGCTGCCGATTGAAGACTGCCGACCGCGTCAACGGTCACTGCCCATCGGTTGACGTTCTTTTTCAGTCTGTTGCGAAGGCCTGCAAAGCCAACGCAATTGGCGTCATCCTGACCGGCATGGGTAAAGACGGCGCCGCCGGCCTGCTCTCGATGCGCCAGGCAGGCGCAAAGACCTACGGACAAAGCGAGGCCAGCTGCATCGTCTACGGCATGCCCAAAGCCGCTTTTGAAATGGGCGCCGTGGAAAGGCAACTCCCGCTCGATAAATTGGCTTCGGCCATCATTGTAGAAACGTCCAAGTACAAGAATCACTAGGAGGCCTTCACTATGCCTGCAATGCAGCAATTATCGATTCTGGTTGTCGACGATACGTCGGTCAGCCGAGCGCTTCTGACGGACGGACTCGATCAGATCGGATTGAAGTCGTTCAAGGTTGCGAAGGATGGCGAAGAAGGCCTGAAGATGATGATGACGGCACCCTGCCATCTCGTTATCTCAGACTTCAACATGCCGAAAATCGATGGCATTCAGCTTCTTCGCGCGCTCCGCCAGCATGCCCCAACAAGCAAGGTTGGCTTCATTCTAGTGACGGGCAAAGGCGACAAAGCGCTGATTGATGAAGGCAAGAAGTGGGGGCTCAACAACTTTCTCGCAAAGCCCTTTTCGGTCCCGCAATTGAAGACCTGCATCGAGGCCGTGGTTGGTAAGCTGACATGACTACCGCGTCCACGGCGGAAAAGCGGGTCCACATCATCCAGGGCGAGTTCTTCGTCACTGACGACCGCAATGTGATGGTGACGACGATCCTTGGATCGTGTGTGGCGGCGTGCATTCGCGATCCGCTGGCGGGTGTCGGTGGGATCAATCACTTTCTGCTGCCGGGCGAGCTTGGGAGCACGCAGCAGGCCGAACGCATGGGCGTCCATCTTATGGAGCTGCTCGTGAACGGACTGCTGAAAGCCGGCGCACGACGCGATCGCCTCGAAGCCAAGGTGTTCGGTGGGGCACGAACAGTGCGATCACGCTCCGACATCGGCAAGAACAACGCCGACTTCGCGATGCGCTTTCTCAAGGCCGAAGGCATCACCTACGTCGGCGGCAGCACTGGAGGTGCGCAGGGGCGGAGAATTCAGTATTGGCCGGTTTCCGGCCGCGCGCGGCAAATCCTGCTGACTGGGCCGACGGAGATCGAACGGCCGGTGAAACTGCCGGTTGCCTCGCTCGTCGACAATGCTGGCGAACTCGAACTTTTTTAGTGGCACTAAGCTGGGGGATGAAAATGAACAACCACAATGGCGGACTCCAGCAGTCTGTGAACGTGCCCGTTCCCGATGTTCTGCGCACGACGTCCGACGAAGTGCGGATGCTCGCTGGCTCGGCTGCGGATCTTCAGAATTTGATTGGCAATCTCGTCGTCGCCGGCGCATTCGGCGGTTCGCAGTCCATTTACGAACTGCAAAATCTGGACCGGCTTTGCCAGAACCTCGACGCCATTGCCGATTTTCTGAATGGCCTTTCGGAAAGCGCGCTGCCCGCCTGGAAAGTCGATGTCGCAAGCGCCGCCAAGACGATCAAGCTCGCTGATGTCGCCCAGCGGTTGACGGGACAGACGGCCGGTAGCCAGAACGCGACCGGCGATTTTGACGATTTCGATAGCTGGCCGATGCCGCGTTGAGCTAGGCGCCGACGAATTCCCGGGCAGCGTCAAGCGAGGCGAAGCGGCGACGCCCGACGAGCGTGTCGATCTCGATCGAACCGTCGCCGTATTCAAGAAATTCGCGTCCTGCGAGCTGGCCGCCAACAACAGCTTTGGGCGGCGACGGCAGGGGCGGCGGTGTCGGCATTGGCATCGGCGACATGCGAGGCGGTTCGAGGGCCGGTGCCCTCCGAGGCGTTGCGCTAACCTTCGTCAGCGAACGGCCGCGCTCGAGAACCGGGAGAATTTTCATCGAAACGGCAGCGATCAAGATGCTCTGCACGATCGCAAGCGCCATCAATCGGTGAATCCAGATTTCCGGCGAATCGGACCGAAGAGCCGAGCAGCCGATAATAAAGATGCCAACCGAAAGCGCGCCAAGTCCGGCAAAAACAGAGAATGCGGCGAGAGTGCCGCGCCGTCGAACCGATTGCGGTTTGATCCCAAGCTCGACGTCGCGCGTGAGACGGACTTTGAGTTCGGCAGCAGACTTCCGGAAAACGGCATCGAAGCCGAAATCAGTATCAATGGCTGTCATAGTTTTCTCATCATGTCTTGTTTGGAGAGATAGGCCCAACTATCAATCATTACGTCTTTAACGACATCGCGCCCCATGCGCTTGTTCGCGCCGGCGGCCACGTTGTTGGCGAGGTCGTTGATCACTTGTTTGCGCCCGCTCTTCATGTCTTCCGGCGCTTTCTCGTAGATTTGTCGGAATGCTTCGTCCGCCACGAAGGCCTCAGGCTGCACCGTGCTGATCTTCAAGAGGCTTGTGTCGGCGAGGAATTGCAGGCGCGTCACGATGTAACCAAGGACCTCGCCGTTCGACAGCAACGGCACGCTGACCATGCGCGTGCGCATCATTTGATATTGGCCTTGCTCGGTGTTCGTGCTCGCGGCCTTTGCCGCAGCCTTCCACGACATCGCGCCATAAAGGCCGCCGATTGTCGACAGACAGGTGATGAGTGCAAGGACCAGCGATCGGATCACGGGCTACTCCGCATCGGTCCGATATTGCGCGTATATGTGCCATCCGATTCGGCGTTCTGGATCGCATCGGACAGCATTGCCGTGATTTCTTTAACGGCATCAAGATGCAGGCGGATCTTCCGAAGATTGACGGCGAGCTTGCCGCGAAAGACCTGCAATCGCAATTCAAGATCTTCATTGATGTCGTCGCTTTTCAAGCGCCGCATCGCATGATTGAGATCCACGAGGCCCTGGCTCTTGCGATCGTTTGATGTCTTGAGGTCGAAATTGGGCGCCTTGTCGAGGGCGACCGTCTCTTCTTCGACATACCCTTCGATGCGATTAAGTACTGCAAAGACGACGGCGCGTGCGGCGTCGGCATCGTGCATCGGCGGCTGATGTTGTGGCGCATTGCGCCGGTCGCCCCGGGCCTGGTTATTCGTGCGGGCCGCGCCGCCAGCCGGAAACTGAGAAGAGCCGGCTTTATCATTTGCAATGAGCGTGCCCATATCTACTTTCCTTTCGAGCCATCAGGCTCGTGCTTCATTATCATTTGAGCAATTCCGATCGTCCCCGATTTGGACAGCGTCGTCGCCATATGGTCTGCCAGCATGGAACGCCATATCGAACCCGCAGTGCCTTCCCCAAACAACGCTTCGGAATCCTTCGGCAGCCATTCCTCAAGCATCTGTCGGAGATAGAGCGCCTCGAATTGCTGGCCCACTTCCTTGAGCTTTTTCTGCCGTGCGTCGTTCGGCGGGACTTGGGTCGACGAAGTCGCAGTCTGGCCATTGTTCGCCGACGTCAGCCGAACGCTCTGTTTCGCGGCCCAAATAGCCTGATCTGCTGCTGAAACGGGTGGGATGCTCGACATAAAATCATCGTTGGAATGTGTGCGACGGTATCAGGTTGAACGCGGAGACTTACACCGGCCTTGCGCGGCGAGCGATTGCTGGAATTCGAGCAAAGCTTCGAGGTCTTTTTGTTCGGATTTGCGTTCTTCTTCGGCGCGAACATCGGCAAGTAACTCAGATGCGCCGTGGGTGCGGCCAGCCGCTTGCGCATAGCGGCGGACGGCAGCCTCGTGCTCCCTCGCGAGGCGCTGCAGGCGCCGGTCCATATTGCCGATGCTACGCGACATGAGTGCCAGGAACGGTTCGGTTTCGGGCGTCGGATTGGCGACCCGCGCCAGCAAAGCGTCCTGCGCCGAGCGCAAATCGTTGACCTGCCGCGCTAACTCGCCGACCTTGGCTCGCTCTGTCGTCTCGAGATCGCGAAAGAGATCAACGAGACGGCGTACTTTGCTCGATGATCTAGCCATATTGACCGATATTCTGGATAGCTTGAGAGACGAGGGATGCGAAAATTTCCAATACGGATTTGTCGATCTGCAGAAGAATAACGAGACCACCGAGCAGGACGAACGGCGTAGACACGAAGTAGATCGGGATCTGCGGCACCATCTTGTTCAGGAAGCCGAAAGCCAAATTGACCGTGATCGAATAGACGACGAGTGCCGCGCTGAGCTGAATCGTGAGGCGGAAGGCCGTATCGATATTCGAGACGATCAATTGCAGGTTGGGGGGCGAGGCAATCGCCGTGCCGACTTTGAGCCCGACATATGAGTTCTGCAGCATGCGAATGACGTTGATGTGCTGGTCCGTCATAAAGAACAGAGCCACGGCCGGCATCGTCACCATTGAGCTGAAGGGTGACGAGGGATCGTTGTTGTCGACGGAATGCGAGAAGATCGAGCCATAGCCCGCAAGGTTTGCCATCGCCGTCGCCGCAAACTCGAGCGCTAGGAATAGAACGCGCACAAGGAAGCCCAGAAGAATGCCGGTCAGAGTTTCGATGCCGATCAACGAAAGGAGATTGCCGGACGTTTCCGTCGCGGCCGGCTGGACCACGTCAAACACCAAGGGCGTTATCGCAAGCGCGACAGCGATCGCCGCGAAGAGACGAAGCTGCACTGGAATGCGCTCGCTCGAAATGCCGGGCAAGACCATGAAACAAGCGCCGACACGGCAGAATACGATAAACGGAACGAGCAGCGTTTGATGCGTCAGTTCCGTCATGAGATCGCGCCGAGCGACTGGATCTGGACGCCCCGGCTGATTTCCAAATGCGAAAGAACAGGCAGCGTGCCGTAGAGGCGCTCGGTAACGGTATGAACATATGGACGCGTTTCGGCCGCGGTCACGAGCACGAATTGATGTCCGGCATCCATGAGCGGCTGTACGACGCGAGCCAAATCTGTTCCAAATTGCTCGATCAGACGCGGCTCGATATCGAATTCGACGACTTCGCCTTTGGCGTCGCGCTTCAATGCCTGATGGAACGCGAGTTCCCATTTGTTCCCAAGGCGCACGACCTTGAGATAGTTGCCTTCGCTGAGATCGCCGCAAATCTGCGTCGAAAGCCGCATGCGAACATGCTCGGAGATCTGCTCGGCCTTGCGCGTAAACGGCGCGATCTCGGCGACGGCTTCGAGGATGAGATGCAGATTCCGGATCGAAACGCGTTCGGCGAGGAGCATTTTAAGAACGCTCTGCAGTCCGGAATATGAGATTTGCGTCGGGCAGATTTCATCGAGCAGCTTGCGATATTCCGGATCGAGGCGCTCGAGCAGCGCCCGGAGATCACGATATGAGAACAGCTGCGCGAGGCTGTTGCGGATGACTTCCGCCACGTGCGTCAGCAACACCGATGTATTTTCAACCGGCACGAAGCCATCGCGTTTAAGCGCGTTGGTGAATATATCCGGAATCCAGAAGGCCTTCATGCCGAACGCCGGTTCGCGCGTCTCGTCACCTGGGGCTTCCGGCTTCGGACCATCGCCGACGACGACAAGCACGTCGCCGAGACGAAGCTCGGCGCTTGCGACGACCGTGCCGTGAACTTTGATCTGATAGCTTTTCGTCGGCACAGACAGGTCTTCCGAGAGACGGATTTCCGGAACGACGAACCCATATTGCTTCGCGAACTTCCGACGCATCTTGGCGACGCGCTGCGGCAGGTCGCCGGTCGGACGCATAAGAACCGTTGAGATTTGCTTGCCAAAGCAGATCTCGATTTCGGTGGTCTTGAGCTGATCCCGGATGGATTGCCTCGATTGCTCATCGGCCGACGGGACCTGTGCAGCGTCTTTCGCCTGCTCCGCAGTGCGCTCCGCGGCTGCTTTCTGTCGTAGCTGCCCCACGCTGATAAAGGTAAGCAGACCACCGATGGCTGCAAACGGCAGCAGCGGCAGACCTGGCGCCAACGCGAGGATGGACATGACGCCGCCAGCCACCATCAGCGCGCGCGGATAGTTGCCGAGCTGGCTGACGATGACGCCTTCTGTCGATCCCTGTGTCGCGCCTTTTGAGACCAGAAGGCCGGCCGCGAGCGAAACGATGAGAGCCGGCATCTGCGTGACGAGGCCGTCGCCGACGGACAACTTGACGAAGGTATCGACGGCGTTTTCAAACGGCATGTCGTGTTGCGTTATGCCGATGATGATACCGCCGAAGATATTGACGGCCGTAATGATGAGGCCAGCGATGGCATCACCGCGCACGAACTTCGAAGCGCCGTCCATGGCGCCAAAAAACTGGCTTTCCTCTTCCAGTTCCTTGCGTCGGCGGATGGCTTCTTTTTCGTCGATCGAGCCAGACGACAAGTCGGCGTCGACGGCCATCTGCTTGCCGGGCAGCGAGTCGAGGGTGAAACGAGCGCCGACTTCGGCGATACGCGTTGCGCCCTTGGTGATGACGACGAAATTCACCGTTACCAGAATGATGAAGACGATGATGCCGATAACGAAATTGCCGCCCATGACGAACTGAGCGAAACCGGCGATCACGTGTCCGGCCGCGCCCGGCCCCTCGGCGCCCTGCGAAAGAATAAGCCGGGTCGTCGCAACGTTGAGCGACAATCGCAGCAGCGTCGCGATAAGAAGAATCGTCGGAAACGCCGAGAACTCCAGCGGACGTCGTATCCACAACGAAACCATCAAGATGACAATGGCCAGCGCAATCGAAAGCGCCAACCCCAGGTCCATCATGAAGGCAGGGAGCGGCAGAAAGAGAATGGTCAGGATGCCGACGATGCCGACAGCCAGGCCGGCATCGCGCTGACCCAAGCCTAAATCGATGCCACCCTGAGCAGCGGTTTTCGTCGCAGCCATGAAAAGAGACCCCTCGCGCTTTGGGGCGAGCTTCCTACCCGAAGCTTGCGCGAGGTCGTCATCGGATCACGGACAGCGGAGAAAAATACAAAAATTCCGGAAATTCCGGCCGCGTCAATGGGATGACTCAGCCGATCGCGGAGAGTGACATCCGCAACTCAAGGCGCGTCGGACGCCGGGGCGCCTATTTTGCGGCTTGTGCGGAATGCAGGTCCGCAGACAGCGGTCGCGGCTGCGGTTCGGATATCTCGGCTGCGGCGTTCCCTCGGCCGATGCCGGAATAATTGAAGCCGAGGCTACGCGCCGTTTCGGCGTCGATCGCGTTTCTGAGGTCAACGATGGTATTGCCGGTCATGCGCGCTTTGATGGCCTCAAGATTGAGTGCGCGGTACTCGTTCCATTCGGTGACGACCACCAGGATGTCGGCGCCTTCGGCCGCCTCGTTCGCGTTCTCACACCAGGTGATGCCCGGAAGCAGAGGCTCCGCTTGGCGGCGTCCTTGCGGATCGCACGCTCTGATCGTTGCGCCACGCTCCTGCAACATCGGCACGATGACAAGGCTTGGTGCATCGCGCATGTCGTCGGTATTGGGTTTGAACGTCAGCCCAAGCACCGCAATCGTCTTGCCGCGCACTGATCCACCGGCGGATTCCTCGATACGGATGGCCATCGCCAGCTTGCGCTCATGATTGACACGTTCGACCTGCTCGATGATGGAGACCGGCGCCTTGAATTCCCGCGCAGTTCGGATCAACGCCGAGACGTCTTTCGGGAAGCAGGACCCGCCATAACCCGGCCCCGGATGCAGGAACTTATCGCCAATGCGACGGTCCTTGCCGATAGCCGATGCAACCTCCTGCACGTCGGCTCCCACGCTCTCGCACAGATCGGCAATTTCGTTGATGAAGCTGATCTTGAGCGCCAGGAAGGCGTTCGCCGCGTATTTCGCGAGTTCAGCCGATTCGCGTTCGACGAACATGACGGACGAACCCCGCAGCGCCAGAGGCTTATAGAGGCGTCCCATAACCTCGCGCGCACGCTCGTCGTCGGTCCCGACCAGAACGCGATCGGGATGTGTGAAGTCCTGGATCGCCGATCCCTCGCGCAAGAATTCCGGATTGGAGCAGACGGCCACGTCGGCGTCCGGCCGCTTGGCTTTGAGACGCCGTTCGATTTCGCGACTCGTTCCGACGGGCACCGTCGATTTCGTCGTCACGACAGTGAAGTCTTGAAGGTACGGCGCTGCTTCCTCGACGGCCGTGAAGACATAGGAGAGATCGGCGTATCCGTCGCCCCGGCGCATCGGCGTGCCGACAGCCAGAAAGACGACATCGGCGTCGGCGACAGCCGGACCCAGCTTGTCCGTAAATAGCAGGCGTCCGGCCTTGATATTTCGCTCCATGAGATCATCGAGGCCGGGTTCATAGATCGGGGAGCGCCCAGCTTTGAGATCTGCCAGCCGGTCCGGATCTTTGTCGACGCAGGTGACCGTCCAGCCGAAATCGGAAAAGCACGCCGCCGAAACAAGACCGACGTAGCCCGCTCCAATCATACAGATCTTCATAGTCGCAATCCCTCGTATCCCACAGGGACGATATTCCACCAAACGGCGAACACCGCCAGCCTATATTTCCGGCTAACGGGCTGCATTCTGACGGGTTGGTAAAACCGCGCTATATCATTGCGTTATGACGCCAAGCTCGATGCTGAAAAAAAGTCGCAAGCTCCGTGCATGGCGCTTATTCATCGGCACGGTTCTAAGCAATGCACGTCTTCTTATTTGATCCGGCGTGCCGAACAGCGTCTTATGGCTCTTGCGGGCACGATTGGCGTGCTCGCCGCGGTGATTTCGATGAGACTTGCGCCGCGTCATCAAACGCTAAGCTCCACGACGCACTCGTGGGCTCCGCCACTGGAGACCGCTATGAAACAGACGAACCTTGACTGTCTTTCTCCTCGCGAAACGACGATGAACGTCGGTTGTCGGATGAGCTGTTGTCTCTGCCGCTGTTGAGCGCGCAAAACCGCTCCGAAACCTGCGTTTTTATTCCCCAATCGCAATCGTTCAGAGGACGCTGGCCACTGCCGGCGCACAAAAAGACATGTCAAAATCATACGTCATCGAAGTTGGAGACGATCAAGCCGGTCTAGTCATTCGCGAGGACGGAGAACGCGAATACCTCTTTCACTCAGCTTTGGCGGCATACGACGCCCTTGAGGGACGCCGCTTCGCCAATCCGTTTCTGGCAGAAAGAGCAGCTATCGCGCACGCATCGGCCCGGCGCCAGTTTCGAGGCCGGGCAGCTGCTGCGAGAGGTGTCGGGCTATGACGGAAAAGCGATATCGCATCGTTGCACCAGAGCATGAGCAAGATTTCTCGCGCCACCGGCCGGGAACTCGCGTTCGTGGCAACGAAAGGCCCTCGTTGATCGTCGCAGCGTCACGCGATGAACCGTTGCCGGAGCCCCTGTCCGAACTCGCGCCCGTCGGCCCATCGCCCGATTTCTAGGCGGATTCTGAAGCTCGGACCGTAATGTTTTTTCGCTCCCTGGACCTGATCGCTGTTTCCGCGAACAGGACTTGAGACCGGCGGTGCCAACTCGGCGCTGCCGGTCTCCTTTTCTCCGAGTTGAGATCAACCGCGACCAGACGTCGTCTGCGCGGCCATATCGTCCCGGCCGTCATTGACTGGTATCAACCCCTTCCTGGCGGCGCGGGTGTTAGCTGCAGGCTGGTGAAGCCTGGGAGGGGAATCATGGACGATCATTTCTGGCCTTCGATGTATCCGGGCCTGATTGTGGGCATTCTCTACGGTTTGTCGCTTCGCGGCGTGTCCAACACTGTTATCGCAGCGATCGGCGGCGTTATCGGCGCGGCGATCGCCTACGAAGGGCTTTTGGCTGCCAACTTGAATGACGGCTTGCCCGGTGTGATCGGCCTTTGTGCAGCGGCCTTTGTTGGCGCCTACTTGTCGACCACTGCTGTGCGCCGCATGGCCAACCCGCCGAAATCATAAATCTTGCAGCGCGCAGACTGTTCGCAGTTCACGCGACAAAAGTGTGGATGAGCTACAACTTTAGGGCATTCTTATTGGATGTCGCAGAATTGTCGTGCAACCGTCGTCAATGTTTCAATGAATCTTGAAATGCAGCGGGTTCATTCTTGTCGACGGAGGAGCTATGGCCGATCTCGTGACGACGGCGGCTCTTGTCTTCTGCATCTTGGCGGTGTCCACCCACCTTTTGACTGTCGCCTTGACACTCTACCGCGTTTCGGCGCCACGCAGCCGATTGCGCGCGACAAATGTTGAGCCGGTCAGCATCGTTCGTCCGGTTTGCGGTGTCGATCATTTCGATGAAATGACATTGCGTTCGACGTTCGAACTGAAAGCCTCGGACTATGAGGTTATATTTTGCGCCGCTCGCGAGGATGATGCGGCCGTACCGCTTGTTCGCAAGCTGATCGCCGAATACCCGCATATCCAAGCCCGTCTGCTGATCGGCGATGATCGGCCTACCAGCAATCCTAAGCTCAACAACATCGTCAAAGGATGGGCCGCCGCACGCCATCGGTGGATCGTTCTGGCGGACAACAACGTCCTGATGCCTGCGCACTACCTCGACGATCTGTTCCAGAGTTTCACGCCGGGTGTGGGCCTCGTCTGTTCGCCGCCCATCGGAAGTCGACCGATCGGCTTCTGGGCTGAACTCGAATGCGCATTCCTCAACACCTATCAGGCTCGCTGGCAAAGCGCGGCCGATACGATCGGATTCGGATTTGCTCAGGGCAAGTCGATGCTTTGGCGCCGCGATATCCTCGACGATGCTGGTGGCATCGAAGCATTGGGCGCCGAGATCGCCGAAGACGCTGCCGCCACCAAGATCGTGCGCTCTCATGGTCTTGACGTCCGGCTCGTCGATCGACCGTTCGAGCAGCCCCTGGGCCTGCGAACCAGAGCTCAAGTCTGGGATCGGCAAGTGCGCTGGGCGCGACTGCGCCGCGCAACGTTCCCGTTGTTCTATGCGCCGGAAATACTTTCCGGCTGCACTCTGCCTGCCGCAGCTGCCGCCGTCGCCGCAACGGCCTTCGACGTTGATCCGTTAATGGCGCTCACAGGGTTGCTGTCGATTTGGTTGGGCGCCGAAGTTTTGCTGGCGCACGTTGCGGGCTGGCATCTGCGGTGGCATTCGCCATTCACGTGGCTACTGCGTGATGCGCTTTTGCCGGTGCTCTGGGTCGAGGGCTGGGTGGGAGACACCTTCGTCTGGCGCGGCAACGACATGAGCGTCGCCGAGCAGAACCGCGAACTCGCAGTCACCAAATAAGATCTGAACCAGGAAGTTCAGAGCCCAGTCTGAAGCGGACCCTATCGCGGCTTGCAAGGCCGGGCGTTTCAGATGCGTTCACTTATGGGTGTCGGCGATGGTTGCCTCAGGGCGCAAGCCGACCGTTCGTCCGGGAAAGCCGGCGGCGTCGAAATATTTCGTATCGCCCGCAACCTGATAATTCAGGATCGTGCGGAGGCCTGAAGGAGATGGCGCTGACGCCAGCGTCTTGCGCTCCCACTGTGGCGTCGCACCGTTCGGAAACGCTTCGATGAGCGGCCTGCCGACCAATTTTCCATGGCTCGTGGGCAGCAATCCAAGGATCGCAATGATCGTCTTGCCGACGTCGGCATTGCTGGCCGGCGCCTCGTCGACAAAGCCCTCTTTGAAATCAGGGCCGATCGCCGCCATGAAGTTCTCGGTATCGCCCCGGTTGAAGCTGCCGTGCATGCCCTGGCCCTGCTGCAATTCGGTATCGGAGACCACCACCGCGCACGTCGTCGGCTCCGAGCAACCGGTCGAGAAGCTCTTGAAGTTGACGACGATCGAGGGTCTGAGCATCAGTGCCGCGCCTTTGAGATTGACAGCGCTCAGCGGCAGTGTTCCCGCAAAGCTGCCGAGGTCATCTTCGACGAAGATGCCGCTGACGTAATCTTGCGCCATCAGCGCGTCGACCGTCTTTTGAACGAGCTCCCGGTCGCCGCTCGGAATATAGATGAGATCCGAACCGCCGTTGGCCGCGACGATCACGTTCGGAGCATTCGGATCCTTGCCGATGTAGCCATTGCCATCGACCGGATGCGTTCCCTGCGCGACATTGGCATTGCCTTCGTCCGGATCATAAAGCGGCATATCGAGTGCTTTCGCGAGGTCGATTGCGAGGAACCCAGGCGGCAACAGCGAAGGCGGCACATTCGGGTAGGTGGCCTTCGCAGCTTCGCTCGTTTGGCTCTGCTTCGAGATCGTCGAGAAGCCGTGGTCCGACGAGATGATGATGTTTGTCGTATCAGCGAGCCCGAGCCGATCGAGCGTGCGCCGGATCATGGCCAGATTGGAATCAGCATTGCTGATGGCCGCCATCGACGTCGGACCGTTAATGCCCGGTTCCAGCCGCAGGAAGCTGTCGCCTTGATTGTGCTGCGTCCCGTCCGGATCGCGCGACCAGAACACGATGACGAACGGCTTGCCGTCCACCTTGAATTTCGGCAGCACAACTTTCGTCAATGCCTGCACGAAATAACCTTGCTGGACGATGTTGGCGTCTTTTGTGCCCGGCGTTTTGAAATCGCCATGGTCTTTGTTGGTCAGACGGCTTGGAGCTTCGGTCGGCAGCCCGTACGCCTTTAGACCTTCGCTGACCCAAGGAGCGAGCGGAATTCCGACCGATCTACCCGTCGCATCGTCGATGATGACGCTTTCGGCGCCACCGCGCGAGGTGTGATCGAATACGGCCGTCGGGCCGATCTTGCCGATTGCGGCCGTGTTGAAGCCGGAGCGATGGGCAACGTGCAAGATGGTCTCTTCGTCGATGAAATTGCCGCCGAAGTGGTCGTCGATGTCACCGATAACGCCATCGCTTTCGATGAACGACAACCGCGCCGACTTTGCCGAGCGAATGATAAAACCGGCATACATGACGTTGCCGAACACACCGGTATCGCCGAGGTAATGTCCTGTCGCCATGCCACTGGAATTTGGCATCGTGAACGTCGGAAACAACGAGTGGCTGTTGACGAAGTTTACGCCCTTGTCGCGCACATCGGCAAACGTCGGCGCCGTCTCAGATGTGACGATCTTCCGCCGCAAGCCGTCGGGAACGAAAAGAATGACGTTGTGCTTTGGTGCATCGGCGTGGGCCGGCGCGATGCTGAGAAGCACCGCAAGGCACAAGCATGCGCGCAAAAGAATCTGCTTCGGCACCATATTGAAGTCGTCCCCTCTAAGCGAAAGATGCGCTTGTCCATTGCCTAGATGATGGAAGCGACGTCCCTCTGACATTCCCCGTTCAAATGCGCGTCTTACGGCGAAGCCTGGGAAACCAGTTCGCCGAGCCGTCGGACAGCGATTCCATCATGTCCGACAAGGCGCGCGATTTAGCGATTGTAATCAGCGTCAGCAGGATGGTCGGCACAAGCACTGCAGAAAATGCCACCAATCGCCATGGCGTCGATTGATTGGCCCAATCGAGCAGGTTCATACCGAGAAAGCCGGTGACGGTGGTGCCGACAAGTCCGAGCGTCGTAACAACGGTCAGTCGCGTAACGGTATCGCTCTGACGGCGCATAGCCTCGTTTTCCAGGAACTCGCTCATCTCCTGAATTTCCTGCCGAATGTCGTCGTAGAGGCGGTCAATATCGAGATGGCGGCGGCACAATGCAAAAATATCGTGTGCCTGCGTCTGATTGCTGACCGAGTGAAACCAGTAGCGATGCGTGAAGCGCAGGAAGGTTTGCAGCGCCCGCCGGGACGCTGCTCTGAACGCAAGAATCGCGCTCTTGTTGTTAGCATCGAGACGGCTCATCGCTCCGGTCAGATGATCGGAGAACATCAGCAGCGATGCCTTGTGGAAGTGCGCGATCAGAAAGACGAGGAAGTGCTCATGCCGGAAGCTGTTGAGGCAGCCATGGTTGGGGTCGACGAAGAATGGGTTGTCGGCGCTGCCCGTCACGACAAGGGCATGACCGCACGACATATAACGGCTCTGCGGCCACTCAATCTCGTTGTGCTGTCCGAAGTAACGATCGTAGCAATACCGCTCTTCGAAATCTTCAAGGTGGCGCTGGGAGAATGGCAACTCCGAGCAGTCGCCTGGACCGGATGCAAAAGCGAGGCGGACGTAATCGGCGCGCGTCAGCTCGCTGCCGGCTTTCACGGCAATAAGCGCCATTTGCGGCATGCGATAATATTCGAGCTGCTTGTAGCGCAACGCACCCGGGTGATCGGAATGATGCGGCACCAGCGGATGCAGCAGATATTGCCAATGCGCAGCAACGCGGGCCGCGCGCTTCGCGCAAACCTGCGCCAGAAACTTGTCGCGATCCTCATAATCGGAGGCGGCCAGGACGTCACCATGGCTTGAAAGAAATTCGACCTTCACTGGGCAATGTCCGGCAACGCCCGTGTCCTTCTCCCAATAGGCTGGATGCGTTCGTCCCAGTCGGAACATCACGTCTTGAACGTCGGAGAGTCCGATGTCTTCGGAATAAAGCTCTAACGCCAGGATCGCGACATCGATTTCGAAGAAGAAATACAAATCGACGTGAGCCACCTTGAGTTCGATCGGGGCAGCGCCGGGCGTGAGCTGCACGCTCACGGCCGCTACATCGGTACGCCGGAAGGTTTTGACCGGACTTTCCGATGACACCGATCCCGGCGATCTGCCAATTCGTCCGCCGTAAAGGAAGCGCTGGACCGGCGGCAGGAAGGTCACGAACTCATTGTAGTGACGCTCCTGAAAATCTTTCGGATCGCACGTGAACTCGTCATCGACCTCTTTCCACGGATTGTCGGGGCCGAGCTTCGAAAGGATCGCCGCGAAGTCATGATGAGACGGCTCAGGATTGGGCGGCATCAACTCGACCGGCCATATCAGGATCTGCCGGAACTGTCCGATGCGGGTGTCGGCTGAAGCGCGTGGTGCAATCCCCGACCCGGACGCAGTTTCGGAACGGACTTCATCAAGCATGAGAGCCTCGGCTTGCTATCGAATTGCGCCACAGAGCAGCTTCGAAATCGAGTTCCCTTCAACGCGCCTCTCACCATTGCCCCATGTCCATGACGGTTATGCGACATATATGAAATATATGGGGAATTTCGCGTTTGTTCGGGCCTGTGAAGCTCTGGCATCCAATAACCAGGGGCATCGAAGCGCTGATGACGGATGAGTTCACATCGTATATTTGCGCCCTGGCGTCGTCGGCCGGTCGATCATGACGTACATGAACAGGGAATAGGGGGAAACGTGCGCTTTCTTGTTTTTCAGCACATCGCTTGTGAGCATCCAGGCATCTTTCGCAAATTCTTCGCCGCCGACGGCATCGCTTGGGATGCCGTCGAACTCGACGAAGGAGCTGCGATTCCGGCGCTTGAAAACTACGATGCGCTTTGGGTGATGGGCGGCCCAATGGACGT
The DNA here is from genome assembly GCF_000253295.1 of Hyphomicrobium sp. MC1. Taxonomy (NCBI): domain Bacteria; kingdom Pseudomonadati; phylum Pseudomonadota; class Alphaproteobacteria; order Hyphomicrobiales; family Hyphomicrobiaceae; genus Hyphomicrobium; species Hyphomicrobium sp. MC1. The sequence continues at coordinate 4,122,442 of NC_015717.1, read as the reverse complement.
CTGGGATGTCGATGAATGCCCGTGGCTTGTCGATGAAAAGCGCGCGATCCGCCGATGGGTTCGCGAATTGGAAAAACCCTTCATGGGGCTTTGCCTCGGACATCAGCTCCTGGCCGATGCCCTGGGAGGCACATGCGGACCGCAACGTCCGCCTGAAATTGGCATTCTCGATGTCGCCCTGACGACGGAAGCCGAAAGCGATCCGGTGTTCGGCAATCTGCCTAAGGAATTCAAAGCTGTTCAGTGGCACTCCGTGCGCGTTGCGCAGCCGCCTGAAGGCGCCGTTGTGCTTGCCAAATCGGACATTTGTCCTTGCCAGGCGATGCGTGTCGGCAAGACGGCATGGAGCATGCAGTATCACGTCGAAATCGAAGACAACACGATCGACGACTGGGGAAATATCCCGGCTTACGCGCAAGCGCTGGAACGCACGCATGGACCTGGTGCACTGCCGCGCATGGCTGAAGCTGCTAAACCCCACACCGCGAATTTCGCTGCGGATGCCGAAATGCTTTATCGCAATTTTATGCGGACCATTCGGCAATAGGCCGCTTCAGGGTCGATAATCGGTCAACGCATTTCATCGGAGCGAACGCAGAGCAAGTCATCTGCGTTCGCTTTCTTTTTTGGGTTATTCTATCGGTCAAAGAGCGCGGTTGGCTGCAGCGCAATCGGCGTGAGACGACGACTTTCTATGAAACATTTATTCGCGCGCGTGCTGCTTATATTTGCACCAACTGCCCTGAATTTGGCCTTGAACACACTTTGAAATAGGTATCATAATTCAAAAATCATCACTCTCAGGAAAGTCACTGCACGCGATTTCTGCAATTCGACCTCAACTGATTTGGCTTGGAGGCTGATCTATGTACACTGCCGTCAAACGCGTTTTGGCCGGGGGGGCCTGCGCCGCGATCGTATCGCTGGCGAGTTTTAGCCAAGCCATGGCGGGCGCTCCTGAATCGCAAGATCCAATCAAGATTGCATTGTTCGATTGGACGAGCGTCAATCTCAACGCCAAGATCCTTGGCGGCATTCTCACCAAACTCGGCTACAACGTTGAATACCCGACGGCCGATTATCTCTCGAGCCTCACCACCGGCCTGACGAACGGCGATATCGATATCGGCGTCGAGTACTGGGATACGACCGCGCGCGAAGCGATGAAGGCGTCCGACGCCACGGGCCAGACCGAGCGGCTCGGCAAGCTTGGTCCCAAAGCCAAGGAAGAGTGGTGGTTCCCGGAGTACATGAAAGAAAAGTGCCCCGGCCTTCCTGATTGGAAAGCTCTGAAGGATCCCAAGTGCGCCGAAGCCTTCTCGACGCCCGATACGGCGCCGAAGGGCCGTTATCTCGGCGGTCCCGTGACCTGGGAAGGTTTTGATGACGAGCGCGTCGAAGCCCTCGGCCTGCCGTTCGTTGTTGTCCACGCAGGCACCGACGGCGCGATGTTTGCCGAACTCGATTCCGCCTATCAGCGCAAAGCGCCGATCATGCTCTGGATTTATTCACCGCATTGGGCCCCGGCGAAATACAAAGGCGAGTGGGTTCAGTTTCCGGAATATGAACCGGCCTGCTACACTGACCCGAAGTGGGGTGTGAACCCGGATAAGAAGTACGATTGCGGCAAGCCGCACGGCGAAATCTGGAAGTACTCCTGGAAAGGCCTGAAAGATAAATGGCCCGTCGCTTACAAAGTCGCCAAAAACTACACGATCGATACTGACGAACTGAACAAGATGTCAGGTGAGATCGATCTCGACGGCAAGTCGATGGATGACGTCGCCGCGGCTTGGGTCGATGCCAACGAGGCCAAGTGGAAGGAATGGGCGAAATAAGAGTTCGGCTGATCTTCCTTTGCAGCATTGAGTGAAGACGCGACGGGAACCGGTGTGCCATCGCAGGCTGTCGGTTCCCGTCTGTTTTTGAGGCCACACGGCGCGCTTGGCGCGATGGAGCGATCCTAAAATGAACACCCAAGCGCCCCTGCGCGATGATACGACGTCGGCGACTGACGATCGTCCGGTTAAACTGTTGTGCCAGGATGTGTGGAAAGTCTTCGGCGAAGGCGCGAAGAATTTTCTGGCGAAACACAACGGCGCACCGACATCCGAAGACCTGAGCAAAGCCCAGCTCGTCGGCGCCGTCCGGCATGCGTCGCTTGAAGTTCGTCGCGGCGAAAATTTCATCGTCATGGGCTTGTCCGGCTCAGGCAAGTCGACGCTCGTTCGCTGTCTCTCTCGATTGGTTGAGCCCACGTGGGGAAAGATCGAACTCGACGGCATCGACCTGCTGAAAGCATCCCCTGATGAATTGATTGAGATCCGTCGTCACCGCATGGGTATGGTATTTCAGCACTTCGCCCTGCTGCCGCATCTGACGGTGCTCGAAAACATCGCTTTTCCGCTTTCCGTTCAAGGCGTCGAACGCAAGACGCGCGAGGCACGCGCGCGCAAAGTTATTGAGCTTGTCGGCCTCAGCGGGCGCGAGCAGTTTTATCCGCGTGAGCTTTCAGGCGGCCAGCAGCAGCGCGTCGGTATTGCGCGGAGCCTCGCGGTCGAACCGGAAATCTGGTTCCTCGACGAGCCGTTTTCCGCGCTCGATCCCTTGATCCGGCGCGAGATGCAGGCCGAACTGCTGCGCCTTCAAAGCGTGCTGAAGAAAACCATTGTCTTCATCACTCACGATTTCGATGAAGCGATCCGCTTGGCCGACCGCGTCGCCATTATGAAGGATGGGGAAATCATACAGATCGGCACGCCGGAAGAACTGGTGCTCCATCCCGCAACAGACTACGTCGCCGAATTCACGCGCGACGTCCAGCGCTCGAAGGTGATGTCGGCAGCAAGTCTGATGCGCCCGGTTTCGCCATCTGCCGACTACGGCGGAACAGTCGGCGCAAAAGATAAGATCTCATCGTTTTCGGCTCGCATCGTCGGTGTCCGCAAGAACTTTCTTGTCACCGCCGCCGATGGCAGACCGCTCGGTGAAGTGACGCCCGATGACGTTATCGATATCCTTGCCGATCGCGACTTCGCTAAAGAGGCACGTGTATGACCGTCGCAGACACGACGGCGCCCATCCGGCCGTCCGCCATCTCTACCCCGACGTTGATCTGGATTGTGGCCATCGCCGTTGTCGCGATCCTCTATCTCATTCCGAGCGTCGCCCCGTGGGCCGTTAAGTACCCCGACGCCGCCATTATCCCGATTTCCAAGTGGATCTCGGCAATCATGGCGTGGCTCAAGTCGAATTTCATGTGGTTGACGCGCGGCATTACCGACGTGTTCAACGTGCCACTGCAATGGGCGATTGACCTACTCGCCAAGGGCTGGAAGTCCGGTTACGGCCCCACGGCGGTCGTTCTACCGCGTCTATCGTGGATCGGTGTGTGCGCAGCATTTGCGATCGCGGGCTACAAATTCGGTGGTTGGCGTCTCTCGGCATTGGCCGCAGCCTGCATGCTCTACATCGCCCTCTTCGGGCAGTGGACGAGCGCCATGCTGACATTGGCACTCATCGTTATCAGCGTGCCGTTGTGCGTTATCGTTGGGTTGATGCTTGGCGTCGTCGCCTTTCGGAAACCTTGGATCGATCGCACGATCATCCAGCCGATGCTCGATCTGATGCAGACGATGCCGACGTTCGCATATCTCATTCCGATGCTGCTCCTGTTCGGAAACAGTCCGGTGTCGGGCATGCTCGCAACTGCCATATTCGCAATGCCACCGATGGTGCGCGCCACCGTGCTTGCGCTGAAGCGCGTGCCTCACGAGATTGATGATTTCGGCGAAATGGTCGGTTGCACGCAACGCCAGAAATTGTGGTGGGTGCTGGTTCCCTCAGGGCGCGCGACATTGATGGTCGGCGTCAATCAGGTGATCATGCTGGCCCTGAATATGGTGATCATCTCGTCGATGATCGGCGCCGGTGGTCTCGGCTATGATGTGCTTCTCGCTCTTCGAGCGCTGAAGATCGGCCAGGGCATGGAAGCCGGCCTTGCGATTGTCGCGCTTGCGATCGTTCTCGATCGGTTGAGTCAGGCGGCGGCCCGTCAGCGTCCCGCCATGCACGTGCAGGACCAGAACTTCATACAGCGAAACCCGATGCTGACGCTGGCCGTCGCCATTCTCGCTGTCACCACGATTTTGAGCGTCTATGTGCCGGCGTTCGCAGCCGTCCCGGCCGCTATAAAGGTTTCGACTGCTCCCTACTGGAAGGCGGCCGTCGATTGGATCAACATCCATTTCTTCGATGCCATCGAAGCTTTCCGCACCTTCCTGCTGCTCTATATCCTGAACCCGATCCGAGATTTTCTCGTCGATTTTCCTTGGCTCGGAATGGTTCTGCTCGTCGGACTGGCAGGGTATCGTCTGTCCGGTATGCGCCTTGCCGTGCTCGTCGTTCTGATGACGTCATTCTGCGCCGTCACGGGACTTTGGGAAAAGTCGATGGCGACGCTCTATCTCTGCGGCGTGTCGGCGATCATTTGTGCCGTGTTCGGAATTGCGATTGGCATCCTTGCGTCGCGCAGCGATCGTTTCGCGGCGTTCTTGACGCCGGTCCTCGACACCTTGCAGACGCTGCCGTCGTTCTGCTTCATCATTCCGGTGGTCATGCTGTTCCGTGTAGGCGACGTGACCGCCATGATCGCAACCGTCCTGTTCGCGATCGTTCCGGCAATTCGCTACACCAACCACGGCATTCGCCAGATTCCCGAAAGCCTGATTGAGGCTGCGACCGTATCTGGATGCACGCCACGCCAGATGTTCTGGCGCGTGCAGCTTCCCCTGGCGCTCCCCGAGATCATGCTCGGTATCAATCAGACCGTGCTACTGGCGCTGAGCATGATCATTATCTGCGCCATGATTGGAACGCGCGATCTCGGCCAGGAGGTCTTCATCGCGCTTGCCAAGGCCGATGCCGGCCGCGGTTTGACCGCCGGTTTTGCCATCGCCTTCATCGGCATCGTCTCAGATCGCCTGATCAGAGCTTCGACCGATCGGCTCCAGTCACGGATGGGCCTCTCCTGAGGCCCATCACGCAGAGTTCAATGCCCAACGCGCTCGATAGCGATTGCGGTCGCTTCGCCACCGCCGATACAAGCCGACGCGATCCCTTTCGTCGCTCCCTGCCGCTCAAGCGCGTGCAGCAGAGTCACGATCAACCGCGCGCCCGTTGCACCGATCGGGTGTCCGAGTGCACACGCGCCGCCATTGACGTTGAGCTTATCGCGCGCGATCGAAAGATCCTTCTGCGCGGCCATCGCGACCGCCGCGAACGCTTCATTGATCTCGTAAAGATCGACGTCCCCAGCCTCCCACCCCGCCTTTGCCAAGGCTTTGCGAATGGCGGGAATTGGCGCGGTCGTGAACCAGGCCGGCTCCTGACTGTGCGTGGCGTGTGCGCGGATCTCTGCAAGAATCGGTAGTCTTTCGCGCTCTGCAAGCGAGCGGCGCGTTAGAACCAGAGCTGCCGCCCCATCGGCGTTTGCCGACGAGCTGGCCGCGGTTATCGTGCCGTTCGGCCGGAACGCTGGTTTCAGCTTCGGAACTTTCTCCGGTGAGACCTTGAGCGGGTTCTCGTCATCGACCACGACCTTCTCGCCCTCTTTGGTCGCGATGCGGATCGGAGCAATCTCGGCTTTGAATGCTCCGGACTGAATAGCGGAGCGCGCGCGCGTCAGTGTCTCGACTGCGAACGCATCCTGATCCGCCCGCGTGAACTGATAGGCCTCAGCCGTTGCCTCGCCGAAATCGCCCATGCTGCGGCCTTTTTCGTAAGCATCTTCGAGGCCGTCGAGTAGCATGTGATCGAGCACCTGTCCGTGCCCGACGCGAAAACCCGCACGGGCCCTCTGCAGCAGATACGGCGCGTTCGACATCGATTCCATGCCGCCCGAGACGACGATATCAGCCGAGCCCGCGGCGAGCAGATCGTGGGCGAGAAACGTGGCTTTCATGCCTGACCCACAAACCTTGTTTACGGTCGTCGCACCCGTCGCATCGGGCAGTCCGGCAGCGCGTGCGGCCTGCCGTGCCGGCGCCTGCCCCTGTCCCGCCGTCAGCACATTACCGAAAAGAACCTCGTCCACTTTCTCTGGCGCCAGCTTAGCCCGTTCCAGTGCGGCCCGGATGGCGTGCGCGCCGAGTTCCGAAGCCTGGAGCGGGGCAAGATCGCCCAGAAACCGCCCGAGAGGCGTCCTAACCGCAGATACGATGACAATCGGGTCCTGACGCATTGGTGGGGCTCCTCCGCCTTCTTGGCTATTCATGATGGCCGACATAATATATGATAGACGTAATGCAAGTGAGTGCATCGCCCCGCAACGCCGAATGTTGACGCACCTCAACGCGCGCCGCGAGAAAACGAAATTGGATGAGCCGATGAAGACCGGGATTGTGTCGCCCCATGTTGCGGCAGCGATGTCAGGATTGGATTTTCTTGTTGCGCTGCGGGATGGTGCGCTTATCGCGCCGCCATTCAGCCGCGCGACCGGAATTTTGCCGAAAGAGATTGAGATCGGCCGTATCGTTTTCGAAGGGACGCCAACTGAGCAATTTTATAACCCGATGGGGACGGTTCACGGTGGCTGGATTGCAACCCTTCTCGACACCGCAATGGCGTGTGCTATTCAATCCATGTTGCCCGCCGGACAATCGTATACGACGCTGGAACTCAAGACCAATTTCGTGCGTCCAGTTTTTGCCTCGACGGGTGTCCTGCGGTGTGAAGGCGTCGTGCTTTCGCTCGGCGGTCGCATTGCGAGTTCGGAAGGGAAGGCTTTCGACAAGGAAGGGAACCTTGTCGCTCACGGGACAGAGACATGCTTGGTCATGGGCCAACGCAACGGCGCGTCGACCCACGCTTAGGCCCAAGGAGAAAAAAGAATGCCGCGAGTATCGCGCAAGGAAGCAGATCAACACCGCGAAGACGTGCTCAATGCAGCATCGAAGCTCTTTCTTGAGTACGGCATCGACGGTGTGAGCGTTCCCGCCGTCATGGCGGAAGCCGGCCTGACACACGGCGGATTTTACGGTCATTTCGATTCGAAAGAGGCGCTCGTCGCCGAGGCCTGTGAACGCGCGTTTAAAGAGCGCCGCAGCATTTACGACGGGATCGAGCAACGCAACGGCGCCGATAAAAAATCAGCGCGAGTGGAATTTATCAAACGCTACACGACGAAAGCACACCGCGACGCCATCGGCCTCGGTTGTCCGGCCGCCGCCATGTGCGGAGACATGGCACGCGAAAACCCCAAAGGCCAGATCAGAACGGCATTTGCCGCCGGTTTTAACGTGATGGTCGAGCGGTTGACACCGCTTCTGTCACGCAAAAGGAAGGACAAAGCCGCCGCGCGCGAAGATGCTTTAGCACAGATCGCCATGCTCGTCGGGGCAGTGGTTCTATCGCGATCGACGAAGGGCTCGCCCGTCTCCGACGAGATTATGCAGGCGGTGCGGGACGCCCTATTGGACACCTGACGAAGTTTCGAATGGCAGCTGCTAGGCCGGTTGGCCAAGATGATAATTCTGTACGCCATTTTATATGATGTATAAAATATATATATTGGCGAAGCCTCGCCATTTCGAAATTCACACGACGACAACAAAAGGAACGTCAAATGTCGAATTCTAAGGGAACGGCCCTTGTCACCGGCGCCTCATCGGGCATCGGCGCTGTGTACGCCGATCGGCTTGCCAAGCGTGGGTATGATTTACTGCTCGTGGCACGGGATGCACAGCGGCTCGAAGCACTTGCCCAACGTATCAAATCCGAAACTGGCAGGTCGGTCGAGGTCGCCGCTGCCGACCTGACTTCGAAGACCGATCTCGCCGCTATCACCAAGCGGTTGCAGGAAGACAAAGCGATAACGCTTCTGCTGAACAATGCGGGCATAGGCTACAACGGCGCCATGGCTAATGCCGACCTCGCCCTCACCGACCGGCTGATTGATCTGAACATCACTGCGGTGACGCATTTGGCGTCGGCTGCCGCTGCCAACTTCTCCGGAAAAAAGTCGGGCACTCTCATCAACGTATCATCGGTCCTGGCTCTTGCGCCTGAAATCGCCAGCGCCGTCTACTGCGCTTCGAAAGCCTACGTTCTGAATCTGTCCCTCACGCTCAATACTGAGCTATCGGATGCCGGCGTGCGCGTTCAAGCCGTCCTTCCCGGCGCGACGCGAACGGAAATCTGGGAACGTGCAGGCATCGACGTCAACAAATATCCGCCGGAAATGATCATGGACGTCGAGCCGATGGTCGATGCGGCGCTCGCAGGCTTGGACCTCGGCGAATTGGTCACGATCCCGGCGCTACCAAACATCAAGGACTGGAACGATCTCAATGCCGCGCGTCTGGCGCTTCGTCCCAATCTCTCCCTTAGCAAGCCGGCGCCGCGCTACACGGAAGCCCACGCCCACGCTTGATACCGGCACATGCAATACGGAAACGCTGCCAGACGAATGTCGGCGTTTTTCATGCCGACCCAGATCGCGCGCCGATAGACTTTTCCCGAATATAGAAGCCGATCGTCATCGCTGCGAAAATTGGAGCGCCGATGAAAACCCACTCTTTGACGTGAGCATAAGTCACGGCAGCGGCTGCGCAACCGAGCGCGAAGGCCACGATGCCGTTGAGCAAGTTGGTGACCCGTGCCGTCACGGCTGGCTTCTTATCGACGGACACGCCATGAACGAGATCGGCAAGATCGAGCATCGCCTGCGTTGTCGTCCCGGTCATGATGGTCGTCGGCGGATAGTTCGCAAGGTGAATGCGATGGAACGCATTTTGAATGGCCATCGCCACGACCAGAATAAGACCGACAGCGACGGCGGGAACCGTATCCGCATCGGGGAAGGGGCCGTAGCGAACGGCAAGCACGCCGGCAATCGTCATCAAAATGAATTGAAGCGTAAGCCAGATGCCGAGAATCGGCAGGCCGCTTTTCTCAAGCTGGAAACGCAGTAGTCGCGTCGCAAACACCACCGCGCAGAAAAGCGGCAGTGCTAATATCTTGGCAATTGTATCCGATGAACCCTGGGCAAGCGATGCCCCGAGCGTCACGAAGTTTCCCGTTACATGTGAAGTGAAGAGCCCACTCAAAGCGAGAAAGCTCGACGTATCGACGTAGCCAGCCGTAATACTCAATACGGCCGGCACGGCCGGCAGCGTCATAAGGCGCGGCATCATTCTTCCCCTCTTTGAGTCGGATTAGTCCAGACACGATTAGACGACCGCCCGAATGTCGTCACCCGCGAGAGCCGCCAAGCGGTGGCATTTGTCGCAATTTTTCTGAATGCACGATTTTGCGTCGGGCCCGGTGGACAATGACCGGCGGTCGGAGCTAACAGTGGCGGCCCCAAAATCTCGCGCCGGAACCGGAAGAAGCGTCGGCAAAAATGGTCGAAGGATTGATCACTCTCCAAAGCTCCCATGGTCCAAAGGAGACGGCCGACCGGCTGGCGGCGACCGCGTCCAGCCACGGCATGACGGTTTTTGCACGCATAGACCATGAAGCGGGCGCAACGGCAGCCGGCCTCGATCTCCGACCGACAGAAGTGCTATTCTTCGGAAACCCGAAGGCGGGCACCGTGCTTATGCAAAGTGAGCAGACCATCGGCTTGGACCTGCCTCTGAAGGCGTTGGTCTGGCAGGACGAGCGCTCCGCGACATGGATTTCGTATCAGGATTTAGTCTGGCTCGCGAAAAGATATGACCTTCCGCCCGCCATTCAGCCAACCGTAGAAAAAATGTGCTCATTGATTAAAGTCGTCGTCGAGGAGGCTGCTGGATGACCTCGATCAATGTGGCGGTATCTACCGCCTGATCAATTACAAAGCCCTTTTCACACCCCCCCAACGCATAGCCAAGGAAGAGATGAACATGAAAGCGGATACGACCAAATCCCGGCGTAAGGCTCCACTCGATACGCCGTCGCACTTCTCTGACAACGCCATCAAGGATATCTCCGCGTCGCTCTCGGCGCTGCTCGCCGACTTCTTCGCGCTCTACATCAAGACGAAGAACTTCCACTGGCATATGTCCGGCCCGAATTTCCGGAGCTACCATTTGCTTCTCGACGATCAGAGCGAGCAGATTTTTGCGGCGACGGACGATATCGCTGAACGCGCCCGCAAACTCGGCGGTACGACGATCCGCTCCATCGGCCAGATCAACAGCCAAAAGCGCATTCTCGACAACGACGCCGATTTCGTTTCGCCGAACGATATGCTGGCAGAGCTTCGCGACGACAATCTGCAGCTGGCGGACGAAATGCGCCAGCTCCACGATCTCTGCGACGAGCATGGTGATGTCGCTACGGCGAGCCTTCTCGAAAACTGGATCGACGAAGCCGAACGCCGCGTGTGGTTCCTCTTCGAATCGACCCGGAATATTCCGCACGAAGCGTAAGAAACGCTCGCGGTCCACTAACGAAATTCGGACAAAGGCGCGAGATCAATCTCGCGCCTTTTCCTTTTTCAGCGCGTCATGCGACCGGGGCCGCTGCATCTGAAACGCCGTCTCCGCCGTTCCATAGAGCCCGCGGCCGTGGAGCCGCGAGATCAGATCGAGTTTCGGCGTGTCGACATAGAGCTTCGCCGGGTCGAGCATGGCCTCGTCGGCAATATGTGCCTGCACGACTTCGCCAATCGCGAGCAGCTGGTTGGAAAATATGAGCGGCGTATGCAGCCGGCATTCGAACGAAACCGGACTGATCGCAATCCGCTCTGGATTGACCTTGAGCGACGGGACCGTCTCAAGCTCGGTCAATGCAAGCTCGTCGACATCCGGCGGCGCATCGAGCGACGTTAAATTCATCGCCTCCGCCGCCACGCGCGGCACGAGATTGACCACGAACTCCCCCGTGTCGAGGATATTGCGGGCGGTGTCCTTCATGCTGCCGTCGCCGTCGGTCATGATGCCGACGGCAAGCAGCGCCGGGTCCTTGCCCATGGCGTTGAAAAAGCTGAACGGCGCCGCATTGCGGGCGCCGTTCTTTGCTCGTGTCGTTACCCAGGCGATGGGCCGCGGAACGATCGTGCTGGTGAGAAGCTTGTAGCGATCGTCCGCTGCAAGTGTTTCGAAGTCGAAGTCCATTCCAACACCTGTCCTGTGCGGCCGTTAGAGATCCCTGAGGATCTTCTTAACGTGCTCAACCTCGTCCTGCACGATCGTGTGGCCCATGCCGGGGTAGATGATCTCCGTCACGTTACCGCCGAGCGCCTTAAGAACCTCTGCCGACTCGTTCACCCGCTTGAGCGGAATGTGAAAGTCGACATCGCTGCATCCGAGGAATACCGGCGTGCCCGCGAGAGAGCCTGCATAAGTACGCGGCGTTCCTTCTGGTCCGATCAAGCCGCCGCTCAAGCCTGCGACGCCGCCGAAACGGCGAGCGTTCCGGGCTGCGAACTCGAGCGCGAGGCACGCGCCCTGGGAAAATCCTAAAAGCACGATCTTCTCGGACGGCACGCCCTGCCGCTCGACATCCGCGACGACGTCCGAAAGCGTTTTCAGAGCGCTGCTGAGATGCGGCTCGTTCTGGGCAATCGGCGCCATGAAAGACTGCGGATACCAACTGCCCGAACGCGCCTGCGGAGCGACATAGGCGATGTCGCTGGCTTCGAATGCGTCCGCAAGGCCGAGCATACCCTCGGCACTTGCTCCACGTCCGTGAACCAAGATCATCGCCGCACGGGCGGCACCCAAAGGTGCGCCCGCACGAATGACGTTTGTCGTCATGCTGCCTTCTCCAACGGTTGCAGCACTGCCTCGATTTCCTTCCGCTGACCTTCAAGGAACGACGGCAGTTTCAATGCCTGTCCCAAGGTGGCCACCGGCTCATCGACGGCAAAGCCTGGTTGGTCGGTTGCGATCTCGAAAATCACGCTGCCCGGCTCGCGGAAGTAGATCGACCGGAAGTAGTTGCGGTCCATCTGTTCCGTCGCCTGGATGCGATGGTTCTCGACGAGCTTCTTGCGCATCTCGGCCTGCTCTTCATCCGACGCCGCGCGGAACGCGACGTGATGGACAGAGCCCCGGCCCATGCGAGCCGCAAGAAAGCCCTTCGCCTCGTGGATTTCGACGACGCTTCCGGTTTTCGTGCCTTTCGCCACGAACCGCGTGACGTTGCCCTCGCTGCCCGCTTCCGTGAAGCCCAACACATCCGTCAGGATATCGCCCGTGCTCTTCACGTCTTCAAGCAACAATCGGATGCCGTGGAAACCGCGAATAGCGTTTTCCGCTGCAACGTCACTGCCGGTCCAAGCGGCCTCGGCTTCGGCACCAGCCACGCCGACGAGAGCGAGGCTCATGCCGTCCGGATCTGTGAACTGCAGGACCGACTGTCCGAAGCGCTTCTCGATCGCCTCATGCGGCACGCCCTTCTCGACGAAGCGGTGTGTCCAATAGCCAATCGCGGTCTCGGGAATGCGAAACATCGTCTGCTGCGCCATCCCGACTCCATTCCGGCCCTTGGACGCATGTGCCCACGGGAAGAACGTCAGGATCGTGCCGGGCGTGCCGGTCTCATCACCGAAGTAGAGGTGATAGGTGCCGGGATCGTCGAAGTTGACGGTCTTCTTGACCAGGCGAAGGCCGAGAACGCGCGTGTAGAAGTCGAGATTGTGGGACGCATCGCCAGCGATCGCAGTGATGTGGTGAATACCAGACATGGCTTGTCCTTTCTCTCGTTCGCACGAGATGTCACTAGGTTGATCTGCTATGTGGAGGGTCGATCCGGCGCTTCAATCGGAGCCGGTGGAAGCGGACCGTCGCCAATTCGGCAACGGTCCGAATTGGTGAGGCTTACGCCTTCAGCATGGCCGCGATCTGCGCGACGTGACGGCCCTGGAACTGGGCGCCTGCAAGTTCGTTGGCCGAGGGCTGACGCGAGCCGTCACCGTTCGCGATCGTTGTCGCGCCGTAAGGCGAGCCGCCGGTCACTTCGCTGACGCCCATCTGCCCCTGAAACGAGTACGGCAGTCCGACGATCACCATGCCGTGGTGAAGCAGAACCGTATGCGTCGACAGGATCGTGCTCTCCTGACCGCCGTGCTGCGTAGCCGTCGATGAGAAGACGCTGCCGACTTTGCCGATCAGCTTGCCGCCGAACCAGAGACCACCCGTCTGATCGAGAAAGTTTTTCATCTGGGCCGGCATGTTGCCGAAGCGGGTCGGCACGCCGATGATGATCGCGTCGTAGTTCGGAAGCTCATCGACCGTCGCAATCGGCGCCGCCTGATCGAGCTTGAAATGCGACTGCCGCGCGACCTCTTCCGGCACTAGCTCGGGCACTCGCTTGATCGTCACCTCGGCGCCGCCTTCGCGCGCGCCTGCCGCCACCGCCTCCGCCATCTTCTCGATGTGGCCGTAGCTGGAATAATAGAGGACCAAAACCTTCGTCATATGCATGCCTCCAGACACTTTGAAATTCGCTTTGTGCGGAGGCATCAGCCCTCCGACGTTCTGAATATGGCTCGTTGACGAAAATCGCTCAATATATCAATATATGAGCAATCTGTTTCCGATTTGGATACAAATGGACAAGCTCGACGCCATGAGAGCGCTGGTGAAAGTCGTCTCCAGCGGCAGCTACGCTGAGGCGGCGCGTCGCCTGGGGCTGACCCGCTCGGCCGTCAGCAAGGGCGTCATGGAGCTCGAGCAGGCGCTGGGCGCCCGTCTCCTGGACCGCACCACGAGGCGCGTGACCCCGACCGAAGCCGGCCTTGCGTACTATGAGCGTTGTGTTTCCATCCTCTCCCAGATCGAGGAAACCGAGGCCCAGGTCTCCCGCCTCCATGACGAGCCAAAGGGCATCCTGAAGGTCAACGCACCGATGTCGTTCGGCATGCTCTACCTCGGCAAGGCCATCTCCGACTTCATGACCCTCTATTATGACCTCAAGGTCGAACTCCTGCTGACCGATCGCTTCATCGACCCGCTGGAAGAAGGCGCGGACGTCACCCTGCGGATCGGGACGCCGACGGACTCGAGCCTCATCGCCCGCCGGATCGCACCGGCCCGGATCGTGATCGTCGCCTCGCCCGGATACCTCGAAAAACACGGAATGCCGCAGACGCCCGCCGAACTGGTCGATCACAAATGTCTGAGCTACGGCCACACCACATCGATGCAGCGCTGGCACTTGACCGAGAAGGGCCAGCCCGTCTCCGTCGCCATCGGCGCGTGCCTGGCATCGAACAATGGCGATGTGCTGCGCGACGCAGCCGTGCAAGGCATCGGCATCGCAAACTTGCCGACATTTATCGTGGGCCAGGACATTGCTGCCGGACGGCTGAAGCTCGTCCTTCCCGACAATCGGCCATCAGACCTCACTATTCACGCACTCTACGCGCCGAACCGCTATCTGGCCGCGAAAACCCGAGTCTTCATTGATTTTCTCGTCGATCGCTTCGGCAAATCACCACCCTGGGACGAC